>NZ_CP090423.1:0-329444 GCF_023518235.1 Stenotrophomonas maltophilia
GCTGGCGATGGTCGGTGCGCAGATCGGCGAGCTGAAGATCAAGCCGGCCAAGCTGCGCGGCGTCGAGTCCAACGGCATGCTGTGCTCGGCCAAGGAGCTGGGTCTGGACAACGATGCGTCCGGCCTGCTCGAACTGCCCGACGATGCGGCGGTCGGCCAGGCTCTGGTCGAGTACCTGGGCCTGCCCGATGCCAGCATCGAGATCAAGCTGACCCCGAACCGCGCCGACTGCTTCAGCCTGCGTGGCATTGCCTACGACGTCGCCGCAGCGACCCGCAGCGAAGTGCTGGATTTCGCCGCCGATGCCATTGCGCCGGTCGGCAGCCGTGAGCTGTCGATCCAGCTGGACGCCGGCGCTGAAGCGCCGCGCTACCTGGGACGTGTCATCGAGGGCGTCAACGCCGCCGCCACGACTCCGCTGTGGATGGCCGAGCGCCTGCGCCGCAGTGGCGTGCGCCCGGTCTCGCTGCTGGTCGACATCACCCAGTACGTGATGCTCGAGCTGGGCCAGCCGATGCATGCCTATGACCTGGGCACCCTGCAGGGCAGCATCGCCGTGCGCCGTTCGCGTGCGGGCGAGACCCTGAAGCTGCTGGACGGCCGTGATGCCACGCTGGACGACAGCTTCCTGGTGGTCACCGATGCCGATCGCGCGGTTGGCCTGGCCGGCCTGATGGGTGGCTTCGACACCCGCGTCACCGATGCCACCACCGCCGTGTTCCTGGAGGCCGCGCACTTCGCGCCGGCCGCGATCATGGGCCGCGGCCGCAAGCTGGGCCTGCACACCGATGCCGGCCACCGCTTCGAGCGTGGCGTCGACCCGGCATTGCCGCGCACCGCCATCGAGTACGCCACCCGCCTGGTTCTGGATCTGGCCGGCGGCACCCCGGCGCCGGTTACCGAAGCCGTGCGCGAGGCCGATCTGCCGCAGCCGGCAACGATCGTGCTGCGCCGCGCGCGCATCACCCGGGTGCTCGGCATCACCATCGACGATGCCGAAGTTGAGCGCATCCTGCGCGCGCTGGACATGGATGTGGCGGCTACTGCCGAGGGCTGGCAGGTGGCCGCGCCGAGCCGCCGCTTCGACATCGCCATTGAAGAAGACCTGATCGAAGAGCTGGCCCGTATCCACGGTTACGAGCAGATTCCGACCACACTGCCGGGCGGCGCCGCCCGCGTGGCGATGCCGAGCGAGACCCAGCTGGACGCGCTGAGCGTGCGCCGCCAGCTGATCGCCCGCGACCAGCAGGAAACCGTCAACTTCGCCTTCGTCGACGACGCGCTGCTGACCCAGTGGCAGCTGCGTGACGGGCTGGTGCCGCTGGCCAACCCGCTGTCGGCCGAACTGGCGGTGATGCGCCCGTCGCTGCTGCCGGGCCTGGTCGCCACGCTGGGCCGCAATGCCGCCCGCCAGCTCGGCCGTGTGCGCCTGTTCGAGATCGGCCGGGTGTTCGCCCAGCAGGCCGGAGACGGTCAGCCCGCGCCGCTGGAAACCCCGCGCGTGGCGGCGGCGGTCTGCGGTGATGCGCAGGCGGTGCAGTGGGGCCTGCCGACCCGCAAGGTCGATTTCCATGACCTGAAGGGCGATCTGGAGTCGCTGGCGGCTGCCAGTGGTGCACAGCTGGAGTTCCGCCCGTCGGCGCGTGCCTACGGCCACCCGGCGCGTTCGGCCGAGGTGTTCCGCGATGGCGTGGCGATCGGCTGGATCGGCCAGGTCCACCCGCGCCTGGCCAAGGCCATGGACATCGAAGCTGACGTGTACGCCTTCGAGCTGGACCTGGAGCCGTTGACCGCCCGCCGCCTGCCGCGTGCCGGCGAACTGTCGCGCTTCCCGGCGGTGCGCCGCGACCTGGCGTTCCTGGTGCCTGAACAGGTGGCCTGGGCCGATCTGGCCGCCACCGTCCGCCAGGCCGCCGGGCCGCTGCTGCGCGAGCTGAACCTGTTCGACCGGTATGTCGGCCAGGGCATCGAGCCGGGATTCAAGAGTCTCGCTATGGGCTTGATTTTGCAGGACAAGTCGCGCACTCTGACGGACCGCGACGTGGATGCGGTGGTGGCCGAGGCGGTCACCGCCATCGAGCGTGAACACCACGCCCGGATCCGCGGCTGAGCGGGCAGCACTCGGGGGTAGCAGGCAATGGCATTGACCAAGGCGGAGATGGCGGAAAAGCTGTTCGACGAAGTCGGTCTGAACAAGCGGGAAGCCAAGGAATTCGTCGACGCGTTTTTCGATGTGCTGCGTGAAGCATTGGAACAGGGACGTCAGGTGAAGCTGTCGGGCTTCGGTAATTTCGATCTGCGGCGCAAGAACCAGCGCCCGGGTCGCAACCCCAAGACCGGCGAGGAAATTCCGATTTCCGCCCGTACGGTGGTGACCTTCCGTCCGGGCCAGAAGCTCAAGGAGCGGGTGGAAGCTTATGCTGGATCCGGGCAGTAACCGCGAACTACCGCCGATACCGGCCAAGCGTTACTTCACCATCGGTGAGGTCAGCGAGCTGTGCGACGTCAAGCCGCACGTCCTGCGCTACTGGGAAACCGAGTTCCCCAGCCTTGAGCCGGCCAAGCGCCGAGGCAACCGTCGCTACTACCAGCGCCACGACGTGCTGATGGTGCGGCAGATCCGCAGCCTGCTGTACGAACAGGGCTACACCATCGGTGGTGCACGCCTGCGTCTGGACGGTCCCGATGCCCGCGAGGAATCGGCGCTGAGCAACCAGATCATCAAGCAGGTGCGCATGGAGCTGGAAGAAGTGCTGCAGTTGTTGCGTCGCTGATCCCATTTCCATCGTAATCCGCTATACTTCACGGCCCGCCGCACTGGCGGGCACATCGCAGCATCAGTCGGGGCGTAGCGCAGCCTGGTAGCGCATCTGCCTGGGGGGCAGAGGGTCGTCGGTTCGAATCCGGCCGTCCCGACCAAAAGCAGCGATAGAACAAGGGCTTGCGCCATGCGGTGCAGGCCCTTTTTCGTTGTGCACCCTATTACCACCCTATCGCCACCCTATCGAGGCAGCGCGATACCCGTGGTGACCGGCTGCCACGGCGCTTCATGGCCACCCAGGTAATGCTCAGTCATCGACGCGTTGCCGTGCCCCATCAGCGCTTGAATCTGTTCCGTGGTCCAGCCCGCATCGCGCAGCAGCGCGCCGCCCAGGCTGCGGATCTCATGGAAGGTTGGCGGCGCATCGCCACCCACGCCGGCAGCATCGCGCGCCTTTGCGAATGCACGCGACAGCTGCTCGGGCAACACCTGCGTGTGGTGCGCGCGGTCCTTCGCGCGCTTGTCGCTGGGCCTGGCCTTTTCCGGCAGGCGGTGGATCACGAACGGCGAAACCACGTCATCGCGGCACCGGGCCAGCAGGTCGAGCAGCGGGCCAGCCACAGCGATCTGTAGTCGAACGTTCGTCGAGCCCTCGGTTTTCGACGGCACCACCCACAGGTGGCCGTCGCGCATGTCGGCGAACTTCACCGTAACCACGTCCTCGCGGCGCAGCAGCGTCACCAGCGACAGGTCCATGGCGTTGCGCAGCCAGGGTGCTGCCTGGTCCCATATCGCGCGGTATACGTCGAGGGTCAGGCGCACGCGCTTCCGCTCGTGCTGGAATCGGCGAGTCGCCAGCGCAGGGTTGGTATCTATCCAGCCTTCTTCCACGGCGCAGGCCAGTATCCAGCCCAGCACCAGCCGGAACTGCTGGCGCGCGCGGTCGGATTCGGTCACTTCGCGGATGAAGGTGGCGCACACCTTCACCGTCACGTCGGCCACCGCCTTCGAACCCAGCCCGGCCTCGATGCGTCGGATCACGCTTTCGTAGACCTCGGCCGTCTTCGACGCCCACTTCCTGCCAGGCACGTCATCGCGGCGGAACACCACAATCGCATCAGCCACCGTCTCGCCTGGCGTGATGACCCGGGCCACCAGGTCGTCGGTGGGGATCAGCAGCGCGTTGAGCTTCTTGGCCGCGGCGAACGCGCGGGCCTGGTCGGTGCCCATCCACGTCTCTTTCTTCGTGACCGGGTGCCGGTATTTGAACCCGTCCCGGTTGGGGTACAGATTGGCCGGCCATCCCTGGCGGCTCTTGCTTCGTTGCCTCGGTGCCATCGTCAGGCCGCCTCACCCAATACTCGCGCGACAAGATCATCGCCGCCGGCGAGCCATTCGTGTTCGTCGATGAACCAGGTGCCGCCGACCTTGCGGCCGGGCAGCTTACCCTCGCGCAGCAGCCGCTGCAGCACCTGCATGGACGGGCGGCTGCCTTCTTCAAAGTAGCGGGCCAGCCACCGCTCGGGGGTCATCAGTTGCATGCTGGTTTCCTTCAGTTCGTGGCCAGCGCAGCGCGCAGCTGCTCGGTGGCCTGGGTTGCTGCATCGCGCAGGCGCAGCACCTCGGCGCGCAGGCGGATCACTTCATCGGCCGCGACCACCAGCTGCTCGCGCAGCACGTCCTTGGCCGGCTGCTTCATGCGGCGTGGTTCGCGGGGGAAAAGCTGGGCGGTCATCTTCCTGGCTCCTTCCAGCGTTTGACCGCCTTGCAGTAGGCGATGACCTTCCGGCAACCCGCGCAGTCGATCGTCTGGCCAGCTTCGGCGAAGAGCACGTCCGGTTCGTCGGCGCAGGTATCCATGTGGTTGCAGTCCCAGGCGACACCGCACAACGTGTATTCCTCGCACGCGGGGTTCCCGGCGTGGCGGATGGCTGCCTCAGCCATGAGCGCACCTCCGCCAGCACCAGCGCAGCCCATTTCGCGCGGCGCGGCATGCGCGGCTGATCGCCCACAGGGTGGCGATGCCGGCCAGGAACCCGGCCAGGGCAAACACGTGGACCATTGCAGCGGTGAGCAGCTGGTCAGCCATGGGCGTCGGCCTGGTCCTGGTAGAACTCATGGGCGCGATCCAGCTCGGTGCGGATGTAGTCCTGCCACCAGCAAACATCGCCGCCACCGCCGTCACCCAGCAGCCCGGCGTCGTAGCGGTCCAGCTGCAGACCCATGTCCACGGCCTGCGCGGGCGGCCGGCGAAAAAGGGGCTCGGTGAAGAACCCATCGTCATCCTTCCTACGAAGCACCACCCCGTCATTACGGGGATCGTTGAGCTGGTGGATGTTGGCGTAGCCCACCGGCTCCCCCACCGGCTGGCGGGCGTTGATCGGCTCTGCGTCGCCAGCGCTGTAGGCAAACACAATGTCGCGCCCGTGGCTTACTGTGATGGCGTCCTCGGCCACGGTTACGCGGTAGGCACCCACCTTCTGCGCGATCAACTCCACCGGCTGGCGGGCGGCGAGTACTGCTTGCAGTTCTGCCGCGTGACGCATGGTGCAGTTTGCGATCTTCTGGCAGAGCGTGTTGTCGCTGATTCCGACCTCGTCGGCGTCCTTGCGCCACCGGGCGACCAGCGATTCCAAAAGCGCACCCCCCTGACCACCCGGGGAGGGCTGGGCGGAGAGGGCGGCTTCGATGGCTCGCAACGCGCGCTTGTCGGAGTCAGTCAGCGACTTGTGATTGATGCGGATGGCCTTCGCCTTATCACCATCGTCTCGGTACTGCGCCGCGAGCAAGGCGCGCGCCGCGTCGGACGGCATCACCTGCACCCTCCCACCGGGCTGCGCGTCTGCCAGGGTCTTCTTGGTATTCATGCAACCTCCTGCAGTTGGGAGGCCTGCTCGGCCTCGATCAGGGCATAGCCGATGGCGTCGACGCGCGCGCGCAACACGCGGCGCGCTTTCAGCAGCTCCATTGCGATGAACCGGCGGTGGTCGGTGAGCTTGAACGTCCGCGTCTCGATGTGCAGCTTCCCGGCCAGGTCGCGGCGGAACAGGCGGTAGGTGAGGACGTGGCCGCCCAGCACCTTGTCGATGGACCGGCCCCAGGCGAAGCCCTCGGTGCGCTTCGGCAGCCGGCGGTCGTAGCGGTGGTGGCTCATCAGTAGGTGCCCCGTGCGTTGTCCAGGGCGGTCTGCACGTCCGCCGAAAGCTGCTGGTCGGCCACGCTGGCGAACAGAACGTCGTAGTTCCAGGTCGTGTCGCGGAACACGCGCCCGTCGTCGAAGTCGCGCAGACAATCCAGCACGTCGTTGGCAATGGCCTTGTCCTCGTCGGTTTCGACGGAGAACCGGTCGAGCGCATGGCGCACACGGTAGGGGCCTTCGCTCCAATCGCCGCGCGTCTGTCGCATTGCCACGGCCAAGTCGAGGCGCTTATCACGGCCGCGCAACGCTTCCAGGACGTCCTCCCATGACGCATCGATGGGGAGGTCGTACCTGAGCAGCATCGCGGCCAGAGCCATATCCGCCTTGCGCTGCTCGATCAGCCGGTTGTGCTCCCTTTCCTTGTGGCGGTCAGCCTGCTCCTTCTGCTTCGCTGCTTCCGCTTCGAACCGGCGGTAGTCGGCCAGCAAACGCTCGTAGGATGCTTGGGCATGGTCCCACCCGTCGCTCGTCTTCACCTCCCGGCGCAGGTCGGTAAGGTAGCCGGCGTCATGTGTGATCGACTTCGGGTAGCGGGAACGGGAGCGCAGATCGCGTTCGCTGAAGCGCGAAGGCATTCCGATCTCGGCCATCAGCGCTGTTACCCGTTCGATGATTTCCTGGTTTGCCGCCATCGCGGGTAGGTTCGCTTCATGGGTTGCCTTGTCCTCCGCGTAGGCCTGTTCCAACTTCTGCAGGGCAATGGCAGCTGTGCGCGTCGGGCAGGCGCTGCCGTAGCTGGTCGACGGCGCGTAGTACTTGGGGTCCGTCTTACAGCTGGTCACCTTGTTGCACGGGGCAATCTGCTGGATCTTCATGCGTAGCTCCGAAGCGGCACGCGGCGCACTGGCCCGTGCCACAGGTTGGTGAGGTTGTTCAGGCGCACCTGCAGCGGGTCGCGGCGCAGGGGGCGCAGCGGGTCGTGCAGGCGGCGCTCGGTGTTCCGGCAGGGCGCGCACGCGGCGGTGGCCTTGCCGTTGATGAGCGGGAAGAACCGCAGCGGCAGCCGGGCCGCGCACTTCGTGCAGGCCTTCATGGCGTGCGTGCCTTCTGCAGGTCCGCCCAGGTGAGCGGGTGAGGGCGCCGCTTGATCCGCTCGTATGCGGCGCTGTGGGATATGTCCAAGATCTCGGCCACCTGCGCGGTGGTGTAGCGCTTGCCCTCGATCACATGGGCGAACAGCTGGGCGCGGGCCTGGCCGGCACGGCGCAGGCTTTTTGCGTGGTAGGGGTAGAGGGCGACGTCCATCAGGCGGCCACCTCTGTGCTGTAGCCCGCAGGCAGGTGTTCCTCGGCGAAGGCCAAGTAGTCCAGCGCCAACTGCATGCAGTCGTCGTGCAGGCCGGGGTAGCGGGTGACCTCCAGCAGCTGTGGCGGCGACACGCGGTACTCCAGTTCGCCGACCTCCTTCAGTTCGAACACGTTCCATCGGAAGACGTCGGCGCCGAACAGGTCCAGATAGAACCGCCACTGGTAGCCGGCCAGATACCGCTCGGCATCGAACCGGCTGGTGGTCTTGTGGTCATCGACGCGCTTTCCGTCGAGGCAGTCCACTTTGCCGGTCACGGTCAGGCCGCCGTACTCGCCATAGGCGCGAACCTCGCGGATCGTCGGCAGCACCAGCTCGCAGTCCGGCAGGTGGAACGTGTGATCCATCGCCTGCAGCACTTCGTAGTCGCCCGGCACCGCGTGTTCCAGGGCATCGTGGAACGCGGTGCCGGCCAGCATCGCCTTGGTGGGCTGATCCACGGTGATGTAGCGCACCAGGTCTGCCACCGGCTGGTCGTCGGCGTCCCGCCACTTCCGGAACGCCTCGATGTTGGACACGCGGGCCAGCACGGTCAGGCTGCCTTCGGCGCGGCGTACTGGCCGGCCTTGCTGTCGAAGGTAAGGCCGAGTGCGGCGGCACGGTCGTTCAGCAGCACCTTCATGGCCTGCGAGCCGCCCTTTGCCTCCGGCAGCAGCGCATTGATCGCGGTGACGTCCTGAGCAGCCGTGGTGCGGTCGCGCCACTTCTCCAGCGCCGCCTGAGCCTCGCGCTGTTCCTCGGTCATGGCGTTGAGCCGGTCCTTGATCTGCTGGATCACGCGAGCGAGGAACTGCGGGTCACGCTCCGGGTGCGGTACTTCCAGCGGTTCCAGCTGGCCCGGGTTCTTGCCGAACGACGCATCGGTGGGGCTGAAGTTGAGCATGCGCTTGCCGTCGCGGATCGACAGCCGGCCCATGGCATCCGCCGCCTTGTAGATCTCGCCCTTGCTGCCACCCTGGACGTCCAGACGCTCAATGATCTCGTCGCCGTTGCGCTGCTCGTCCATGTGGGCGATCAGCACCACGTCCTTGCCCAGGCTGTTGAGGTGCTTCAGCCATGCCACGAACTCGGCCTTCAGCTGGCCGAAGCCCTGCAGCGTCAGCGAACCACCCCGGCCCATCTTCGGATTGCGGCGGATGATGTCCGGCGTCAGCGTGTCGAGCGCGCGGCCGGCAGTGTCGACCACCACCGTGTTGAAGTCGGCCAGGTCGTCGGCGGTGATGTGCGCCACGTCTTCCCAGCGCTCCACCTGCACGGTGTCCTTTCGGTTGGCCGATCGGTGCGCGCCGCGGTCGAAGTCCAGCAGCAGCGGCTTGTCGGCAGTGAAGGAAATGGACGTCTTGCCCAGGCCGGGGGCGGCATAGATGCAGACGTTCAGGCGGGTGACCGTGATCGGGTCGGTGGAGCGGATGATGCGCAGTGCCATGGTTAGAACTCCCGTTGGCGTGATGAAGGGGAATGAATGCCGGCGTCGTGGAATCCCGGCCGGCGCGGGGCCCGTGAGGGCGGGGGAATGCGTTACGCGGCCAGGTCTTCCTGCTGCGGCTTGCTGCCCTTGGCCTGCTTGGTCGGCGGGATCAGGGTGATCTGCACGTCTTCCTGGATCAGTGCGCACAGGGCGCCGGCCTGTTCGGTGGTCGGATGGAACAGGGCGCTCACGGTGACCTGCAGGCTGCCGCCGTCCAGCGCTTCGAACTTGAAGTTCTTCAGCGTCACGCCGGACAGCACCATCGGTTCGGTGAGGCCCAGGCCGCCAGCGATCACCAGTTCATAGCCCGGGTATTCCTCGTCCCAGGGCAGGGCGCCCAGTCGCGGGAACTTCACGGCGGTGAGCCCGTCGGCGCCTTCGATCAGATCCTGCTGCTCGCCCTGGCCGGGCTTGCGATACAGGGCCTTGCGCAGATCTTTGCTGAAGAAATCCAGCACGCTGCTGCCGGTGGTGGCGAGCAGCTTCAGGTCGCCGGCCATCTTGTTTTCGCCGCCATGTTTCTCGGCGCGGGGGTTGTAGTTGGAGACCTTGGCGGTCGCGTCGATCAGTTCGAACATCGGTGGTGCCTCTCAGGAAGGCCGGCCGCGCCGGCGGGAAGTCAGGACCAGGCCAGCGGCCAACACATGGCGGCTGCGAGCGCGGCGGTGATGGCGTAGCAGGCGAGGCAGGCGGCGACGTCGCGCCAGTTGCTGCAGCCAAAGAAGGTCAGGAGGCGCATCAGGCTTCCCCTGTGGCCTTGGCGATGGCGGCGCGAGCCAGTTCCTGCATTTCTTCCACTGCGATTTCCAGTGCAATCTGGCTGCGGCACTGCCCAGTGCAGGGAACGCATCCGCAGTCGTGCGGCCGGGCGATTCGCTCCAACGCCTCCAAGAGATCCGGCGCGGCGGCGATCAGACGGGCGTTGGCTTCCGCGTTCTGGTAGCAGAAGGTGTGGGAAAGCCCGTACTGAAATTCCTTGTCGTCCCTGATAACGCCGACGCCAAAAACGTCCACGTGCGTTTGCGGATGCGGGGTTACGGCCCACGGCCCCGGCGTGTGCTTACTGCTCATCGTCGTTTTCCTCCACGCACAGGCCGTCCACGGCCTCGCGGTTGTGATCGGTGTCTGTGGGTTCGCACGCGGCCAGAGCGGCGCGCAGGCGGTCGTCGGCGGCCATATGGTCCGCCAGGTCGCGGGCTGCAAGGGAGGCGCGGGCGGCGGCGAAGACCTCGGCGATCAGGTCGTGCGCAAGGCCCAGCTGGTTGTCGGGATCGGCATTCGGTAGATCGATGGCAAGCACGCATTGGGTGCCATAGATCACCTGCAGCACGTCGATGCGCCGGCTCACGACAGCACCGCCTGCGCCAGCACAGCGGCCAGCACGCCCAGGCAGAACGACAGGGAATTGGCGACGACAGTAGCCACCACGTGGTGCCGATGCTCGCGTTCGGCGGCGGTCATGCGGCCTCCATGGCGTCGAGCGCCTTGGTTGCTTCTTCCAGTTCCGCTTCCAGCGATTCGATGTGCTGGTTCTTCTCCGCGATGCGCTCTTCCAGCTCGGCGATGGTCTGCTGGGCCTGGATCAGTTCGAGGTAGGCGTTGTCCAATGCCTCGCGCAGCGGGATGGTCGCTTCGTCCTTGATGCTCTCAACCAGATCCTTCAGCACATCCTCGATCGCAGATGGGATGGACTCGATAGCCTTGTCCCTCAACTTGTCCAGCTTCGGGCAGGTTTCCCCGATGGCATCGAAGGACAGGCGGCGGGCTTCGCGCTCGTTGGCCCGGCTCATGCCGCCACCTGCTGCAGCGCCAGTTCCAGCAGCTGCGCGTCGATTGCGGCGGCCTCGTCGCGGGCCAGCCGGTACAGGTCCAGTAGAACGCCCGAGCCCATCAGGTCGGCCGGGTCCGTGTGGTGCAGCCGGTGCAGCGCCAGCGAAACCTCGGTGTAGTGGGTGCCGCTGAAGGTGCCGGCCGTCAGTTCCTCGGCCTCGCGCAGCTTCGCCGGGTCGGTGCGGTAGGCCTTGGCCAGGTCCGCTGCCTGCTCGGCGCGGTACTCCTGTTCAAGGCGCGGATCTTCCTGGTCGTCCCAGCTGCGCTGGGCGTTGCGTGCCCGGTCGGAGGGAGTGTGGAAGGCCATGACTCAGGCCTCCCCACGCTGGCGGCGATACCGCAGCACCGCGCTGGCGACCAGCGCTGCCCAGGCGATCAGGTAGAGGATTGCTTCTGCCATGGTGGACCCCGTCTTGGATGGCCCGGGTGGGCCGGCAGACGCAGTAAACCATGGGTTACCTTTGCGGTCAACAAAAAGTTACATGAACTGCAAAAAAGTGCCCGGGAGGTCCCGGGCGTCTGTTAGTCGCCGATCTGCGCCTTAACCATGTCCGCTCTGATCGAATCGATTGCCTGCTGCTGTACATCCAGTAGCGACTTGCACTGCATGCCTTGGGTGTTCACGTAATCGTAGTCACCGCGCTCAGCGGCCGACATCAGGCGCAGCTTCATGGCTTCACGGCGCGGGGCGACCATGGGCAGCCACGCTTTGTATCTGGCGGCCTTCCCGCCTTCCACTGCGTGGATGTTCGCGTGTAGCCAAAGGGCTGCGGTCTGCGCTCCATTTCCCATGTTGCTGAGTTGTTCTGCCGAAGCGGGGTTGCCAGCTTGGTGCTCGAGTTGCGCTAGGTAGTCCCACAGCCCTGCGCAATCCGCGAACTCGTTGGCCCGTGTCTTCCCATCCTGAACCGTCTGCTGATCCGCTACTGATAGGGGAGGGAGTGCCAATGCGGCGATGAGTGGTAGAAGGGTGATCATTAGGTTAACCGTAGCGTGAGCGTAGAAGGCCGGCATCCTCGAAAGAGACCCCGTCGCGCATGCAATCCTGTGCGCGCTCCAAGTCCTGATGCAGCTGAATCAGATCGTCATCGGGCAGCTGCTCGACGCCCATGTAGCCGAAGCAGGCCTGGTCAATGAGCAGTTGCATAGGCTGCCCCCAGCGTCGTTTGAAGTGCCTGATCATGCGGATATGGGACTCGCGGAGCACCACGTCCATCCGAAAGCCATCCTTCTGCGCGAAGGCCTTCCCAGTTGGTACGACTCGTAATGTGGGCTTCTTCGTATCACTCACCCTCAGTACCGAGGCTCTAGCCGCTAGACGCTGTGCGAGCTCCTCGAACTTGCTGTTCTTGTCCATCCGCGCCACCCCTGATCTTCTTTGCCAGAATCTTCGTTAGGTCGAACACGTTGTTCGTCGGCGCATCGCCACCGAACTGTTCGACCACCTCGTACGCGGTCTCCAAGAGCACGGGGTCGCTGATCCAATCCCCTGGATCTCCTGTGAACTCTAGGTAGTGCCGAAGCACGTCGACCGAGGCGGCAAGCTTCACAAAATCCGGTCGCGTGGCATGAGACGCCGTTGACTCCGCCGCATTACGCGGTCCATCGCCTGACGACAGCCACCGGGGGTTCACTCCGAAATATCGGGCCCACTCTGTGAGGAACACCCCGTTAGGTGTCTGGTTCTGCCCCTTTTCCAGACGGCCCACGTACTGCTTCGTGGTTCCGACGATGTCGGCCATCTGCTGCTGGGTTAGTTGCCTGCTCTTCCGCAGGTCTTCGAGACGGGCGCCAATGCTCATGTAACGAATGATTGACGGAAAGTTGGAAATCATGGTTGACGACTCCCGGTAACCGATGATTTACTCTTCGGCATGAACCCGACCCTCGCTAGCGCCAAAGCCGCCCTCGGCATCGAAACGAACGCCGAGTTCGCCCGATTCCTTGGCCTTCCCCGACAGTCCATGACCGGACGGGATGAAGCCAAGCCCATTCCCGATGCCTGGTGCTGGAAGGCGGCCCAGAAGCGGCCCGACCTGTTCGCGCCCGCGCCCGCGCCCAAGGGCAAGCGGCGTAAGGCAATCCGCGCTTCCGACTCGGCCACAGAATCGGCCGGAACGGAGGCCTGAATGTTCAAGTCTCCATTCGCCGCCGGCGTTGTATGGGGCTTGGGTGTCAGCTGCCTCTACATCATTCCCATCACCTTCGCGACGTTGACTGACACCGGCCTCTACGGCTTCGGCGGCTGCGTGGCCGTGATGCTGCTTGTCGCCGCAGCGATCGCAGAGATCCGCGCACGCAAAAAGGGGGGCAACTCCTAATGCCCGTCCTCGCTCAGCAGCTTCGCCAACTCCTTCTCCAGCGCCGCCACCAGGTGCGAGGCCATCTCGTAGTTGTGCCGGTTGCTTCCCTTCCACGAATCGCGCTCGGCGCGGGCACGTTCCAGCTTTCGCTGGGCTGCTTCGATCTGCTCGGTGGTTGCCATGTGTGAAAAGACCTCGGATCTGTTGGAAGCCTCGCACCGCCGGATGCTGGCGTGGTGCGACGCGAATGGTGGCATGCCCGAAGGCTACGCCGAGTCGGCCCTGGCCGAGATCGCATTCTGGCGCAGCGTCGAAGCGCACACGAGCGTCGAGTTCGCAGCCTCCATGTTCGGCCAGTGGCAGGACGAGCGCCTGTCGGTATCCGATGGCACCTGACATGGCTACCTCACACCGGCCTGGTGGGGAAGGGCACAACCACGCCCACCGCACCGGCCGCCATCGGCTCGCGCTTCTTCCGCTTCAGCGGTCGCACGCGGGTCTTTTCCCCCGCCCTTACGAGGGCAAAGCACCGCCCACCGGTCCAGATCATCTGGACGACGTTTCCGTGGGCATTCCGCAGTGAACCGGGCATCGGGGCCTTCCGTTGTGGTGGGCCTCCATTTCCGCCCCCAACCCCCTGGCAAGAAAAGGCAAATCATGGAAATCACTGACAACCTGACGGATCCAACTGGACGGCTTCACCTGGGTATCTGCGTGACCCGGAAACCGAAGGACGCGCCGCTGCAGGTCGTGCGGCAAATCGAGACCCCGGACCAGGCGCTGGCCATCGCGATGAAGGCCGGCGACCACAAGCTGGCGAACGTGGCCGCTGCCATCGGCAAGTCGGAGAGCTACGTGTCGCGCATGCGCCGCGGCATGCGTCCGATCCCGCGCCGGCTTGTAGGTCCTCTGTGCGCTGCGACGGAATCGAACCTGCTGCGCCAGTTCTTCGACCTGCAGGCTGCCATGGAGCCGCCGTGCTGGCGCTCGGAAGTGTCGCGCCTGGCCGGGATGCTGAGGGGCGCATGAGTACCGACGCGCGTCTCAGCACGGGTTTGCCCGGCCACCCGAAGACGAAAAAGCTGGTTCGTCGGCTCGGTCCTGCCGCTGGCTGGTCGCTGGTGTGCCTGATCCTGTGGGCGCGCGCCAACCGGCCGGATGGCGATCTGGAAGGGATGACCGCCGAGGACATCGAGTTGGCTGCGGACTGGGCTGGCGACAACGACGCGCTCGTGCGTGAGCTGGCCTCGGTCGGATTCCTAGATGGCAGCGATGGCGCCTACCACCTGCACGACTGGGCCGAGCATCAGCCTTGGTCAGCTGGCGCTGAGGCCCGTTCGGAGAAGGCGAAATGGGCTGCACTCTGCCGTCGGCACGGTAGGCAAGAAGCATCGCAGCTGATGCCAGAGTATGCGGCCAAGCTGCTACAAGCACAGAACGAGCAGGGCAGTGGTCTGCCAGTAGCAGGTGGAACTATGCCACTAGCAGATTCTGGCACTGCCCCGTCTCCGAATCCGTCTCCGTCTCCGAATCCGTCTCCAAAAGAAGAAGAACCTCCCCATACCCCTCCGGCTGCCGCCGAAGGGGCGAAGCCAGGGCGGAAGAAGCGGGAGAAGATCACCTTCGCTGCCTTCCTCGACCAGTGCCAGGACGCCGGCGAATCGGCCATCCCGAGGACGGACCCGATCTTTGCCTTCGCCCGTGATGCTGGGATCCCGAAGGATTTCCTGCACCTGGCGTGGCGAGAGTTCGCTGGCAGACACCGCGACAGCGGCAAGATGCAGAAGGACTGGCGCGCCCACTTCCGCGATGCCGTTCGCCGTAACTGGTTCAAGCTCTGGTGGTTGCCGCCTGCAGGTGGTTGTGAGCTGACCACGGCCGGCGTGCAGCTGGCCCGTGAGCGTGATGCCGAGAAGGCCCGTGAGCAGGAGCAGGCCGCATGAGCGCCCAGCCTGCCTACCGTGACGACTACGCCTACCTGCCAGTGCCGCCGCACTCGATCGACGCTGAGCAGTCCGTCCTGGGCGGCCTGATGCTGGCGCCGGAAGCGCTGCGCGATGTCCGCGACCTGCTGACCGAGCGGGACTTCTACCGCCGCGATCACCAGCTGATCTGGCACGCCATCTGCGATCTGGCCGACCGTGAACAGCCCTTCGACACGGTGCTGCTGATCAACTGGTTCGAGAACCAGCGGCAGCTGGATTTGGTGGGCGATGGCGCGTACCTGGTCGAGCTGGCCAGCACCACGCCGTCTGCGGCCAACATCCGCGGCTATGCCGAGGTCGTGCGCAACAAGGCGCTGCTGCGCGGCGTGATCGAGCGCGCGACCGAGATCACCAACGACGCCTACGGCACGGCCGACGAGGACGCCGATGCGCTGGTGGCCAGCGCCACCGCCAAGTTCGCCAACCTCAGCGTGCAGTCGGGCGGCAACGGTGGCCTGGTGATGGTGCGCAGCGATCTGCAGGGCATGTGGGAGGAAATGGAGGCCCGGTTCGAAGGCACCGCCGACCTGGGGCTAGTCCCGCCGTGGCAGAACGTGGCCAGGAAACTGCCCGGTCTGGAACCCACCGACCTGATGATCCTCGCGGCTCGGCCGTCGATGGGGAAGACGGCCAACATGCTGGAGTGGGTCTACAGCGTGGCGGCGCAGGGCAAGCACGCTGCGGTGTTCAGCCTGGAGATGGCCCGCCGGCAGCTGCTGGCGCGGCTGATGAGCATGCATTCGGGCGTGCCGCTGTCGCGCATGCGGGTGAAGGGCGAACTGACCAACGACGACTGGCACAAGCTGAGCATCGCTCGGAACTTCCTGCATGGCCTGCCGCTGGCGATCGATGATTGCGGCTCGCTGCCGGTGGATTCGCTGGTGGCGCGCGCGTCCCGCATGCACGCCAAGGTGAAGGGCGGGTTGGGCGTGGTCGCGGTCGACTACCTGCAGCTGCTGTCAGGGCCGGCCAAGGCCGGTAACCGGACCGAGGAAGTCTCCTACATCTCTCGCACGTTGAAGAAGCTGGCCAAGACGCTGGGCTGCCCGGTGATCGCGCTGTCGCAGCTCAATCGGTCGCTGGAAACGCGCACCGACAAGCGCCCGGTGATGGCCGACCTGCGCGAGTCGGGCGGCATTGAGCAGGACGCCGACGTGATCGCCTTCATCTACCGCGACGACTACTACACGAAGGATGCCTGCGGCGCTCCCGGCATCTCGGAATTCATCCTGGCCAAGAACCGGCAGGGTGAGACCGGCACCGCCTACCTGCGGCATCACCTGGAGTGCAGCCGATTCGAGAACTACCACGGCGAGAAGCCGAACTATTCGCTCAAGACCGTGCTGCGCTATGCAGACGATGACAGCGGCGGATTCGACGCGCCGCGCGATCGCCGCAGGAGCGGCAAGGACATGGCAACCGGAGAGCGTGCATGACACCGAACGAGAGGGCGAACTGGTGCATTCAGCAGGCCGAGGAAATCGAGGCAGGCCTGCAGCCGGTGGATGCCGATCTAGATCTGATCCCCATCGGCTACGCGATCGCCGGCTGGTGCAGGGGTATGGCCACCGCCTTGGCGACGGAAGAGGAACGCGCCGCATGAACCTGGGAACCTTCATTCTCCGCGCAGGCAATGCGCGTGACCGAATGGCCGCTGCATGGCGCTTCGCCTGCCAGTTCCTGGAGCTGGGGCAGGACGTGTGCGTGACCGTCAAGGAACACAAGCCGAGCCGTAGCCTGGAGCAGAACGCCATGTTCCACGCCATCTGCGGCGAGCTGGCCACCCAGCTGAAGTGGGCCGGCCGCTACATCGATGCCGAGGGCTGGAAGCGCCTGCTGGTCGACGCCTGGGCGCGCGAGTCCAACCGCCAGCAGGGCGACGTGGTGCCGTCCCTCGACGGCGCCAGCATCGTGAACCTGTCCATCCAGACCCGGCGCATGACCGTGGGGCAGATGGCCGAGCTGATCACCTTCGCGCAGGCCTGGGCCGTGGACAACAACGTGCGCCTGAGCGACCAAGCTCCCCGACGATTGCAGAGGTATGCGGCATGAAGCGCGGACGCAGCACCAGCAAGCCCACCGTTGAGCAGCAGCAGCGCATGGACGCCATCAAGGACATTGGTTGCGTGGTCGCCTACGCCCTGGGCCTCGGCTACATCCCCTGCGACGTGCACCACCTGACCGTCGGCGGCAAGCACGGTCAGAAGCGGCGAGGCCACGACTTCACCATTGGACTGAACCCGTGGTCGCACCGCGGTGAGCCCTTCGGCGGCATGGACGCGGACACCTGCGAGCGCCTGTTCGGCCCGTCCTACGCCAAGCAGCCGCGCCGGTTCCGCCAGGAGATCGGCAACGACGACTACCTGCTGGACCTGCAGAACACCGCGCTCGATCAGTACTGGGGGAGGGTGCGGCCATGGCGCGCAGCCTGACCTTCGGCATCGACCCGGGCCTGAGCGGAGCCATTGCCACGCTGGTGGACGGCGAGGCCGGGCCGGTGATCGACACCCCCACCATGGAAGTGGACGGCCACACCGAGCTCGACGCGCGCGCCATGGCGATGTTCATACGGGCCGCAAAGGAAATGAACCCTGGCGCCCACGTCTCGGCCTGCATCGAGCGCGTGCGGGCCATGCCGGCCAAGGGCCGTAAGCAGGGTGCGCAGTCATCCATGAATTTCGGCGACACCTACGGCAAGGCCAAGGCCGTGCTGGAGCTGCTCGGCATTCCCACCGCCAGAGCGGAGCCCGCCAGCTGGAAGCGGTCGTTCGGTCTGCTGAAGCAGGAGAAGGACGCCGCTCGCGTGCTGGCGATCAGCCGGTTCCCCTCCGCAGCGCCGTCTCTGCGCCGCAAGAAGGATAACGGCCGCGCCGACGCGCTGCTGATTGCCCTTTGGTTCGAGAACACCCACCTGGCCTCGCACATCACCGACGAGGCCTCAGCCTGATCCCGACGAACCCCACCGGGGGAACGACCATGCGCAAGAAGACCGACAACCAGACGACCAGGCAGGCGGCACCGCACCGGCAGTTCCGCCGGTCAGCGGTCAGCCTTGCCGTGGCCAGCGAGGCGGACGTGCTGGTGGTGGCCAGGAAGGTGCTTTCCCGCGTGCGCGACATCCGCAACGCCCAGGGCGAGGGTAGCTATGTCTTCGGCGACCCTGCCTGCTGCATCTTCGCCCTGCGCATCGGCTCGGCAGCAGGGGAGGGCATGTTGCGGGAGCACCCCGACTGGCTGTTCGGGCTCTACGGCGCCGACACCGCCGACGGCAAACGGGTCAGTTTCCCCAGCCCGGAGCAGATCGCCGAGGACCTGCGGGAGCACTACGGCTGGGAGCAGCCAGAGCCCATCCGCTGGCCGATGCAATTGGAATTGTTCGCTGCTGCCTGATCGCCATTGATCGGAATGCTCAGGCTGGGATAACAGCAGCATGAGCGACCGCCAGACGCCATCCAGTCAGGAAGCCACCCGGGGCGAGTACCGGGACGACCAGCACGCAGGTGTCGACAACAGCGTGCAGCCGACACGGGGAATGCCGCGTTGCGGCGGCCATGGGGACTTGCCTCTCCATGGTGACGTTCATGCCCTCGGGAATCGGCAGCCTTGCCCGCAGGGGGCGAGCTGATGCCCCGCAAGAAGCCAGAAGCGCCTAAGGCCAAACCGGCCAAGAAGGCCGCAAAATCCCCTTCGAAGGGGGGCAGGCCCACCAAGTACCGCGCGGAGTTCACGCGCCAGGCCGCACTGCTGGGCCGTAGGGGCTGCACCGACCCGGAGGTGGCGGAGTTCTTCGGCGTAGCCCTGTCCACGGTCAACCTGTGGAAGATCAAGCACCCCGAGTTTTCGGAAGCCCTAAAGCTGAGTAAGGCCGAGGCTGACCTGCGGGTGGAGCGCGCCCTGTTCGAGCGGGCAACCGGCTACCGCTGCCGAGAGGACGACGTCCGGGTGGTGGAAGGGGAGGTGGTGGTCACCTCGACCGACAAGCAGTACCCCCCGGACACCACCGCAGCGATCTTCTGGCTGAAGAACCGCAGGCCAGGCAGCTGGCGCGACAAGCCAGAGGGCGAGGATGACGGCGATACACCAGCACCGGTCGCGGTCACGGTGAACGTGGTCAGCGGGCGCCGCCGGAATGCCAACCCTTAACGAACCGCAGGCCGCGTTCCTGCAGCTGCCGCACAAGTTTCGCGCCTTCGTGGGTGGGTTCGGCTCGGGCAAGACCTGGGTTGGCTGTGGCTCGCTGTGCAGCCACGTGTGGACGCATCCGCGCGTGCCGGCCGGCTACTTCGCGCCCAGCTATCCGCAGATCCGCGACATCTTCTATCCGACCATCGAGGAAGTGGCCTTCGACTGGGGGCTGCGCGCGCGCATTGTCGAGTCGAACAAGGAGGCCCACCTGTACTCAGGCCGCCAGTACCGCGGCACGATCATCTGCCGGTCGATGGACAACCCGGCCAGCATCGTCGGCTTCAAGGTCGGCAAGGCCCTGGTCGATGAGATCGACACCCTGAAGAAGCGGAAGGCCCAGGACGCCTGGCGCAAGATCATCGCCCGCCTGCGCGTGAAGGCCGACGGCCTGCAGAACGGCATCGATGTGACGACCACCCCCGAGGGGTTCAACTTCGTCTACGAGCAGTTCCACCAGCTGCCCAGCGAGAACCCGAAGCTGCAGGCGCTGTACGGCCTGGTGCACGCCAGCACCTACGACAACGAGGCCAACCTGCCCGACGACTACATCCAGTCGCTGTTCGAGAGCTACCCGCCGCAGCTGGTGCAGGCCTACATCGATGGGATGTTCGTCAACCTGACCACCGGGTCTGTGTATCCGGCGTTCTCCCGCACCGCCAACAACACGACGGCCGAGATCCAGGACGGCGAGGCGCTGCACATCGGCATGGACTTCAACGTGCTGAACATGACGGCCATCATCTGCGTGATCCGCGACGGCGAGCCGATGGCGCTGGCCGAGCTGACCGGCATCCGCGACACACCGGCGATGATCCAGGCGCTGCGGGACCAGTACGGCGGTCACCGCATGACGATCTACCCGGACGCCAGCGGCGACAGCCAGCACACCAACAACGCCAGCACGTCCGACCTGGGCCTGATCCGCGCCGAAAGGTCGATGACCATCGTGGTGCCGGCGGCCAACCCGCGCATCCGCTCGCGGGTGGTAAGCGTCAACGCCATGATCCTCAACGCCAAGCGCAGCCGTCGCTTCCTGGTGAATGTGCGTAACTGCCCGAAGCTCACCGAGGCGCTGGAGAAACAGCCTTACGACGCCAACGGGCTGCCCGACAAGACGACCGGTTTCGACCATCCGCCGGACGCACTGGGCTACTTCATCCACAGCAAATTCCCCGCCGCAGTGAGCGCGCGCGACCGACCGTCCATTGAACGGCCTCGGGTGCTGGTGCCCCATAGCCGCCAGTGGTTGGAGCACTCCGACCAGCCCTCACTCGCCGAACGTAGGAGATCCGCCCTGTGACCATGCCCACCGCCGACAGCTTCAACGACGCACTGGCGGCCGAGCAGGCAGCCGACGCAGAGCGCGAGGCGCAGGCCCAGGCGCTGGCACAGGAAGAGGCAGACGTAGCCAACTGGCACAAACGCATCAAGGAGTCGCGCGAGTTCGACAAGCACGCCCGGAAGGGCTACGCGCTGGACCGTCGCTACTGCCGCAACCAGGTCGATCCGGTCTATGACGTGAGCGTGCCGATCGCCGGCACCTACGTGAACCTGCTGACGTCGTTCCTGTACGCGCGCGACCCTGAGCCCGCCGTGCAGCCCGCCGAGTCGGTCGGCTCCAGCCGGGTGAAGCTGGCCAAGCAGGTCGGCCGCACGCTGGAGATCGTCATTGCCTCGCTGTGGAAGCGTGGTCGCCTGAAGCACGCTGCCGACGCCATGGTGCGTTCGGGCCTCAGCATCGGCATCGGCTGGATCAAGGCGGCATGGCACCGCGAGACCGAGCGCGACCCTACCACCGATCAGCGCATCGCCGACCTGCGCGCCAAGCTCGAATCCCTGGCCCTGATGGAAAGCGAGCTGGCCGAGGGAAACGCCGCCAACCCGGACCTGCTGAAGTCTCAGTACGAACAGCAGATGCAGACGCTGGAATCCCAGGTCGAGCACATCATCTACAACGGCCTGGTCTTCGACTTCGTGCGCGGCGAAGACATCCAGGTCTCCATGGACGTGGCCACGCTGAAGGACTACGCCATCTCGCCGTGGATTGCCCACCGCACCTTCATGCCGTACGACAAGGCGCAGGCCACGTTCCCGGAGCTGCGCGACGATCTGGGGAAGGCCGAGGCCTACTACCACGTGCAGCCCGAGAGCCGCGCGCGCGAGGATGGGTTCGCCCCGGCCGACGGCGTGGTGAGCGACAGCGACGCCGAGGTGTTCCGCAGCGCCACGGCAGCGGGGCAGGGCAGTGATGCCGGCCCACGCTTCCTGTGCGTCTGGGAGGTGTGGGACCTGACCACCAACCTGGTGCACACCATCACGCCCGGCCTGCGCCGCAACCTGCGCCAGCCGTATACCCCTGACCAGCGCAGTACGCGCTTCTACCCCTTCTTCCAGTGGGCGCCGCTGTGGGTAGATGGGGAGCGGCATCCGCAGTCGCTGGTGGACCGCTCACGCGCCCTGCTGGACGAATACAACCGCACCCGCACGAACTATCGGGAGCATCGCCGTCGCGCCATCCCGAAGCTGGGCTTCGACCGTGGTGCTGTCGAGCCGGACGACGCAGCGAAGCTGGAGGGCGCTGGCATCGGAGAGATGGTCGGCTTGGACCTGAAGGGCTTGCCCGCCACCAGCGTGCTGTTCCCCATCCAGTACAACCAGATCGACGCCGCGCTGTACGACACCGCGCCCATCCGCGCCGAACTGGAACTGATCTGGGGCATCCAGGAGGCGCTGTCCTCCAGCATCCAGACCGCGAAGACGGCCACCGAGGCCGACATCCAGCAGCAGGGAACCGAGTCGCGCCTGGGCTACAGCCGCGACAGCCTGGACGATGTGCTGGGCGAGGTCGCGCAGTACACCGCCGAGGAAGCCATGTCACCCGCCGGCCTGTCGCCGGAAGAGGTGAGCGACATTGCCGGGCCAGAGGCGCTGTGGTTCAACGCGACCCTGCCGGAGCTGGTCACCGCGCTGCTGAACGTCGACATTCGCGCGGGCAGCTCGGGCCGCCCGGCGTCCAACCTGCGCCGGCAGCAGTGGGGCGCGATCCTGCCGCAGCTGCAGGAGGCCGTCGTCACCATCGGTCAGATGCGCGGCGCAACGCCGTTCGACATTGCCAACAGCCTGGAGCAGCTGATGGTCGAAACCATCGAGCGCACCGGCGACACATCGATCGACGCCTACACCTTTATTCCGCAGGTGCCGCAGGTTGCGCCTGGCGCCGTTATCGACGCGCCAGCCATGCCCGGCATGCCGCCTGCTGACCCGATGCAAGCCCTTCCGCCGGCCGAAGCGCCGGCACCCACCGCAGCACCAGCGGGCGGCGTTGTCGCCCCGCCTCTCTGACCACAGGAGCAGACCATGAATGAACAACGCACCAGTCTTCCCGCATCCGAATTCACCTTCGGCCTCGATTTCGGCGGTGCACTGGACCACCTGAAGAAGGGCCGCCGCCTGGCGCGTGATGGCTGGAACGGCAAAGGCATGTTCGTCTACCTGGTCCCGCCGGCAAGCTATGCCGTGCAGACGGGCGCGGCAAAGGCGCACTTCGGCGAAGGCTCGATGGTCCCGTACAACGCCTACTTCGCCATCAAGAACGTCAACGACACGGTCAGCACGTGGGTGCCCAGCGTCAACGACTGCTTGGCCGATGACTGGTATGTGCTGCGCGATGAAGACGTCCAGCTCCCCGATCACCCTGGCCTGGGCTGATCGCCCGAGCCACGCCACCCGCCGCCAACTGAGGTTCCACCATGCACATCGAAGATCCGAACACCCCGGCCACGCCGGACACCACCCCGACCGACGTCCAGCCGGCCGACACTGGCGCACCGCCGGTTGCCGACGGCGGCGATACGCCGCAGCCCGCTGCTGCTGAGCTGGATGCATTCTCGGCTGGCGTTGAAGCCGCACGCGAGCAGGAGGCCCGCGAGGACCTACTGCCCGGTGATGCCCCAGCGGCAGCGGATGGCCAGCAGCCACAGGACGGCACACCGGCCACGCCGGCCGCCGCCGAGCCGAACGCACCGCCAGCCAATGAGCAGCCGCCGGCACAGCCCGCACATCCGCAGCAGCCGACCGTGGAGGACGAGGTAAAGCAGCTGGGCCTGAAGGAACGCGCGGCCGAGCGCTTCCAGGAGCTGCACACTCAGGCCCGCGACGCCCGCGAGCGGGTCAGCCAGTGGGAGGAAACGGTCCAGAGCACCGGGGCCACGCCGGAGCAGTTCGGGGGCGCACTGCGTTACCTGTCCGACATCAACTCGGGCGACCCAAAGCGCATGGCAGACGCCTACGAGCGCATGCAGGGCGAGCTGCAGTGGCTGGGCCAACAGCTGGGCCGCGAGGCGCCTGGCTTCGATCCGCTGAGCGCCCACCCGGACCTGGCCGGCCGCGTCACCTCTGGTGACATCACCCGCGACGTGGCGTTGGAACTGGCCCAGCACCGGCAGACGGGCCAGCTGCAGCAGAACCACACCCAGGCGCAGCAGGATCGCCAGCAGCAGGATCTGCAGTACCAGCAGGGGATCGCATCGGTGCAGGCGCTGGGGACGCATCTGCGCGCTGGTGATGCCCTGTTCGATCAGAAGCTGGCGCTGCTGGCGCCGACGATCGACATCATCCAGCGCACGCTGCCGCCGGCGCAGTGGCAGACCGAGATCCATCGCGCTTACCTGGCCCTGCCGGCCACCGCGGTTGCCGCGCCAGCTGCAGCGGCACCTGTCGCCCGCAGCGCACCGAACCCGATCCGGGCGAACTCCGCCGCGCCGGTGGCGCCGCAGATCACGCCCGAGAACGCGTTCGACATCGGCGTCCAGGCGGCCAGGGCACGCGGGCTGTAACAGAGAAGGGGCCTTCCGGCCCCTTTCTCTTTAATCGACCTTCGGAATCGAAACCACACTGAAAAGTGGCTCTTCCCCGATCTGTCGACCGTCCGGCCGGATCAGCCATGCCGACCACGCAGTGAATCGCCGGCGGCATCCAGACAGCCCGTTGCCCCTACTCATTTTCCCGTCGAGCGAGATAACTGCGTCGCCGTTGCCGCGCTGGGCGTAGATGGCGAACTCTTCGCCGATGATGATCGAAGCGTTCCAGTACCCCTCTTGCCGGTCCACGGTCGCATCGATTCCGGCCACCCGGATCTCCACCTGAAACTCGCCCCCCACGTAGGTGACGGTTCCGTTCTCTCGGGGGGAGAACACGCCGGTTTGATCGCCTGTCAGGCAGATAGCCGAAAGGCCTCCGCCTTGGCCTTGGTTGGCGTCGACGGACATGAACCACTGGCCGTTGTTGCGGTAGAAGCGTCCTGCTGGCACTTCCGATGCTTCAGCCACGAAGAACGCGGTTACGGGAAAGCTCATTCCATTGCCCCTTTTGGTGTAGCCGGCTTGCCCCGGCTCGGCGAGTGTACCGCCAGCGCCCATTGACGCGCCCACCAGCGCTGGCATCTTGACCACCGAGCGGCACACCAGCCGCCCCGCGTGTGACGTAAGCCGGGTTCGCCGCCGGTAGCGCTGTAACGAGCCTCGCGCCCTCGGAACGCGGAAAGACCCTCAGCCCTCGCGGGCTGGCCATCTTTCCTTCCGAGGCCACTCCTATGCCGCTTACCGCCGCACAGCTGCTGTCTGGTGCCAATACCCAGATGCAGTCCTACGCCAACAACGACCCCATCGACCAGTTCACCACCCAGCGACCGCTGGCCAACTGGCTGATCCAGAACCGCCAGGATTCGATCTTCGGCAACGGCGTCTTCAACGAGAAGATCCGCTACACGAACGACTCGAACTACCAGAACTACACCGGTGACGACCAGGTCACCTACAACCGCAAGAAGACCGTGCGTCTGGCGCCGTTCCAGGCATACGAGGCCTTCGACGGCTTCACCCTCAACGAAACCGAGCTGGCCAACAACGGCATCATCCTCACCGATGACCGCAATGCGGTCATGACCGAGGCCGAGAAGATCCAGATCGTCAACATCCTCCAGGAGAACTGGACCACCCTGAAGGATGGTTTCCAGGAGAACTGGGACATCGAAGTGCACCTGGACGGCGCCACCAACCCGAAGGCTGTTCCGGGTCTGGACGCGCTGGTCAGCACTACCCCGACCGTGGGTACCGTCGGCGGCATCGATCGCGCGGCCACCCCGTACTGGCGCAATTGGGCCGACATCGGCATCAGCACCGCCACCGCCGGCAACCTGATCTCGCACCTGGAAACTCTGTGGCGCAAGTCCATCGCCTACGGAAAGTTGGGTGCACCCGACTTCATCGTGGTCGGCTCGGACATGTACGACGCCATCCAGGCGGACGCGCTGAAGGTCATGAGCCGCCAGATCACCATGGGCACTTCGGCCACCGGCGGCGTCACCCTGGACCCGTCCACCAAGGCGCTCGCCTTCAAGGGCGTGCCGGTGGTGTGGGATCCGACCTTCGACGCCCTGGACGATCTGCTGGGCGCCATCGCGGTGCCGTGGAAGAAGCGCGGCTACTTCCTCAACAGCAAGTCGCTGAAGCTGCGCCCGGTGAAGGGCCGCTGGATGGTCCGCCGCACGCCGCCGCGCGTGTACGACCGCCACACCCACTACTTCGGCATGACGGCGCACTACGGCCTGACGCTGAAGAAGGGCAACAGCAACGCGGTCTTCTCGATCGCCTGACCCCACGCAACGCCGGCGGGGCATTCCTCGCCGGCAGGAGAACGAAATGCCGAACGTGAAGACGCTCCCGACCGGGGGCACCATCGTCAAGCTCAACAAGACCCCGCTGCTGGGCGGCTGGGGCCGCGAAGGCCTGGCCAACCTGGGTGACAACACCACCGTGACCACCGGCGTTCTGCTGCAGGGCCATGAAGCGCCGGCCGACGGCAGCACCCCGGCCGCTGGCAGTTCGGGCTGGTTCACCCTGCTGAGCGCAGCCGCCAACCTGGCGCCGGTGGTCGAGATCGCCGACCTGCCGGACTTCATCCGCACCGGCACCGCCGCAACGGCGCCGATCACCCTGGAGGGCGTGCAGTAATGGCCAAGACCGTATCCCTGCTGTTGCTGACGTTGGTCATCGACCGCGACGCGACCACCAAGCTGCCGGTGCAGATCTTCGACTACGAGCTGCCGATCGTGGAAGAGCTGTATCCGCCCGAATCCATCAGCGAGTCGAAGCGCGAGGCCATCGAGGTCAAGGACTTCGACGTCTCGGAAGTCTTCGCCGGCTTGCAGAACAAGTACGGCCGCACCGCAGAAGGCGCTGAGGCGCTGAAGAACGCGTACCGCAACGAGCGCGAGTTCGCCAAGGCCGTGCAGGCCAGCATCGACTCGGCCAAGGACGAAGCCGAGCAGGTTGACCAGGACGACGAGGAAGACGACGGCCAGCCGACCGAGCTGGAAGCCATCGCCGGAAAGACCGTCGCCGAGATCGAGGCGGCGCTGGACAACCTGACCGACGAGGACCTGCACGAGCTGGCGGCGATCGAGAACGCCCGCGAGAAGCCGCGCAAGGGCGTGCTGGATGCCATTGCTGCGGCGCTGGGCGACCAGGGCAGCGAAACCGTTTAAGTCCGCTGGCGGCGGGCTGGCGGCCGGCCGGGGCGACTCGGTCGGCCGTTTTTCTTTCTGGAGAACGATATGGGCGGCAACAACGCACCGATCATGGTCAACGGCGGTAACGTCTACGACAGCCCGCTGGGGTATGACGCGCCGATCAACTACGACACCGGCCAGGTGAACCTGTCGTCGCTGGGCGTGGAATGGTCCCTGAAGAAGGCACGGCAGGAGGTGATCCGCCGCCTCGGCTTCGTGGTCGAGCCGGTGAAGGTGCAGCGCACGTTCGACCAGCTGCGACAGACGGTATCGACGGCGCTTGGCTTCACCTACGTGGGCACGCCTGCGCCGCGCACGATGGCATCGCTGCGGTTGGATCTTCTGCGTCGGCTCGGCTTCTCTGCTCAGGCCACGGCCGATGCCTGGGCGCCGGGCGTCAAAGAGCTGCTGACCAACTTCCTTTCCGAAGCGCAGGTGGCGCTGCAGCACCAGTACCGGCTGAGCGTCAGCACGCCGCTGGCGCCGTTCCATGACGACGCCGACGTGACCACGCTCGATCCGTGGGCCGTCTTCCTGCTGGCGCTGGCCAACGGCAAGGCCCACCACGGCCAGCAGGACGCGAAGGCCTACTACGACCAGCTGGGCGGCTACATCACCACCGTTGCGAAGTCTGCGGACGTGGACCAGATCATCAACACCGCGCAGGACTCGCTGCTGCAGCGGTATGCAATGGACCGCTACGGCGACGGGAAGGCGCCGCTGGTCGAAGGCGACGACAAGACCCTGATCGACGGCGTGGCCGTGGAAATGCAGGCGATCGCCGATGCGAAGGCAAAGTACGGCCAGAAGGATGCCGAGGCCTACTACAGCCGCCTGCAGGAGATGGCACAGCGTCGGCCGTTCGACCTCGACGCGATGGTCGACAGCTTCATTCGTGACGCTCAGGACCAGCTGTATCAGCAGTACAAGGAGCTGCGCACCGAGCGGTGGTGGACCATCCAGTGCGTGCCGGGCGCCAACCTGTACGACGTGCCGCTGGATCTGGATCAGTACCTGGACTTCCGGCGAATCACCTGGGCGGGCATTCAGGACGACGTGCAGTGGATGCCCCTGATCGAGGGCATCGACCCTGTGCTGTACACCAGCACCTCGCTGAGCAAGCCAGCCTATTACCGGATCACCGGCTGCATCGAGATCTTCCCGGCACCGGACCGCGCGTACACGATCAAGATCCGCGGCCATCTTGGCCTGAAGTGGCTCACTGGTGATGGCGATCTGCTGACGGTCAACAGCCGCGCGGTGTTCCTGCATGCTCTGGCGAACGCGAAGGCGCACTACAAGCAGCCCGACGCCGGCAACTACATGCAGCAGGCCCAGGCCTACGTTCGGCAGCTGATCTCCGGCTCCCACGGCACCCGGCGCTACATCCCCGGCGCGCGGCAGATTCCGCCGGCCCGGCGCCCGATTCCCGTTGGCGGCTGGCCGGAGGGCAACTGATGCGCGCCACCTACCTGACCGCCGTAAAGGCCGGCATCACCCGCCTGCGCGACAAGGGCGGCGCGTCGGAGGATGCGCTGTTCGACCTGCTCAACGGCTACGTGACCGCAGCCCGCACCATCCGTATGCGCCAGGCCGCGCGCATCCAGCTGGACCTGCCGCCCGGCACGATCGGACTGACCTCCTTCAAGGGAGCGTTCGTGGTGTATGCCGACCAGGTGATGCCGGCGGGTCCCGGCTACTCGGTGGTGGTGCTGAGGCATCCGAGCAACGGCGCGGCGACTCTGAAGGAGATCCACTACTCGCTGCCGTACCTGGGATTCCTGTACGTGGTGGCCGAGTTCTCCGATGGGTCGACCTATCACTACTGGCTGGAAGAGGGGAAACCCTGGGCACCTAACACCACGTACCTGCCCGGTGCGCTGGTAAGCCCGACAACGCCCAACGGCCTGGCCTATTCGCTGGTGGGCACCGGTGGTGGCCACGCAACATGGGAGGCCTACGCAGCACGCACGGTGGGTAACGTGGTGGTGCCGTCGGCCAACAACGGCTTCAAGTACACGGTCAGCTCGGTGAGCGGTGCCAACGCGCGCTCCGGCGACACCGAACCGCAGTGGCCGGCAACAGCCGGCGGCACCGTGAACGAGGACGTGCCACTGGAGAACCCGTTGGGGAACGTTGGCAGCGGCACGGCCGGCGGCTCGGTTCCGCAGTGGACTGCTGCCAAGCAGGCGGCCAAGGGCGATCTGATCAGGCCGGTGAACCTGCCCAGCCCGACGGCGACGGCTCCAATCAACGGCAACTTCACCGACGGCAACACCGGCTGGGATCTGGAAGGCGGTGCGCACATCGTTGCGGGCAAGCTGGAGCTGCCCGGGCGAATCAGCGATGGCGCCGCCGTGAACCAGGCGCGCTTCGTCGTCGCAGATGGCGGATCACTCACCGCGAACTGCCTGATCGAGCAGGGACCGGCCAAGGCTGGCGCGACGCGCGGCTGGGTGGAGGTCCGGTGGTACGACAAGGACGACGTGATGATCTCCTACACGCAGGGGAACATCGTCAGCAGCGATGCGGCGATCTCCACTGCGGTGTCACCGAAGCCTGCAGGTGCTTCGTACGCCCGCGGCGTCATCGCACTGTGGTCGGTGGGTGACCATGATCACGTGACCGGCGCTGACAACCTGACCGTCAGCGGCGCGGTGAACGGCCTGCCTGCGGGCCTTGTCTACCGCGCGGTGCAGGACGTGGTGGCGCACACCGGCGCCACTGAACCGGCCTGGCCGAACATCCTCGGCAAGCGTGTGGTCGATGGCGGCGTGACCTGGGAGGCGATGGCGATTACCCGCGTGACGTGGACTGCGTCTCCGCTGTACGTCAGCGGCAGCAGCGAACCGGCATGGCCAACCAACGTCGGCGGCACCGTGGTGGACGGCAGCGTGACCTGGCAGGCCGTGAGCCGGCGGGTAGAGGACCCGAACTGCCCGAACAGCAAGGTGGTGCTGATCGGTGCCTCGAAGGTCTTCGCCGGCGATGGCGACACCGTGCCCTACAGCGCAACCGTGGCGCCGAAGGACTGGAGTAGCGCCAACGATGCAGGGTTCCTCCCCACTGGCCTGCAGAACTACGGCGCGAACCCAGTGGCAGCGATGGGGCTCTATCGCGGCAACCTGACCGTCTTCAACGCCGAGGCATTCCAGCTGTGGCAGATCGATGAAGACCCGGCCAGCATGTCGCTGCTCGACGCGCTGCCGGTGGGTAGCACCCAGCACCGCGCCATCGCAGCCGTCGGCAACGACCTGTTGTTCCTGGCCAGTCAGGGCGTGCGCAGCGTGGGTATCGCCGCCAGCAGCACCAACTTCCAGGCTGGCGACGTGGGCATGCCGATCGACCCGCTGGTGCAGGCGTGGCTGGCCCAGCCTTCAGTGGTGCCGCGCGGACTGTACTTCCCGGCTGCCGGCCAGTACTGGCTGATGTTCGCGAAGGACGGCCAGACAGAGGTGTTCGTCTACACCATGACCCAAATCGGGCAGGTGGGCGCCTGGTCGCGGTACCTGCTGCCTTTCGAGGTCCACACGTGGACTATCCAAGGCGACTCCCTCTATCTGCGTTCGGCCAACCGCATCTACCGCATGGTGGACGGCGCGATCGGGGACGAGCTTTCCCCGGGCGTGTTCACCCCGTTCCAAGGCGTCATCCAGTGGCCGTGGCTGGACTTCGGCCCGGCAGGCGTCACGAAGATGCTCTATGGCTTCGAGGTGGTGGGGCGGGGCAAGGTCGGCATCCAGGTCGGCTTCGACCAGACCAACGGCGGGGCGTTCACCCCTGCATACCAGGTCGACCCGGACACGCTCACCGGTGGGCCTGTCCCAATGTCGATGGCAGCGCCGACGTTCGCGGTGCGGCTGGTCTACGACGGCACCGAGGCGTGGCAGTGGAATGCTTTCGGCTTGTACCTGCAGGACTTCCGCCCGATGGCGTGACCATTGATCAAGGGGGGTAGGAAGTCAGCATTTCGGCATGATTTCCCCCCGTCTCCCCCGCAATGTTGTGCCCTGTCGGCCACTCCACCTGGTGGTGCTGGCCGACATCCTTCGGCACGAAGAGCAGCGCCAGTTCCGGGCCGTCTTGGGCGGCACCGCCTACAGTCCCGACACCGCTGCACACGCCCTGGTGAACGCCTGGGCCACTTCTTCCCCGTATGCCCTCACCGTTCTGCGCGCCGACGGTACGCCGGCTGCCGCTGGTGGATTCGAGCCGGTCGGCCCGGGCACCTGGCAATCGTGGATGGTTGGCACGGAACAGGGCTGGGCCGAGCAGTGGCGCTCCATGACGAAGGCCAGCCGCTGGCTGATCGACCAGCTGTTCGAGGCCGGCGCGCGGCGGCTGCAGGTCAATGCTCTGGCTGACCGCTTGGCGGCCATCGAGTGGTTCGAACGATCGCTGGGGATGCAGGACGACGGTGTCTGGAGCGGGCAGGGCGCCAACGGCGAGGACATCGCTCACTTTTCACGCATGCGAGGTGCCTGATGGGCGGTAGTAGCGGAAGCAAAGCGGCCAATGCCGCATCACAGACCGAGGCTTGGCGAACCTCGAACATCAATCGCGCTACCGACCAGGTGAACCGGCTGTACAGCGCACCCTCGCGCCAGGCCGGTTACGACGACTTCCTGGGCGCCACTCGGGATTTCTACGGCGGCGAGCTGGCGCGGCAGAAGGAACAGGCAGACAGAAGCCTGAAGTTCGCGATGGCCCGCAGCGGCCTCGCCGGTGGATCTGCATCCATCGACGCCAACCGCCGCTTGGGCGAGGACTATCAGCGCGGCGTGCTGGATGCCGAGCGTCTGGCGCAGGGAGCGCTGGCCGACCTGAAGGCCTCGGACGAGACCTCACGCCAGAACCTGCTGTCGCAGGTCGCCGGCGGAATGAGCCTGACCAGCGGCGCCACGCAGTCGGCGCAGGCGCTGCAGGGCAACCTGCAGGCCGCGCAGGGCCGGCTGCGGGCGGAGAACCTGGGCGACATCTTCAGTGGATTCGCCGACCTGTACAGCCGCAGCCGAGAGGCGGCGCAGGAGCGGCGTGGAGCACGCGACTTCAACACCCTGTTCCAGCCGGGCTTCGGCTATGGCGGTCGCCAATGAACACGATGCCTGATGTGATCAGCACTATGGCTCGGCTGGTGAGCCAGCCTTCGCTGGCTGACATCGTGCAGCTGCAGGACCTGTGCGCGCAGCTGCCGCAGGCGGATATGCCGGTGCAGCACACTTTCCTCCCCGGCCAGTACCTGCGCCGTATGTCGATGCCAGCCGGCGCCCTGGTGGTGGGGAAGCGGCACCGCTTCCGGCATGCCCTGATCGTCTCTGGCCACGTCACCCTGCGCACTGCCGACGGCATGGTGGAGCTGCAGGGCTTCCACGTCATCGACTCGCCGCCTGGCATGAAGCGCGCCATCTACGCGCACGCGCCGAGCGAACTGGTAACCGTCCACCTCACGGACGAAACCGATCTGGAGCGGATCGAGGCGCTGGTGATCATGCCCGACGACGAGCCGTTGGAATTGGAGGAACAGCCATGACGTGGGTCGCAACGGCCATCGCGGTGATCGGCGCCGCAACGCAGCAATACGCACAGCACCAAGCCGGGAAGAAGGCCGACCGGCAGGCAGCGAATCGGATCTATCAGCAGGCGGAGAACCAGGACCGTGCCGACTATGCTGTGAACCAGCTGCTGACACAGCGTGCGACGGATGACGGAAGCACCGAGCGCGCAAGTACCGCGCGCAGCATGATGGATCAGTCGCGTGCCGCGCAGGCCGCCGCCAGCCGCGGCCTGAATCAGGCTGGTGCTGTGAGCGAGGCCTACCGCACCGCGTCCAATGACGCCGCGCTGGGTATCAGCGATTACGGCCAGCGCGCCGCCAACCTGATGGCCCGAATCGATGCACCACAGCAGCTGCGCAGGCGCGAAGCGCTGCAGAGCGGGAATCTCGCGTCGCAGCTGGGCCTGATCGGGCGCGAGGCGGCCAGCGACGACTTCCTGGCGAGGATGCGCATGCAGGGGATTCAGGCCGATCCGTGGTTGATGGCGGCCGGCCAGATGGCACAGGCGGGCGCACGCGCCTACTCAGCGAACCAGGCGAGCAAAGACGCTCCCACCCTTGCTGGCTTGATGGGGAAGGGATCGAACCGGGGCTTCGGCAACGAGGCGTCCAGCTGGTTCAACAATCAATCCTTGTGGGGGCGCTGACATGGCGAACGGATGGGAAAGGCTGGGAGAGGTGTTCGCCGGCACCGCTGCTGGGGGCAACGACTCCTATTCACGCGGCGTTTCGAAGCAGGCGCAGCTTGCGCAGCTGCTGGCTGGGGCGCAGATCAAGCAGGATGAGGCGATGGCCCGTGACGAGCTGTTGGGGTCGATGATCGCCAATGGCACCGCTCGCCCTGAAGCCACGATGCTTTCGACCATGTTGCGCATGGGCGCGGATCCTACGAAGTTCTCCGGCTACCAGGGCGATGTCCAGACGCAGGGGTTCCAATCCGAGGCGATGGACGCAGCGCGCAGCGGGAACGTGCCGCTGCTCAATGACATCATGACCGCGATCTCTGGCCGGCCCCGCCAAACGGCCACCATGAGCGAAGGCACGCTCTTCGACCCCTATGGCGCCGTCGGCCAGTCCGTCAACGTCACGCCCGTTGGCCAGTCGACCATCGGCCAGCGCAACGCAGCTGCCGCGGCCAGTTACGCGACTGCCGCGCGGACAAGGCAGGCGCAGCAGCTGGACCTGATGAAGGAAATGCGCGCCGGCGCTGGCGGAGCCGCCTCCCCAGGTCAGCCGAAGCGTGCCAGTGCAGCCGACATGAAGGCACAGCAGGCGGCGACCACGAAGGCTGCGCAGTTGGGCAACGTTACGCGCGGACTTGATCGCATCCAGAGCGCCCTAGGGGGGCTATCGGGGGCTCTGGTCGATACCGGGCCGCTGGACCAGTACGTGATGCGGAACACGCCCGCCGGCCAGGAGCTGGACGCCGCTGTGGGTGCGATCCAGAACTCGATGCTGGCGCTGACTCGCGTTCCAGGCGTTGGTTCGCAGTCCGACCTGGAAGCACGCATCGCCGCGCTGCAGTACCCAAGTCTCGGCGTCGCGCCGGAAGTGAACGCGCGCACCATGCGTCAGCTGCGTGACTTCGTGACCGAGCTCCAAGGCGTCAGCATTGCGCCAACCGCTGCACCCTCCGCTGGCGGCGGTGTGGATGATATTCTCGGCAAGTATGGGGTCCGCTGATGGCCACTCTGGAGCAACTGGAACAGGCCCTGCGTGCCGCTGATGCCGCCGGCAACACCGAAGATGCTCGGCGGCTCGCACAGGCGTACAAGGCCCAGCGGGACGCGGAGCAGGGGTCTCAGGCTCCGGCTGCCAAGCCTCCAATCACGGATCTGCCGCCGGTGCAGGCCGTGGCACCCGATGGCTGGGAGTACGGCATGGGGCGTGATGCTGCCTTCGGCCTGCGCTCAATCCTCCAGGGAGGCGGCAGCCTGCTCGGTGCGCTGGGCGGTGACGCCCTCGGCGCGCTGGAGACGAAGATTACCGGCCGCCCCGTGGCCAGCTTCCGGGACAATGCTGCGCGCTTGGCCGATGTGCTGGGCCTGCCACAGGCGCAGACCGCCGGCGACCGCGTGCTGGGCGATGTCGGCGAGGCGCTGACCGGTACCGCACTGACGCTTGGCGGCGGTGCAGCCCTCAATGCAGGGCGTGCGGTGGCACCCACGCTGACTTCAGCTGCACCGGCGCCTACGGCAGTACCTGGTCTTGCCGAGCGCGCTGGAGAATTCCTCACTGCTCAGCCAGTGCTGCAGGCGATCAGCACGATCGGCAGTTCTGGTGCGGCCGGGCTGGCCCGAGAGAGTGGCGCAGGTCCTGCTGGCCAGCTGGCGGCCGCACTTGCCGGCGGCATTGGCCCGGCGGCTCTCATGCAGGGCGGCGCTGCAGCAGTTCGAGGTGCCGTGCGTGGCCGGTCCGGTGAGGCCATGCGGAACTCCATCGCCGACTTCGAAGCGCTGGGCACGACCCCATCCGTCGGCCAGGCATCGGGTAACACCAACCTGCAGGGCGTGGAGAACCTGCTGGCGGGCGCGCCGACCAGCTCGGGCGTGATGCGCCGTTTCGCCGAAGGGCAGGGCAACGACATCGCCAAGAACCTCGGGGAGCGGTCTCGCGCACTGGCGGCAGACCCCACCCGACAGAACGCTGGCATGGCCATCGAGAAGGGTGTCGCAGCCTTCAAGGGCGACGTCACTGCACGCCGCCGGGCACTGTATGACGCCGTCGACCAGCTGGTGCCGCCGGACACCCCGGTGCGCCTGGACCGGACCAATGCCGAACTCGCACGGCTGACCGCTGTGGACCCCGGTGCACCTGCCTCTGCGGCATCGATGATCCCGGACGAAGTCACGCAGCTGGCCCGCAACATCGCATCCGACCTGGGCGACGGTGGCACCGCGCTGCCGTACCAGACCTTCAAGGATCTGCGGTCGAACCTGGGCAATGGCCTGTTCGACTTCACCCTGACCCCTGACCGCGCCACGTCGCAGCTGCGCGGCGTGTACCGCGCCATGGGCGACGACATCGAGGCGGCGGTGCAGGCACAGGGCGGCAAGGCCCCGGCAGCGCTGGCGCGGGCGAACGCCTACTTCAAGTCCACGCAGGAGCAGCTGAAGCAGCTGGAGCGCGTGGTGAACAAGGCCGGCGGCCCGGAGAAGGTCTACAACGCGGTGATGGCCGGCGCTGGCGAGGGCGGCACCACGCTGAAGCGAGTGATGGAGGCTCTGCCGGATGACGGGAAGAAGTCCCTGACGGCCGCGGTGCTGAACCGGATGGGCCGACCAACGCCGGGCCAGGCCGGGCTGCCTGCCGAGCAGTTCAGCCCCGGCACGTTTATGACCAACTGGAGCAAGCTTTCCGACGAGGCGAGGCGGGAGCTGTTCGGCCACTACGGGCCGGGCTTCGCCAAGGATATGGACCAGATCGCCCGGGTGGCCGACAACATCAAGAGCGGGTCGCAGGTGTTCGCCAACCCGAGCGGCACAGGAAATCGCGCTGCAGCGTATACCTATGGTGCCGCGCTGGTGGCCTCGCTGATGGACCTTACTGGTACATCCACAGGCACTCTGCTGCTAGGTGGAGCGGGGGCGAATGTCGCTGCCCGCATCTTGACCTACCCGCCAGCTGTGCGCTGGCTTTCTCGAGCGACCACGGCGCCAGTAGGGTCGGTGATCGGATCGCTCGCATCCTTGCGCAACATTGCGTCCAGCACTGGTGATCAAAAACTGGCGGACATTGCCGCAGAACTAGAGAAAGTAATGCCCGACGAACAGAAGGGCGCAAACAACGGTACCGACAATCGACAAAAATAGCGCTATCAACAGGCCCCAGCCTTTGAGTCCAAGGCTGGCCTCGTGCTTCCGCTCCCAGTCCTTCCGCCGGATCTCGCTCCACGCCTTCTCCGGGTGGAACTGCCCCGCATCCTTGAATCTGTCGTCCATTTTCAGTTCCTTGTTAGAAGTCGAGTAGTTGGGTCGTGCCGCTGCCACCGCATTCAAAGGGGAGTGCCTCATGAGCGGACGCCTCTCTGACGCGCGGTATGACCCAGGCCGGGACCTGATCGGCGTAGCAGTATGGCTGGGATCCCCCCATGCGGCTGTACGCGCTTCTTCCACCGCAGACCTCTCCGATGGAGTCCTTGTCATCGGGGCACGCGCATTCGCCACCGTACTCAAGCTTCGCAAGTGCTGTTGCGATGTAGGCGATTGAAACGTCACTCTTCGCAGCCATCACAGCACGATTCTGTTCCAGCATCCCTGAGCAGTACGCCGGCTGTCCAAATGTCGAGCACCCGCCAAGCACAACGGTAGCTGCCAAAATTACTATTCCCTTCCAGCCCATGATGCCTCCCTGCGTTACCCGGATGGTACCACCAGCCCCGGCCGCCCCCCGCGCCCATTGAAGGGCAGGGGCCGGGGGGTAGGGTGGCCCGTATCGTTCAGTCCAGAGGCCGCCATGCTGTCAGCCGCCATCGTCGTCACCGGGAAAGGCATGTTCATTGAGTGGCCGGGGTGCCCCGACGACGAGTTCACCGTTCCGCTGCATGCCGATGCCGTCATCCTGTTCCGGCGGGTCGCGTCTAGCCCAGCATGTTTTGAAGCAGTGGCAGTGCTTTCTGCCAGTTGTCCAGACCGGCATCCACCAGCTTCAGTACAAGGTGTTTGGTGGTCTCGCCCGGCAGCTCTCGAAGCTGATCGAGGAATCGCTGCTTATCGGGCGGAGGCAGATCCGAGCTGAGCACCTTGGCCTCGATGAGTGCCTTTAGCGTGTCGTCGTGAAGTTTGATCGTGACGACACCGAGGATTGCGCCCAATCCGCCATCGTCAGCCAGAAAATCCATACCTCGAGCGGTAATGGTTGCCTGCATGAGCATGTTTCCACGGTCCAAGCTGCCAAGCCATTGGCCCTTCACTAGACCGTGCTCATGCAAGTAGGCGATGTTCACGTTGGCCCTATTGAACTCACCCTGGGCCATCGTCCCTGCATCGACTGGCTCCGGGTAGCTCTCGGCCAAACGCTGGAGCAATTGCAGCTGGTATGCCCTGTCAAGTAGTTCCATCTGTCCGTCTCCGGTAGTGGTTGGGTTGGTTGGCGCCGCCAACTCTACCGGAGAACGGATTCCTCCCATTGATCGCCGCCCCCCAAAAGGCACCGTAGGCCCATCACTTCCAAGGGGGCCGACAGTGGCACGAATCACAGCACAGGAGGCGGGCGGGCAGAACGTCGTGGCGTTCCTGGACATGCTGGCCTGGTCCGAAGGGACCGATAACGGCCGGCAGCCGACTAAGCAGAACGGCTACGACGTCCTGGTGGGCGGCGGCCTGTTCACCGACCTCAGCAAGCACCCCGGCAAGCTGGTGCGGCTCAACGCCACGCTGAAGTCCACCGCGGCCGGCCGCTACCAGTTCCTGCAGCGCACCTGGAGCGTGCTGCAGGCGCGGCTGAAGCTGCCGGACTTCGGCCCGCTGAGCCAGGACAAGGCCTGCATCGAACTGATCCGCGGCCGCCGCGCGCTCGATGCGGTGAAGGCCGGCCAATTCGACCGCGCCGTGGCCCTGTGCGCCAAGGAGTGGGCCAGCCTGCCGGGCGCCGGCTATGGCCAGCATGAGCAGAGCCTGGAGAAGCTGCGGCAGATCTACAAGAAGGCCGGCGGCACTCTGGGTGGGGGCGTATGAGCATGGAAGCCCAGCCGAGCCAGGACGGCCGCACCCGCGTTTCCCTCGGCCCGGTGGAAAAGTGGTTCGTGACCGCTTTCGCCGGATTCATCGTTGCTGGCGGGTACTGGCTGATCAGTTCCATGCAGGCGGTGCTGACCCAGCAGCAGGTCACGAACCAGCAGATGGCCACCGTGCAGCAGCAGCTGCAGACCTTCAACACGCAGCTGGCCGACGTGCCGGCGCTGAAGCTCGAGCTGGCCAAGCAGGCCGTGCAGGTCGAGCAGAACAAGGCTGACATCAAGGAGCTGAAACAGCTCAGGGGGCTGAAGTGAAGGACCGATTCAACTGGCAGGGCGTCGCCGGCCGGGCCAGCACCTGGCTGGCCACCCTTGCTGCCGCCGCAGCCGCTGCGCTCGGCGCCTACGCGCTGATGCCGGAGCGGGCGCAGAACCTGTTCCCCGAGTGGGGCCTGATCGTGCTGGGCGGCCTGGCCGTCGGCGGCGCCTTCCTGGTTCCCGTGGCCACCAGCTTCAAGCAGAAACCCAAGAGCCCAAAGGAGGGCGTATGACCCAGCACTACATCGGTTCGAAGATCATCGAGGCATGGCCCGCACAGAAGGACGGCGCGGACGGATACTCGGTGAAGTACGCCGACGGCTACATCAGCTGGTCGCCCAAGGATGTGTTCGAAGCGGCCTACCTGCCGATCGGCCACGTCGGTCATCTGCCGCCGCATGTGCAGCGCATGGTCGGCGAACTGGAGCAGCTGAACGACAAGATCAGCAAGCTCGGCAAGTTCCAGGGCACCGACATCTACTCCAGCCTGTCGGAAGACGAGCGCGCCGATCTGGATGCGCAGGGCAAGTGCATGGTCGGCTACTGGAACGCGCTGCTGTCCCGTGTCAATCGCGCCCGTGCTGAGTACGAGGTCGCTGAAGCAGGTCCAGCGGCATGAAGCCCATCACCCACAACCCCTACACCGGGATGCCGCGTGATCCCCGCGACATCAAGAGCGATCCCATGGCGGTGCTGTGCGTGAAGCCTGGAGCCCCGCTGATGGCATATGCACAGCGGCCAGCAGGACAGCGGCCGTGCTGATCCCTGACCCGCTGCAACCCTACGCGAAGCTGATCACTGCGGCCCTATGGGCGGCAGTGGCAGCAGCCTTGATTCTGATGGGCGCCCGGCTCGGGTCGGATTACCGGATCAAGAAGGACCAGGCTCTGATCGCCGCTGCCGAGAAGCAGCGCGACAAGGCCCAGGCCGCTTCCGACGAGAATCTTCGCGCGGCCACCGCCGCCGGCCAGCTGCTGCAGGAAGTGAACAGGCAGACCCAGGCGTCGATCGATGCGGCCGAGGCAGCCCGAAAGGCCTCCGATGCTGCGGCCCGCCGTGCCGAAAAGGCAGCGGCTGAGGGTCAGCGACGCGCCACTGCCGCGGAGAAGGCCCTGGAGGCCGCCAAGACCCAGCCCGCGTGCCGGGCACAACTGGAGCAGACCCTGTGCGATTCCATCCCGCTGCTTTGATGCTGCTGGTGCTGGCCGGCTGCACCCACAAACCGGAGCGGCCGAAGCTACCCGAGGTGGTTCACGTCCCCGTCGAGAAGCTGGTGCCCGTCGACGCCCGCCTGACCAAACCGTGCCCGGCCAAGCGCGCCAGGTCCCGCACGGTTGAGGCGGTGGTGGCCGCCTACAACGCCAACCTGATCGTGCTGCAGGACTGCGACAACCGCATGGGCGAGATCCGCAGCCTGGGTGAGGGGAAGACCCAGCCGTGAGCAAGGTCAAGCTCCAGGACAACCTCGGCCGTGTGGTGAACATCAATGCTGATGCCACCAAGGGCGCCATCGTGGGCGTCAACCTGTACGGACCAGATGGGGAGACGCTGATCGATCCGGCGTCGCTGGGGCTCGGTGGCGGCGGGAGCAGCAGCACGCCCTGGGACAGCCTGTCCGGCATCCCGCGCAACATCAACGCCTTGGCCCAGCTGTCGGGTATTGGCTACCCGGTTCTGGTCGGCCCTGCCGACTGGCGCATGCGGACCTTCCGTGCCGGCGGCGGCATCACCGTCGTCAACGGTAATGGCCGCGATGGCGACACTGTGGTGCGGCTGGAAGAAGTTGGGAACACCGAAGACGGCCAGGCGCTGTTGAAGATCACCCGCGACGTGTACGGCCGCGTCATCGCCACCGCGGCAGCGACAACCGACGACTTGGCCGAGGGCGGGAGCAATCTGTACTTCACCGCCGCGCGTGCTGATGCACGGGCCGATGCGCGCATCGCTGCGCAGAAGGGCCAGCCCAACGGTATTACGCCGCTGGACGCCGCCAGCAAGATCCCGACGCAGTACCTGCCGGCGCTTGCGATCACGGCCACCTATGTGGTGAACAGTGAGGCCGCGCAGCTGGCGCTGGTGGTGGAGGAGGGCGACGTAGCCGTCCGCACGGACCAGAACCGCACCTACATCCAGAACGGCGGTACCAGCGGCACGATGGCTGACTGGACCCAGCTGCTGATGCCCGCAGCACCGGTGCAGTCGGTAAACGGCAAGACGGGCACGGTGGTGCTGACGTTGGCCGACCTTGGCGCAGCACCTGCGGCCGCTCCCGCCATGACATTGGCCGCTGCCAACGCGCTGACTGGCGTGCAGGACTTCCAGGTGGTGGGCATCACCGACCTGAGCGGCGGCCGTGAGCTGTGCTGGTACGACGCTACTGTGGCCACCGGCACGAAGTGGCGCCGCTTCTCCGACCGGAGCATCGCAAACTGATGGCCCTCGATCCATCCATTTCGATCATCCGCGGGTTGCAGGCCTCGGTGGGCCTCAACGGCCGCACGGTGAGCGTGTCGCCTGGCATGTGCTATCTGCCGGGTCCCATCCGCATGCTGTTCGACGGCACGGCCTCGGTGGACATCCCCACCGGCCAGCCCAACACGTTTTTCCACCTGTATGGCTACGACAGCGGCGGCGGCGTGGGCGCGCTGGAAGCCAGCACCGTGGCGCCGGCGGCACCGTACCTGGGCACGGCCCGCTACAAGACCGGCGACCCGACGCGCCGCTACCTGATCTCCGGCCGCACCAATGCCAGCGGCGTGCTGCGGCCTGGCCGCCACACCCGGCCGGCCGAGATGGGCAACCGCGTGATGCTGGATGCCGCCAGCGCGGCCGGATCGGTCCCGGTGACCCTCTTGTCTGGCCTGGTGTCGACCACTCCGCAGACCATCGATCTGTCCTCGGTTCTGCCGTCTACTGCCACTCGCGCGATCGTGCAGGTGCTGAATCCATCGAGTTTCACGCTCTACACCTCGCGGTCGGACGTCGGCGCGCCCTCGCCTTCCAATTACCAGTACGCGGCCATTGCCGGCAGCTGCCCGGTGCTGGACGTGACCCTGGACGCCAATCGGCAGTTCACCGTGCTGCTGAGCGCTACCAACATTCTCGGCGGGATCATCGCGCTCCTGACCGGTTCCGTTTCCATCAACCTGGTCGGCTACGAGTTCGACCGATAGGAGAGCCCCATGGCGACTCGCTTCCCCGAAGACATCGACGCCTTCGACAACCCGCGACCGGACAGCAGCCAGGCGCAGGCGCGTACGCACTCGCAGCAGCACGGTGATGCAAACGATGCGCTGGAGGCCATTCAGCGCAAGGTGGGGGTCGATGGATCGGTCGATCCTGAGTCCTTGGACTACAAGGTGCGGATTGTCGTTGGCATCACCGACGGTATCCAGAGCGCCGCATACGAAGCCAAGGAGGCCTTCGCCAATGCTGCGCAGGGGATCAGGGCAGATTCCGCTGTGCAACCCATCCAGCTGAATTCGGCGACTGAGCAGCTGCAGGCTGAAATTGCCGCGTCGCAGACGCAGCTGCAGACGCAGATCGACGGGCTTGTCGATGGGCAGCAGACGCAGGCGATCTATGCAAACACCCTGGCCGATTTGCAGGCCGTATCTGGCTCGTACATCGGGCAGGGTGGTTTCGCGTTGAACGGTACCGGCGCTGGTCAATACCGCTGGACTGGATCCGCCTGGGAGTTTCTCCGCGCCGACATGCTGACTCAGAAGGCAGACCAGGCAGACCTCATCCAGACCCAGCAGTACCTTTCCGATTCCTACTCCGTTCCGTTGATGCGCAGAATTCCGATTGCCGGCACCACGAACGTTGTCGGCGATGTTGTCGGGAACGTGATGTATGACGTCGACATGAGGACGGTCCTGTTGAATGGATCCCCGTTGCTCGACGGTCCAGCAGCGGAAATGCAGATCAACGCGAACCTGGCCGGCACGATGGGGACAGATACCTACTCGGCACCAGCATCTAGGCGTATTCCCTTGGTGGGAACGACCAACGGGGCTGGCGACGTAGTGGCCAACGTACAGTACGACGTGGACGCAAAGTCGCTTCTGGTGAATGGCGAGTCCGCTGTCAGCCAATCTCTGCGATGGGCGCCTGTTGTAGCTATTCAGCCAGTGCCAGTGACGGGCGTCATGCACCTGATGACATACGGGCAATCGCTGAGCAACGGCGTAAACAGCATTCCGCCGGCCAGCACCGGGCAACCTTTCCTCAACCTCACCTTCGCGCAGGGGCCCAGATCGACCAAGGCCGGAAGCGTTGGCCAGCTGCCGGGCATGGATTCACTGGTGCCCCTGATCGAAAACACCCTGACAGGTGACGGCGTGGCCAGCCCGCAGCACGGCGAAACACCCTGCTCGGCGTGGGCGAACGGCCTGACGCGACGCCTCGCGCTGGGTGGTGTGGATTGGCGGACCGCCGGCCCGCGCTGGCTGGCCACGGCCAATGGCAAGGGTAGTGCCAGCATCAATAACCTGTTGCCGGGTGGATCATCGGACCTCGGCGAGTGGTTCCAGGTGCTGCGCGACGCCGTTGACCAGGCGCGCGTTCTATCTCTGGGCGCCGGCTTGACCTACAGCCTGCCGTGCTGGATCTACATGCAGGGCGAGGGCGACAATGCGGACGCGGCGATGGCTGGGGGCGTCTATCTGGCGAAGCTGCAGCAATTGCACGAGGCGGTTTCTGCAAAGGTACAGGCCGCGACCGGGTCCAGCTTTGTTCCATGGATCGGTGTCTACCAGACCTTCGCGCGGACCCTGCGGGAGCGCCCCCACGCGACAATGGACCAGATCACTTTCTGCGAGCAGACGCCGGGAGCGTTCCACCTCACTGCGCTCTACCACCTGCCGCTCGCCTCGGATGGCCACCTGACTGCATTGGGTAGCTACTGGGTTGGAGAGTACGCGGCGAAGAAGGTAAAGCAGCTTCTGGATGGGCAGCGCCCAACGTGGATGCGGGTTGGCTTCGCAACGGTCAGCGGCAGGGTGCTGAGGTACAAGCCGAAGGAAATTCCCGTGGCGCCTCTTCGTCTCCTCGCAGATGGCAATCTGCGCCAGACCACTGACTTTGGTTTCCTGGTCCGCGATGCCAACGGCGGCTGCGCGATCGAGAGTGTCGGCATCAGCAAGGCCGGCGATGAAGTGGTGATCACGTTGGTGTCTGTTCCGACAGGAGCCGTGCAGCTGCGCTACGGCCTCGACTACCTTCCGGCTGGCCAGGTGAACTATGCGGGGTCCGCAGGCGGGAACCTGGTTGATAGCGATCCCTCATCCTTCACATTCGCGGGTACTGAGTACCCGCTCTACAACGTCTCTCCGCACTTCCAGTGCGATGTGATTCCGGCGTAAAGGAGCCTGACATGCCTTACATCTTCCCCGTCTATCCGCTCGGCCAGGACACTCCGGGCGCACCAATCATCAATGGAGCAACCCAGCTGTATCCGTACACGCCAGCACCCGAGCCTGGCTACGCGCATTGGCTGCTGGGAGGCGATGGGTCGAGCCTTGTACCATACGGTGGTGATGCGACGCTCACCGCACAGGGCGTTTCGCATACATGGGGATCCAACTACGTCAACCTGCCGAGCTACCAGAACGCACTGATCTCCAGCGTTGCCGATGCCACCGTCCAGACCTTCTACGCGGCCGTGCGCTATGCCCCAGTCTCTGGAAAGAATGTGATTGTGGTCGGAAACATCAGCCTCGCTAGCCAGGGCGCTGGCATCTGGATCGACGGCAACGGCAACGTCTGTACGATTCTGCGCAACTCCAGTGGAACCGTACTGGTGAACCATGGCGTGCCAGCCAATACGGCGGTGGGGGACTGGATATTCCTGGGCCTTTCGAAGCGAGTGGAGGCAGGAGTCTCGAAGACCCTGACCAGCGTCGGTAGCGTGGTTTACGAGGTCGTGTGGCCCGCAGTTCAGGCGGTCTCGGGGAGCAATCACATCGCCATCGGCAACCCGCTCAACAGCTCCAGCACCTACACCCCTGCAGACCTCCGGGTCGGCGAGCTGCTGATCAAGCCCAACCTGGCCGATTCTGCCGCCCAGATGATGAGCGTGTATTCCCACAGTCGCGCCCGTTTGGCGCCGCGAGGCATCATGCTGAAGTGAGGTAGATGGCAGGGCCGAGCAAGACTCGGCCCCGCGATTCGGGCAAATTGACGATTTCGTCAAGCTGCCGATGCAGGGCTAACAATTGGTAGCCCAAACGATTCAGGGAGGTGGCCGGCCCGTTCGCAGGATCTGCGACGGCCGGCCGTATCCTCCCGGCCATGCCGCTCCCCGCCGATTTCCGCTGGACGACCAGGTCTGCCAGCCTGCCGAACGACCCGCTCACCGTGATTGCCTGCCACAGCGTGTGGGTGGTGGCCATGGCCCAGCGGGTGAACGACGGGATCTGGATCGCCTCGCTGGACCGGCATCGGCATGGCCCCGGCGGTCCGTTCCGCTGGTGCAGCAGCTACGAGCAGGGCCGGGCAGGGGCCGAGCTGTGGGTGGCCAGGCACGAGGAAAGGCTGCGGGAGGATGTGGCCAAGATCCTGGCGTGGCAGGAGAAGGTCCGGGGGAACCGGCTGGCCAAGGCCGACCAGGATCCGCCATTCGGCTGGATCGGGTAGGGGCAGGCTGCACCCTATCCGCGCGTAAGTGATTGATCGTATTGGGGCGCAATCTGCACTTTTGGGATGCCTCGCGCAGCCCCGAAACCCTTATAGATCAAAAGGATGGTCCTATCTGTAACGATGCCTGGGGGGCAGAGGGTCGTCGGTTCGAATCCGGCCGTCCCGACCACTGTGATGAATCAAAGAGCCTGCGCAGCGATGCGTGGGCTTTTTTGTGCGCGCGGTGTATGCTGCGCGCCACTCGTAATACCGCGGCTGCTGAACCCGGTACTCACGAGAACACACAATGGAATCTGCAAGAAACCGTGCCTGGCGTCGCAGCCAGGCCTGCAACCGCGGTGGCGACCGCGCCACGACGGCGTACAGCTACAAGCCCGAAAAGAACTGGAAGCTGCTGTACACGCGCGGTGCCAAGCTCGCGCGCGCACGCCAGCTGGGCTTCGTCTATCCGGTCCTCAGCGCCCGCCAACTGCAGGAACAGGAATGATCAAGCTGCTGTTCGTCTGCAGCCGCAACCAGTTGCGCAGCCCGACCGCCGAAGCCATGTGGCAACGGCGGCCCGGGTTCACCGCGCTGTCGGCCGGCACCAGCCCACATGCACGACGCCCCATCGGCCCGGCGGACATCCGCTGGGCCGATGTCATCTTCGTGATGGAGGCCAAGCACCAGCATCGCCTGCAGGCTGGCTACGCGCGCCTGCTGGAGCACAAGCGCCTGCATTGCCTTGATATCCCCGATGACTACCGGTGCATGGATCCGGTGTTGATGGATCTGCTGGACGACAGGGTGACTGCCTGTCTGGATCAGCTGCCGGCAAAGCGGTAGATCAGTTCCGGATCGCCTTCGTCCAGACCGTGCACGATGCCGCTGCCGATGAAGCCGGAGGCAGCGAGCAGACGTTGCATGCCGGCATTGGAGGCATTGGTTGAAGCAAACAGCTTGCGCTGCCCCTGCAGTGCGCTCGCGTGGCGCAGCAGGGCGGCCCCGATGCCTCGGCGGCGCTGCGCATGCGCCACCATCAGCATTTCGATGAAGGCTTCGCCGAAGAAGTGATGGTGGATGACCAGATAGCCGGCCGCGACATCGTCCCGTTCCGCCACGTACACGGCGGCGCTCGCCAGCCAGCCGGCAATCTGCCGTGCGCGTTGCGGATCGCCGGCCGCGACGCTGTCGAGCGCGACCAGTACCGGCAAATCGCTCGGCACCGCATCGCGCAGACGCAGCATCGTCGGGGAGGCATCGGGTGGCAGCATCGTCGGCTCCTGGGCGGGTCGGGCCCAGTCTATCGAGTGCGCCGGCCGCGTTCGCCCATCCGCCGCGGCCAACACGTGGACATCGGTCAGTACACCCGGAACTCGGCGCGGCAGCCGCCGCTGACCCACACCCCGCGGCGGTCCCAGCCCCAGTTGCGGTCCTCGATGCAGGGCGTCACCGACTTCTGCCTGACCAGGCGTACCTCGTGACGCACGCGGATGCGGCATTCCTTGTCCTTCTGTTCGTATGACTCGCAGACCAGGCGTTCGCCGTCATGGTCGCGGTCCCGGCCGTGGCCCGGCCAACGTCCGCGCCCGTCGGCCACGAATTCGGCACGACAGCCGTCGTCGACCCAGAGCATGCGGCGGCTCTGCCCCCAGTTCTGGCCCTCCACGCAACGGGTGATCGACAGCTGCCTGGCCAGGCGCATGCGGCCTTCGATCGGGCACTGCTGGGGCTTGTTGAACTGCGATTCGCAGCGCAACGGCGAAATGTGATCGATGTCGTAATCGCGGGCTGCCACCGGGGCGGCGGCCAGCAGCAGCGTCAGGGCGGAGAGGGTGATCGGCAGCATCAGGCGATGGGTCATGAGCAGTCTCGGCAGGGGGACGGGCCGCAAGAATGGACCAGGCCGGGGCCGCCGGAACGGAGCGTTGCAGCGATGGCTCATGCGGGATTTAGTAGTGCGCCCCGGCCCATGCAGAGGCTTACATCCCGTATCATCGCTGCACATCCGATCGCATCGGCTTACACCTTCTTACATGTCTGCCACGCCTGGCGGCGCAGCCTGTGGCTGTCGTCACTGGCGTGCGCGCGGCCTGCGGGAGACGATGCGCGGACCACGACGACCACAGGGGGTTGCGTTGATCAGCAGTACCGTCATTCATCGTTCGGCGAGCACCGATGCTGGGCCGGTGCAGGTCCTGGACACCACGTTCAAGGGCAAGCATGTGTTCGTTGCCTGGGGCCTGCGCGGGCCGGAACTGACCCGCAGTGCGGACCCGGCCACCACGGTGGCCGCGCGCAAGGCGCTGCAGGCAGTGGCAGGGCACAGCGAAGGGCCGCGCAGCCCGGAAGTGTTCATCGCCAATCAGTCGGCGGTGGCGATCACCGTCTATCGCCTGCTGACCGAGGCGCGTTCGGGCGACGCCATCTTCTTCCTGTGTGATTCGCAGGCGGTGGTCGATTGGCTGATCACCGCGCTGGAAGTGCAGGGCGAGGGCTGACGCCGGTCCGGATCAACCCAGTGCCGCGTCCACCGCTGCGATCGCGTGCAGGGAGGTGGTGTCAAACAGTGGCACCGCGCTGTCTTCGGGGCGCACCAGCAGCATGATCTCGGTGCAGCCGAGGATGATCGCTTCGGCCCCGCGCGCGGTCAGCCGTGCGATCACCTCGGCGTAGCGCCGCCGCGATGTTTCGCTGACCACGCCGAGGATCAGTTCCTGGTAGATGATGTCGTGCACGCAGCGCCTGTCGGCCGCGTCCGGGACCAGCACCTCCAGTCCGAAGCGTTGTTCCAGCCTGCCGCGGTAGAAGTCCTGTTCCATGGTGAAGGCGGTGCCGAGCAGGCCGACCTTGCGCGCGCCCGCCCTGACGATCACCGTTGCGGTCGGGTCGGCGATATGCAGCAGCGGCAACCGGCACGCGGACTCGATGCGATCGGCCAGTGCGTGCATGGTGTTGGTGCAGATCAGCAGCAGCTCGGCGCCGCCGGCCTGCAGCCGCTGCGCGGCGTCCACCATATGGGTGCCCAGGGCATCCCAGTCACCCTCGTGCTGCAGCTGCTTGATGCCGGCGAAATCCACCGACCACAGCAGCAGCTGCGCCGAATGCGCGCCGCCGAGGCGATCGCGCACCGCCTCGTTGATGAGCCGGTAGTACTGCGCCGAGCTCTCCCAGCTCATGCCGCCGATCAGGCCCAGGGTCTTCATGCACTGCTCCATGCCAGGGCAGGCCATTGCAGCACAGATGGCGCCGCCCATGCGCTCACCGCGTATCTGTAACCATCGTATCGGCGCGCCGCTGTGTGTGCCGCAACGCGGCAGCGGGCCCTATGCTGGTGCGCTCTTCCGTGGTGGATGCCGGACATGGCGCTGCATACCTGGTGGTGGTTCCTGGCCACGGTTTTTGTCCTGTGCGGCACGCCTGGGCCGAACATGCTGCACATCCTCGGGCGCAGTGTCGGGCTGGGTTTCCGCGGCAGCGTTCCGGCCATGGCCGGCTGCCTGCTGGCGATGCTGCTGGTGCTGGCGGCCTCCGCGGCGGGGCTGAGCGCGTTGCTGCACTCCTCGCCGATGCTGTTCGAGGTGCTGCGCTATCTGGGCGTGGCCTACCTGGCCTGGCTGGGCATCAAGGCCTGGCACGACAGCTTCCGGCCGGCGCCGCCGGTGGCCAGCGACGAGGCGCCGGCGATGGCGCCGGTACATGGGGCGTGGACCGTCCTGCGCGGCGGGCTGTGGGTCGGCCTGAGCAATCCCAAGCTGCTGCTGTTCGCCACCGCATTCCTGCCGCAGTTCGTCGACCCCTCGCGCAGCCAGGCCGTGCAGTACAGCGTGCTTGTGGCGACCTTCGCGGCCTGCGAACTGTTCTGGTACGTAATGTACGCAGCCGGCGGACATGGCCTGCGCCGCTGGCTGGCCCGGCCGTTCGCGCGGCGCTGGTTCGAACGGTTGGTAGGCAGCGTGTTCCTGGCGTTTGCCGTAGCGCTGCTGCGCTTCCGTCCGCGCTGATTCACATCGCACACGCGGCCCGTTCACGGGTGCCGCATCGGCGCCGGCCTAGCCTGACCGTACCGTTTGCATTCCCTGCGGGGAAAGGATCGACATGATCAAGTGGGCCATCATCTTCGCCATCATCGGTGTCATCGCTGGCGTGCTGGGCTTCGGCGGCATTGCCGGCGCAGCCGTGGGCATCGCCAAGTTCCTGTTCTGGGCCGGCATCATCATCGCCGTGGTGCTGTTCCTGCTGGGCATGAGCGTGGCAAAGAAAGTCAGCTAGCGTCGTTCACGCAGCAGCGCGCTCAGTGTGCGCTGCTGCGTGAGAACAGGTTGATCACCAGCACCCCGGCGCAGATCAGGCCGATGCCGATCAGGGCCGGCGCATCCAGACGCTGTTTGAACACCAGCAGCCCGATCAGCGAGATCAGGACGATGCCCACGCCGGACCAGATCGCGTAGGCGATGCCGGTCGGGATGGACTTCATGGTCACCGACAACAGGTAGAAGCACAGGCCGTAGCCGACCAGTGCGCCCAGCGTCGGCCACAGCCGGCTCATGCCTTCAGAGGCCTTCAGCAGCGATGTGGCGATCACTTCCAGGACGATGGCGGCGGCGAGGTACAGGTAGGGATTCATCTCGGGCTCCGGGCTACAACGGATCACACAGCTTCAGCGCCTGCTCGGCCATCGCCAGCGCGTTGGCATGTTCCAGCGCATCCAGCGGGCGCCCATAGGCGGTGGCCCAATAGCCATCGGCGACGCAGCGTGCAGCGTACAGCCGGGGGTCATCGGCTTCGTCGGGGAATTCGACCAGCATGGCCCGCTTCCAGTCGCGCCAGCGCACCAGCAGGGCCGGTTCGAGCAGGTTGCCCAGGGTGAGGCCGATATCGTTGTCCTGTTCCTGCTGCAGCAGGTGCTCGAAGTTGGCCTGGACATAGGCGCGGCTGAAGCGGCCGTAGCCCGACGATTCTGCCGGCAGCAGGGCGCGCACGCGTGCCTCGAATTCGCCGATGAGCCCGCCAATGGCCTCATCGACCAGGGCCTGCTTGCTGCTGAAGTGGTGGAACAGCGCCCCCTTGCTGACCCCGGCCGCGCGCGCGACGTCCTGTACGGTCAGGGCGGCCAGGCCATGCTGGCCGATCATCGCAACGGTGGCCTGCAGCAGCGACTGGCGCACGCTCTCGGGCGCCTTGCGCCGCGAACGGGGAGGGGGCGGGGACGTGGATGGGGGCATACAGGAAGAAACCGACTGGACGGTACGATTGTAGCCCAGCAGCGCCTGGTTACCGTTGCCAGCCTCGGCCGGTGCCGGGCTCAGTCGTCGATGCGGGCGAAGCGGGGCTGCGGTCCGTGCTCGCCGGGCACCTGCTCGACGAACATCGAGTAGGGGCGCACCCATAGGCCGCCTTCGCCGTACAGGGCCCGATAGAGCACCATCGGTTGCAGCGTCTCGCTGCTGCGCACCAGATCGATGACTTCGTATTCGCCGCCCTTGAAGTGGCGGTAGCGGCCACGCGCAAGCGTGGGCAGCGGACTCAGTTCAGCCATGCGTGGTCGGTCTCAGGTCTGCGGCGGGCTGGCCGGCTTGGCGCAATAGGCGTCGATCGCCTCGGCGGTATTGGCCAGGCCCTGGGCCTGCGCCAGTTCCCAGGGACGCTCGCAGCGCTGGTTGTGCTGGCACCACTGGTATCCCGCCGAGCCGATGCAGCCATGTGCATCGCGGTCACTGCCGGGCGTCGGGCGGGTGGTGCCGGTATCGGTGGTGGCCGCCGGCCTGTCCGTGCTGACGCAGGCGGCCAGCAGCAGCGCTGCGGGCATCAGGAGGAGCGCTTTCATGGGGGAGTCCGTGTCCAAAGCAGCAGTCTGCGCTGCTGCCCGGGACCCGGCAAGCGTCTAGAACACCGTGGCGCGGATCAGTTCTTCTATCAGCACCACGTAGCTGGCCACGAAATAGAACTTCAGCAACGTCGAACGCTGCTGTGAGAAGAAGGTGCGCATGTGGAAGGGGCCCCTGTTAGTGAGGATAGTGTGAAGCCCTGCTGACTCCGTGACAAGGATCACGGAATAAATCGGCTAAACGGACTCAGGGATGTGATGAGAGGCAGGTTCTGACGAGCCCGCAGGGGTTTTTCGTACTTGTCTGATAGAACCGTTCTGATGGGCTGGCTAGGGTGACCGCACCGGAGGAGGGCACCTGCCCTCATGCCGTTTCCCAGCAAGGAGCCGCTCATGGTCATTACCGTCAAATGCAGTGCCGCACAGTGGTCCCTGCTGGACCCCGCCGTAGGCGCGCCCGAGGTATTCGGCAGTGGCGCTGCCGCGTTCGACGCCGCCGTTGGCCGGGCAAGTGCCCATCATCGCCGGACCGGCCAGGGCAGCATGGTGCGCGTGGAAGCGCTGGGCAGCAGCGTGGAAGCCGTGCGCTTCGAGGCGAGCGCTGCGGTGACTGCCCCTGCTATCGGGCGTCACCCGGCATCGTTGATGTAGTCCCCGGCGATGCCCGGGGCAGGGCCTGGCTGATGAAGCGACACAGCCATCGCGGGTTGACCGTCTTGGCATAGACATGCCGGATCTGCGTCGGCAGTCTGCGATCCTGCAACAGGCGCAGGGGTTGGTGGGCCAGAACGAGAATGAGCAGATCGTTGCGAAGGCAGCAGATCTGGCGCAGCAACGGCAGACCGTCGGTCTGGCCGATGGTGGGCATGCAGGGATCGATGACCAGTGCCGTACAGTGCGGGTTGGCGATCGGCGCCAGCACTTCGGCGGGCGAGCGGGCTTCGATGAGTGTTTCGGCGCGCAGGTGCGGGCGCAGGCTCATCGCCAGTTCGCGACGGACCCACGGATTCGCATCGGCAATGACGATGGTGGAGGGTGCAGACTGTCGGCACTGCGGGCTGCCTGCCGGACGTGTCGTTGATGTCTGCGGAGGGGAGCCTGGGGCATGGTCGGTGTGCATGGGCAACGACGTAAGGCGGGGGGACGCGATTGCCTGGCGCACCGGGAACGTGCCCCCGCGTCCACGAAGGAGTGGCAGGGGCGAAGGGCCAGGGGCATGGGGCCACGCGTGGCCCGGCAGGCGTGGGAATGCGATCAGGAAGAGCGGCAACCTTCCGGAAGCAGGCCTTCATCATGCGTATTGCCGATGCAGGTCCAGGTGCCGGTCCAGTAATCACGCCGCAGGTTCAATGACGGGGTACCCGGGCCGAGCGCGGTATCGGGTTTCACCCAACAGGTAAGCAGAAAGGACGTCCCGCTGCCGGCCACTTCAAACCGCTCGCACTGTGCCCCCTGGGCTGGCAGCCCGATGTCTTCCGAGCTGACGTCGTCATCGGCGAAACCGTCGGCCAACAGTGCCTCGACCCCGGCTTTCCCCGCGGCCAGCTCGGACAAGGCCGCTGCCATCTTTGCCTTGCCCGCGTACCTCTGATACTGCGGCAGGGCGATCATGGCGAGAATGCCGATGATCGCCACCACCACCATCAGTTCGATCAGCGAAAAACCATTCTGTCGGGCACGCGGCGTTGGCGCGTGCGCTGCGGGATGTGCGTTCATGATGATCCTGTGTTGTCGGAACGACCGGACGTGGCTGCGCGCGCTCGTCGGTGTCAGGTTCGGCAGGCCTCTGGCAGAAGGCTCTTGTCGCCGACGTCGCTCTCGCAGTTCCAGACGCCTGCGCCACTGCGGACGAGGCTCAGGGAGAAGCCGCCGACGCCATAGGTTGCGTCGTCCTTCAGGTTGCAGACCAGCCGGGCCTGGTCTGCCGTCGCATCCACTGCAACGTCGAACGACTGGCAGCGCGAGCCGGTGGCAGGCAGCCCCAGCGCTTCAGCCGTTGCATTCTCGAGGTCGGCGCCTTCGGCCAGCAACGCTTCCACGCCGACTTTTCCCGGCGCAACTTCTGCCAGTGCGGCGGCCAGCTTGGTCTTGGCCGAGAACCGCTGGTACTGCGGCAGCGCGATCATGGCCAGGATGCCGATGATCGCCACCACCACCATGAGTTCGATAAGAGAAAAACCCTGCTGCCGGGAAGTGCGCATGCCTGCGCGGGATGTCGGGGCGATTGCGGTATTCATGATAGTCCTTTGTGACATGGCTGATTCATCGGTATGGCCACGAAGCGATGTCTCGTGGCGCAACCATAGAAAATCACGCGTGCCGCAATCGGTATATTCAAGAATTGGTAAAGTGATATTCGATGTGCGTCTGCATGCTGATTATTCAATTAATCAGAAAGCGGATTTTCATTCCGCCAGGCACGCCCTTGGCAGTGCCTGCACGTCGGCGCCGTGCGTATCACATCGCCATTGGCCGGAAGGGCTGCGTTGCCACCTCACGCGGTGGCGCACGAAGCGGCCTTGGTGCAGATCGCAGGTCAATACCGCGTGGCCCGTATCGGGCAATGAGGCACGCAGGTGGGCGCAATGCGCCGCACTTGCAGGCAGGCCCAGGTGCTGGTCGGTCACGGTGAGATCACCATCGGCGTAACTGGCTTCCACCGCTGCGATGGCGCGGCCAAGCGTGCTGGTGGCAGCGTGCAGGCGGTTGCGGTCGGCATCGGCGCCTGCCCCGGGCGCGTTCAACAGCAGTGCGTAGACCGCAGTCAGGCCGGCGATGATGCCCGCCGCCGCCCAGGGTCGGTAGCGACGCGGCGCGTGGCCTGCTGCGTTTGCGGTTGATCGAGGGTGCATTGACGGTCGCTGCCGTTGTCGGGCGGGGCGCGCATGGCGCAACCACAGGCCGGGGCTGCTCTCCCCAGAGCAGCCCCGGCATTCCCATCCCCTGTCCAGAAGGGGGCGTGCTACAGCGCCAGTGAGCTTTCAACCTCAAGGACCGCGCGGCGGGCGAGGGCAAGATTGGCCTTCTGCCGGTCCAGTACCACGTAGAAGAACAGGCCCCGCTTGGCCGTCACCGGCCGCAGCACGTGATACGCGCGGCCCAGGGTGATCAGGATGTCCTCGATGCTGTCGTTGAGGTTCAGTGCTTCTGCCGTTTTCATCTTGGCGCGCAGCACTTCGGTGTTTCCGGCAGCGGCCAGCTCCATGTCCACGCCCGAGCCGGCTTCACCCAGCAGCATGCCGCTTTCGTAGTCGACCAGGGCGACGGCTTGCGCGCCGTTGATCTGCATGAGCGTGTCCAGGCATTTGTTGATGGCGATATTCATTTCAGTGGTCCGTTGCGGGTGAGAGGAAGTAAAGATCCGCCTGAGCAGTGAGAGGGGCATGCATCAGTTCGTGTTGTCGGCCAGGGCACGCACGCACTGCTTGGCATGCCACAGCACGTTGCCGATGACGCAGCGGTGGTCGCATGCGGTCATCAGCAGGCGTGGCCGTGTTCCGGGAATGGCAAGCATCAGCACCTTGCCGTCGGTGGCGTCGAGGATCAGCGTGTCCAGTTCGCCGAAGTGCAGCTCGCGGCCCAGTGCGCCGGCGAGTCCAAGCATCGAGCTGGTCATCGCCGCCAGGCGGTCAGCGACATGACCCTGCGGCCCTGCCTGGGCCAGGGCGAAGCCATCGGCACTGGCGACGACGATGGCCTGGATGCCGCTGACCTCGCGCAGCAGGACGCCCAGTGCCGAAGTGGCAGCGATCTCATTCATGCGCGGCCGCCATGGCATTGCATTCAATCTGGCTCATCAGCAGGTCCATCGCAGTGATGGCCTGCGCCATGTCGCGCGGGTCCAGCGGCAATGCCGGCAGGTGCGGAGCATGGTCCTGCAACCAGTCCTGCCAGTGCGGCTGCACCGGATCATCGGTACTGCCGCACCGGGTGAAGCCGATGACCACGGGCAGGCGGGGAGCGTTGTCCGCGATGGCCTTCAGATGCAGCCTGGCCAGGGTGCTGCCCACGTCGGCGCTGCCATCGACCAGCACGATGGCGCCTTCGGCACCGGCCAGCAGGATAGGCCAGAGATAGGAAAAACGTTCCTGCCCGGGTGATCCGTACAGGCGCAGGCGGTCGCCACCTGGCAGGTCGATGTCGCCATAGTCCATGGCCACGGTGGTGTACTGCTTGCCCACGGTCGGGTCGGTATTGAGCGCCTCGGTCAGCACCGCCCGGCCCCGGGTGAGGGTCTGCACCAGCGTGGACTTGCCGGCACCCAGCGGGCCCATCACTACGATCTTGTGCTCACGCATGGTCATGCACTCCAGCGGATGCGAAGCTGTCGCCACAGATTGACGAGGCCCTCCGTGGCGGAGGGGCGGACGGCAACCTCCTCGCCCACCACGGGAAAGGCGTAGGCAGTGAGGAAGGCCGCGTTGAAGAATGACTGCGCGGTGCCGCGCGGCAGTTCGAGCAGGTCACAGCACGTCTGCACCGAGGCACCCTGCTTTATCAGCAGCGCACACAGCTGGAAGTGGTCGGGGCGATGGGCCAGGATGCGGAAGTCGGGCCAGCGGCGAAGGCGCAGCTGCATGCCGCTGTGCAGGGGCGGCATCGGCGCGCCATGGTCGGCCGTGGCCAGGCCGATGTTCCACAGGGTCGGGCGCAGCGGGATGTTGCTGGACACCGTCGCGCGCTGCACGAACACATCCTGGGTCACCGGGACCAGGCTCAGCGGCGGGTCGGTATCACCGAGCAGCTTCTGCAGCAGTGTCAGCGTGATCGGTGCCGGTGCGGTGGTCATCATCCGATCGTTCCTCGCATCCAGCCAGCACACCGTTGCCTCGCCATGGACGATCGCGGCATGACAGGGCCGACGCGCCAGCGCGGTGTCACCTGTCAGGTGCAGGCGCAGCTGCTGCACGAACGGCAATGCTGCATTAGGCAGTGTTGCCGGTGCCAGTGGTCCGGGTTCACGAGGTCTTTGCAGATCCTCAAAAGGATGACGTCGGAATCGGACCATGGGATGTCCAGCGCTGCGAGTGATCGGAGGTCTCCATGTAAAGTCCTTTCCCGGTTTTATGGAATGAAACTATTGGGAAAACTGTCGCGTCACGCCTGCTTCGACGGCGGTGTACAACTAATGGAAATGGCGGGATTCTTCGTCCGGAATGAAATCAATTGCAGTGATTGATTGTTAAGTTGACGTCGCACGGAATGGTTATTAGCGTCTTTGCCACGCACTGCGGCGTGACTATTGACGGGTAATCAGCATGCTCACTCGAATCGCCATCGCGGACGATCATCCACTGGTCCTGCTGGGCACGCGTATCGTGATCGAGGCGGGCGGTCGCCATCGCGTGGTGGCAGAGGCGCAGAGTGCGGAACGCCTTCTGGCGATACTGGCCGAGCACACCGTGGACCTGGTGGTGACCGATTTTTCGATGCCCGACGGTGGCCGCTCCGATGGCCAGGCGATGCTGCAGGCGTTGAGTCGCAATTACCCCGGCGTGCCGGTGATCCTGGCCACGATGGTCACCAACGCGACGACCTTGAACATGGCCATGCGTACCGGTGTGCGCGGACTGGTGTGCAAAAGCAGTGGCGTGGATGACATCCGCAAGGCGGTCGATACCGTGCTCAGTGGCGGGATCTACCTGGACCCTGGGCTGGTGCCCTGCCTGCAGGAGGCGGGGCGCGAGCGATCGTTGTCGGTGCTGTCGCCCAAGGAACTTGAAGTGCTGCGGCTTTATGTGTCGGGTCCCTCGATCACCGAGATCGCGGCGCAGTTGCGGCGCACCGTCAGCACCATCAGCCGGCAGCGCATTTCCGCGATGAAGAAGCTGGGCATCAGCAATGATGCGGAGCTGTTCGCCTATGCGTTCGAAGAGCGATTGGGCAATGCTGGTGGCATGGCCAGCGGCATGGTGACCAGCAGCCAATGAGATTGTGCCGGTCCGGTCAGGTCCGGTTGGGTTGTTTGAATGGGGAACGAACCGCCCTCGCGCGCCCCCCTGTGCGCCGTGCCAGGAATCCCGGATGCTTGCGCCATCGTATTCATCTGGAGACATCGATGGGCAAGGCACTCACCTGGCGGACCGTGGCCTGCACCCTGCTGCCAATGCTGGCCGCCGCCGGTGGCGCGCAGGCGCAGAGCTATGGGTACGGGTATGACGATGACCGCTACGGCGGTCGCGAAGGCAGCGGCATCGTGCGCTGCGAGTCGATCAAGAACCGCAGCAACGAGTGCCGTCTGGAAGGCCGGGCGCGGATGATCCGTCAGTTGTCCGGTTCGCCATGCGTGGAAGGCGAGACGTGGGGCCAGTCGCGCTACGGCGTGTGGGTGACCCAGGGGTGCCGTGCCGAGTTCGTCGGCGAGTACCGCCGTGGCGGTGGCTGGGGCAATGGTGGCGGCTGGGGCAATGGCAACGGCAACGGTTGGGGCGGCGGCGATGTGATCACCTGCCATTCCAACGGGCACCGGCAGGAATACTGCGATGCGCGGGTCCGCCGTGGCGTGCGCCTGGTCCGCCAGGATTCGCGCAGTGCCTGCATCGAAGGCCAGACCTGGGGCTGGGATCGCCGCGGCATCTGGGTCAGTGACGGCTGCCGCGCCCAGTTCCAGGTGAATTGAGCCCGCCTGTCGAAAATCAGAATAATCTGATACAGATCACAATTTGAACCCCGTATCTTCTGCGACCAAGGGCGCCTTCGCGTGCCCTTGGTCCGCTACGACATTGCCTGCCGCCCCCGGCACGGCCTGATCTGCCACCGTCGATACGCTGTCTCAAGGAGTGAGCTGCATGTTGATCCGCCTGCAATGCGAACAGCGCCAGTGGCGCGTGCTGCATCCGGACCGGCCGGAGCCGATCGAGTTCCGCGACGGCGCCCGCGCCTATGATTTCGCCGAGACCCTGGCGCGCCTGCATTTTGTCGACACCGGGCAGCGCGCCGCAGTGCGCGTGGAGGCCAGCGGCGCGTACGTGGAAGCGGTAAGTTACGGTTGATGTCGCCATCCACGCATGGCGTGGATGTACCGGGATGACCGTAGAGCCACGCCGAGCGCGGCTGCTTCCATCAGCTTGCCGCGCTGAGCGGCGGCGTACCCGAGGCCAGCTGCGGCCAGCGCTTGAGCACCGCGGCGCGAATGCCCGCGGCATCGATGCCGGCTTCTGCCAGCAGGTCTTCGCGGCTGGCATGGTGCTGGTAGCTGTCGGGCAGGCCCAGATGCAGGATCGGGCGCAGCACGCCTTCAGCATTGAGCAGTTCGCCGACGCCGGAACCGGCGCCACCGGCGACCACGTTGTCTTCGATCGTCACCAGACCGTCGTGCTGGGCGGCCATGGCCAGCACCAGTTCGCGGTCCAGTGGCTTGATGAAACGCATGTTGACCACGCTCAGGCCCAGTTCGCGGCCGACCTGTTCGGCTGCGGCCACGGTGCTGCCAAAGGCAAGCAGGGCGATGCGGCTGCCCTGCAGACGCAGCTCGCCCTTGCCGATCGGCAGGGTGGACAGGTCGCTGCCGGCATCCACCCCGGTGCCACTGCCGCGCGGGTAGCGCACCGCCGCCGGGCCCGGGTGCTGAAGGCCGGTGCTGAGCATCTGCCGGCATTCGGCTTCATTGGACGGTGCCATCACCACCAGGTTCGGCACGCAGCGCAGGAAGCTCAGGTCCAGGTTGCCGGCATGGGTCGCGCCGTCCGGGCCGACCACGCCGGCGCGGTCGATCGCGAACAGCACGTCCAGATCCTGGATCGCCACGTCGTGCACCAGCTGGTCGTAGGCGCGCTGCAGGAAGGTGGAGTAGATCGCCACCACCGGCTTGCCGCCCTGGGTGGCCATGCCGGCGGCGAGGGTGACCGCATGCTGCTCGGCGATCGCCACGTCGAAATAGCGCTGCGGGTATTCCTTGCTGAAACGCACCAGGCCGGAGCCTTCGCGCATCGCCGGGGTGATGCCGTACAGGCGCGGCTCGGCCGCAGCGGCATCGCACAGCCAGTCACTGAATACATCGGTATAGGTCGGCTTCTTGGCGCCGGCCTTGGCCACCAGGCCCTTGTCCGGATCGAACGGACCCACGGCGTGGTAGCCGATCTGGTCGCCCTCGGCCGGCTCGTAGCCCTTGCCCTTGGTGGTCATCACGTGCAGCAGCTTGGGTCCCTTGGAGGCGCGCAGCGTCTTCAGCGTGGACAGCAGGGCGGGCATGTCGTGGCCATCGATCGGGCCGGTGTAATGGAAGCCCATTTCCTCGAACATCGTGGACGGCACGAACATGCCCTTCCAGTGTTCTTCCCAGCGCTTGACGAAGCGCGCGGGGTTGTTCTTCTTGTCGCCGAGGATCTTCTTTCCGCCTTCGCGCAACGCGTTGAGCGTGCGGCTGCCGGTGGCGCGGCCGAGCATCTTGGTCAGTCCGCCAACCGCCTCGGAGATCGACATGTTGTTGTCGTTGAGGATCACCAGCAGGTTCGGCTCCGGCTCCATGCCACCGGCATGCATCAGCGCTTCGAAGGCCATGCCGGCGGTCATCGCGCCGTCGCCGATCACCGCCACCACCTTGCGATCGTCGCCTTCGGACTGGCGGGCAATGGCCATGCCGAGCGCCGCCGAGATCGAGGTCGAGGAGTGGCCGACGCCGAAGGTGTCGTATTCGCTCTCTTCGCGCTTCGGGAATGGCGCGACGCCGTCCTTCTGCTTGACGGTGTGGATCTCGTCGCGGCGGCCGGTCAGGATCTTGTGCGGATAGGTCTGGTGGCCGACGTCCCAGACCAGCTGGTCATGCGGGGTCTGGTACAGGTAGTGCAGGGCCACGGTGAGTTCGATCACGCCCAGGCCGGCGGCGAAGTGGCCACCGCTCTTGCCCACCGATTCGATGAGGTAGGCGCGCAGTTCGTCAGCGACCGCCCTCATTTCGGATTCGTCGAACGTGCGCAGGTCATCCGGGGTCTGGATGCGCGCGAGGCGGGGATAGCGGGCAGAGTCGATCATCATGTTCGCACTTGTTCTGAACGCCCATTTTCGCCCTCAAACGGGGGTGGGGCAAGCAAACGCCGCCGCCCGTGACAGGACGGTGAGGGTTGCATTTTCCGTCGTTCAGGTGCTGAGTTTTGAACGCTTCGGCAGTTGCGCCTTCAGGAAGGCCATCTGGTCGGCCAGGATATTGCGGTTGGACAGGATCAGATGCTCGATCCAGCTGGGCCGGTATGGCACGGCCAGCAGCGGCATGCCGGCCTGCTGCGGGGTGCGGTCGCTCTTGCGCGAGTTGCAGTGGAAGCAGGCGGTGACCACGTTTTCCCAGCAGTCCAGGCCGCCCTTGGACAGCGGCATGACGTGGTCGCGGGTGAGCGTGGGGCGATTGAACTGCTGGCCGCAGTACATGCACAGATGGGCGTCGCGGGCGAACAGGGCCGGATTGGTCAGGTTCGGCGTGGGGTCGATCGCGCGGGAGCGGGCGTGGCCGCGCGCGGCGATGATCGGGTGCAGGTCCAGCCCGCTCTGCAGGCCGCTGAAGCGGTTGGTGCCGCCGTGGATGTGCAGGCAGGGATCGCCGAGTGTCCAGGCCACCGCTTCACGGGCATAGAGGCAGGCCGCATCCTGCCAGGTGATCCAGTCCAGTACGCGTCCGTGGGCATCCAGCGAGAGCAGCCGGACGGAACCGGGTCGATGCAGCGTCGTGGCGTTGGGCGATGCTTCGGCGCCCGGAGCAGAAATCGGAGCTCCGGCTTCGATCAGACCCAAGCGTGTAGTGTCTGTCTCCATCGGGAGAACAGCTTATACCTGAATGTTGACGATTTGTGTATCGCCGGTGGGCGATACGCAAATCGTCAACATTCAGGTCCGCGCATTCCACCTATTCCCCGCGCCTGTCGGCGCGCCCCCTTCAACAAAAGGGGGCTTATCTCCAGAGGCATTTCGGTGGTTTCCATCCACGCATGGCGTGGATCTGCGCCATGCGCGGGGAACTGTCAGAGGCGGGGCGGTGTGGGTTGGCAGGACCGTTGGCGCCATCGATGGCGCCATCGAGCCCCCAAGAATGGGTTTACGGCGTGTCCTGCCAGCCCACACCGCCTCGCCATCCACCGGGATACAGCTGTTGCTATTGAGGTTGCCGGCCAGCGGCCGGCACTACCGCAGGTGCCGGGCGGCAGCCCGGCTCAGGCGCCGAAGCGTTCGTCGTCCATCGCCATCAGCGGGGCGGCGCCGGCCTGGATGGCGGCGGCGTGGCTGAGGGTGCGCGGCAGCACGCGGGCGAAGTAGAAGCGTGCGGTTTCGCGCTTGCCCTGGGCGAAGGCGGGGCCGTGTGCGCTGGCATCAGCGGCGGCCACGCTGCGTGCCCACCAGTAGGCCAGTACCACGTAGCCGGAATAGAACAGGTAGTCGTAGCTGGCCGCGCCCAGTTCGTCCGGGTTGCCGGCCGCGCGCTGCAGTACGTCCATCGTCAGCTTGCCCCATTCGGCGGCCTTTGCACGCAGCGGGCCGATGAACTCGGCCAGGGCCTCGTTGCCCTCGTGTTCCTTGGCGAAGGCTTCGATTTCGGCCAGCATCAGCTTCAGGCCGGCGCCCTGGCTGGAGGCGGTCTTGCGGCCGATCAGGTCCAGCGCCTGGATGCCGGTGGTGCCTTCATACAGCGTGGTGATGCGGGCGTCGCGCGCCAGCTGCTCCATGCCGTGTTCGCGGATGTAGCCGTGGCCACCGAAGCACTGCAGCGCGTTGTAGGTGTTCTCGATGCCCCATTCGGTCTGGCAGGCCTTGGAGATCGGGGTCAGGAAGCTCACCAGCGTGTCGGCGCGTTCGCGCTCGGCGGCGTCCTCGGCGTGGTGGGCGACGTCGATCAGGGTGGCCGCGTGCAGGGCCAGCAGGCGGCTGCCTTCGACCAGCGACTTCACCGTCAGCAGCATGCGCCGTACATCCGGGTGGACCAGGATCGGGTCGGCCGCCTTGTCCGGGAACTTGGCGCCGCTCAGGGCGCGCGACTGCAGGCGCTCACGGCTGTACGTCAGCGCGTTCTGGTAGGCGCGCTCGGACAGGCCGATGCCCTGCAGGCCGACGCCGAGGCGTGCGGTGTTCATCATGGTGAACATCGCCTGCAGGCCCTTGTGCGGCTGGCCGACGAGGTAGCCCTGCGCGCCGTCGAAGTTCATCACGCAGGTGACCGAGCCCTTGATGCCCATCTTGTGCTCGATCGAGCCGCAGCGCAGCGCATTGCGCTCGCCCACGTTGCCGTCGCGGTCGACCTTGAACTTGGGGGTGACGAACAGCGAGATGCCCTTGGCGCCCGGCGGCGCGTCGGGCAGCTTGGCCAGGACCAGGTGCACGATGTTGCCGGTCAGGTCGTGCTCGCCGGCGGTGATGAAGATCTTGGTGCCGGTGATCGAATAGCTGCCATCGGCGTTCGGTTCGGCCTTGGTCTTGAGCAGGCCCAGGTCGGTGCCGCAGTGCGGCTCGGTCAGGCACATGGTGCCGGTCCAGCGGCCTTCGATCAGCGGCTTCAGGAACGCCTCGTGCTGCCAGGCCTCGCCATGCTGCTTCAGCGCTTCGATGGCGCCGTGCGAGAGCAGCGGAAAGTTGCCCCAGGCCAGGTTGGCGGCGTTGATCATTTCGTTGAGCGGCACGCCCAGGGTATGCGGCAGGCCCTGGCCGCCCAGTTCCGGCGAAGCGGTCAGGCCGGTCCAGCCGCCGTCGACAAACTGGTCGTAGGCCTGCTTGAAGCCGGGCGGGGTGGTCACTTCACCGCTGGCCTGGTCGAGCACGCAGCCGATCTCGTCGCCAACGCTGTTGAGCGGGGCCAGCACGGTGGCGCTGAAGCGACCGGCCTCTTCCAGCACGGCATCGACCACGTCGGCGGTGGCGTCGGTGAAGCCCAGGCGGGCGAACAGGGGCTCGACCTTGAGCACGTCGTGCAGGGCGAAACGGAGATCGGAAAGCGGGGCGGTGTAGCTGCTCATCGGTACGTCTCGAATTGATCAGGGACAGGGGGAGCGGCGCGCGGCGCCGCAGCGGAAATCGGTAAGCGGAATCAGCGCAGCACGCCGGGCAGGCCTGGCGCCTGGTTGAGCGTGCTGCGGCTGCTGATGTCGAAGCTGCGCTGCTTCTTTTCCTGCGGCGTGGCCGCCACCGAACCCTTCAGGCCATAGGCGAGGGTGCGGTTGCCGGCCAGTGCGTCGGCCACCACCAGGCGTGCGGCCGAGCTGGGCACCAGCTCGACATTGATGACGTCGGCGGAGGTGCCGCCGATGGAGATGGCCGGCCTGGCCTGCAGGGTGCCGGCCGCTGCGTCGCCAACGGTCAGCGCCAGCGAGACCTCATCGAAGGTCATCGGCATCGAACTGTAGTTCTGCAGACGCAGCGCCACCGTCCAGTTGCCGTCGGCGCGTACGGTGAGCTGCTGCAGGCTGGCCGCCGGTTCGGACACACGCTTGACGATGCCGTTGTTGCAGGCAACAAGGGCGAGGGTGCACAGGATGATCAAGGCGGTACGGACACGGTGGAGCATGGGCGCAAGTCCTCTGAAGGGGGTGCGTTGGGTTAAGCATACTACGGCGTATGGTTGTGTGGATCGCCGCTGGCGACCTGTCGCAGAGGGTAGCGTGTGAAGATGGCGGCCGGGCGTGCGCGGCGCCGGATCAGGCACGCCGGATGCGCCGGTTGTGGCGCGGTTCAATCGGCCGGCGCGTCACGCAGCGGGGCCATGACCCGCAACGGGCCAAGGTCGTAGCCCATTGCCTCGGCCTTGGCCTTCAGCTGCTCGAACTGGGCCCGGTCCATCTCGGGCAGGCGCGAGAGGATCCACAGGTATCGGCGGCCGGGTTCGCCCACCAGGGCCCATTGGTAGTCCGGGTCCAGCGCCAGCACCCAGTAGTCGGCCCAGACCAGTGGCACCCAGCTCAACCAGTCCGGAACGAAGCGCACCTGCAACTGGCCGGCGTGCCCGGCGACCGGGCGGGCCACGCCCTCGGCCACCAGGCGCTGGCCATCGTCGGCGCGGCAGGCGTTGGTGACGGTAATGCGGCCATCGCGGCGCAATCCGTAATTGGCGGTGATCTCACCCGTGCAGCGCTTCTGGAACGACACCGGCAGGTGTGCGATCTCATGCCACTGGCCGGCGTAGCGATCGATGTCCAGGGTCTCGACCGCACGCACCGGCTCGGCAGCGATCACCGGTGAGGCGGCCAGCAGCAGGCAGGCGAGCAGGGTGGGGTGCAGGTGCATCGGCGGACTCCGGGCAGGAGTCTGGAGCGTAGGTGTCGCAGCCGGTGTCGGTGTAAATGTTTCGTCAAGCGGGGGCGCGCACCACTGCCATGCGTGGACGGCAAAGCGCAGACAAAAAAAAGACCCGCATTTCTGCAGGTCTTTGAAGATGGTGGCCGAAGACGGAATCGAACCGCCGACACGGGGATTTTCAATCCCCTGCTCTACCAACTGAGCTACTCGGCCAAATTGTGTGGCGACCGCGGTGAATGCGGTTTCCGGAAAAAAAAGACCCGCATTTCTGCAGGCCTTCGAAAGTGGTGGCCGAAGACGGAATCGAACCGCCGACACGGGGATTTTCAATCCCCTGCTCTACCAACTGAGCTACTCGGCCACATGTTTCGTTGCAGCGAGGTCGCTGCCGAGGAGGCGTATATTACGGAGGTCGGTTGTCTTCGGCAAGGGTTTTGCCAAGAATTCTTCACATTGCCGTCTGCGCACCCGCAAGTGCTTGATCCTCCGTTGCGTGGCAGGGCAGGAGCGCCTGAACATCGATTCACGGATCATCGCCGGCGGCAGAAATCAGCGACCCACGGTGATGGGCAAAGCGGCAGTGGCAAGGGATGCGCGCCGACGACGCCGGGGCGGGGCATGGAACGCTGTTTTCGCGGCCACCGGCCGGGCAGGCGGCGGCGTAGTGTCGGCGTTCCTTTCCTGATGCTGGCAACAGCAGAGCCGACCGCCATGTCCGATTCCCCGACCACCTCCCGCATCGTGCTGGCTTCGCGTCCGCAGGGCGCGCCGACGGCGGCCAACTTCCGCCTGGAGCAGGCACCGTTGCCGCCGCTGGCCGATGGCGAGGTGCTGCTGCGCAACCGCTACCTGTCACTGGATCCGTACATGCGTGGTCGCATGGACGACGGTCCTTCGTACGCGGCGCCGGTGGCGGTGGGCGCGGTGATGGAAGGCCAGACCGTGGCCGAGGTGCTGCAGTCGAAGGCCGATGGGGTATCGGTGGGAGACCTGGTACTGGCCGCGGGTGGCTGGCAGACCCACGCGGTGCTGCCGGCCAAGGCGCTGGGGCGTCGCCTCGATCCGGCCGGACTGCCGTTGAGTACGGCGCTGGGCGTGTATGGCATGCCGGGATTCACCGCCTATTCCAGCCTGCATGAAATCGCCCGGTTGCAGCCGGGAGAGACGCTGGTGGTGGCCGCCGCAAGCGGTCCGGTCGGCGCGACCGTGGCCCAGTTGGCCAAGCTGCAGGGCGCGCGCGTGGTCGCCATCGCCGGTGGTGAAGCCAAGCGCGCTTATCTGCAGACGCTGGGCGTGGACGTGGCGCTGGATCATCGCGCGGACGATTTCGCCGAACAGTTGCGCCGCGCCGTGCCCAACGGCATCGATGTCTATTTCGAGAATGTGGGTGGCCATGTACTGGATGCGGTGCTGCCATTGCTCAACGACTTCGCCCGCATTCCCGTGTGCGGCACCATCGCAACCTACAACGACCGCGGTGTGGAACAGCCCGGCCCGGACCGGTTGCCGGCGTTGTTCAGCCAGATCCTGCGCCAGCGCCTGACCGTGCGCGGTTTCATCGTGCACGACTTCAATCATCTGTGGCCGGACTTCGAACGCGAGATGCCGCAGTGGCTGCGTGAGGGCCGCATCCAGTACCGTGAGGACGTGGTGCAGGGGCTGGCGAATGCGCCGGAGGCCTTCTTCGGCCTGCTGAAGGGGCGCAACTTCGGCAAGCTGGTGGTGAAGCTGGATTGAGTGTTCCCCGGGCATGGCCCGGCGCTACCGCAGGGTGTGCCGACCAAGGTCGGCACCCACTTCAGGCAGTCGGGGCTTTTTCCCGGCGCAGCAGTTCACGCTTGCGGGCCACGCCCCAGGCGTAGCCGGACAGGTCGCCGTCGCGGCGCACCACGCGGTGGCACGGCACCGCCACCGCCAGCGGATTGCTCGCACACGCGCGTGCCACCGCGCGGCTTGAACGGGGCGCGCCGATGCGTGCGGCGATGTCGGCATACGAGGCGGTCTGTCCGCGCGGAATCTGCTGCAGTGCCTGCCACACGCGCTGCTGGAAGGCAGTGCCACGAATGTCCAGCGGCAGGGTGGCGCCCCGCGATGGATCTTCGACCAGGCCCACCACCTGTGCCACGAGCTGCTCATAGCCGCTGTCGGCACCGATCAGTTCGGCCTGGCGAAAGCGTTGTTGCAGCGACTGCAGCAACGTTTCAGGATCGTCGCCGAGCAGGATCGCCACTACCCCGGTTCCGCTGCTGGCCACCAGCACACTGCCCAGCGAACTCTCGGCCAGCGCGAAATGGATGACTTCACCGCGGCCGCCCGCCCGCCACTGCCTGGGAGTCATGCCCAGCAGGCGCGGCGCATTTTCGTAGAAGCGCCCGCTGGAACCGAAACCGGCATCGTGGAAGGCGTCGGTGATGCGTTCTGTCTGCTGCAGACCCGTGCGCAGGCGGTCGGCACGCAGGGCGGCTGCGTACTGCTTCGGGGTCAGCCCGGTGGCCTGCTTGAACAGGCGATGCAGCCGCGTCGGGCTGCAGCCGGCGAGGTCGGCCAGTTCCTGCAGCGAGGGTTCTTCAGGACTGGCCTGCAGGTGGCGGCAGACGCGTTCGATGCGGGCATCAAGGGGGGAAGAGGCAGTGCTGTCCATGGGCGGATTCTGGCACGCCCCGCGCCCGGGAAAACTCCGTTTCCTGCACCTGCGCAAAGGGCCCGGAAACGGAGTGTCGCGGCCGCCGCAGCGCGGCATCGTTGCGGTCACTTCATCACCCGGACAACGACGATGCGCCTGAACAGCAAGATCGCCCTCATCACCGGTGCCAGCGCCGGCATCGGCCGTGCCAGCGCGCTGCGCTTTGCCGCCGAAGGGGCAAAGCTGGTGCTCAACGCGCGGCGGCCACAGCCGCTGCAGGAACTGGCCGCACAGATCCGTGCGGCCGGTGGCGAGGTGGTGGTGCATGCCGCCGACGTGGCCGATGCGGGCACGGCTGCGGCGCTGGTGGAGCTGGCCCAGCAGTCATTCGGTGGCCTGGACATCGCGCTCAACAATGCCGGCATGCTCGGCCCCGGGGCGCCGGCGGCGGAGTTCCCGGTGGATGCGTGGCGCGAGGTGATGGCGACCAACCTGGATGCGGCCTTTCACGCTGCGCGTGCACAGTTGCCTGCGCTGCTGGCGCGTGGCGGGGGCTCGCTGGTGTTCGTCGGTACCTTCGTCGGCCACACCGTGGGCTTCCCGGGCATGGCGGCCTATGCGTCGAGCAAGGCCGGGTTGATCGGCCTGAGCCAGGTGATCGCCGCCGAGTATGGCGCGCGTGGGGTGCGCAGCAACGTGCTGCTGCCCGGTGGCACCGATACCGAAATGGGGCGCCAGGCCGCACCCACTGGCGATGCGCGTGATTTCGTGCGTTCGCTGCACGCATTGAAGCGGATGGCCGAGCCGGAGGAGATCGCCAATGCGGCGCTGTTCCTGGCCAGCGATGAGAGCAGTTTCGTTACCGGTACCGCGATGCGCGTGGAAGGCGGCGTGTCGATCACGCGTACCTGAGTGGGGTCATGAGCTTGGAACGTAGCGGAGACCGCTGCTGGCCATGAACCCCTTCGGATCGAAACGGGCCCAGGCTTCGCCCCAGTCGAACCGGGCGTGGCCACCCGCCAGCTTCCGTCCCAGCGCTGCGCCCAGCGTGCGCTTCATGAACGCGACTTCGGCGTCGATCGCCGCCTGGGTCGGCCAGCCGTCCTGCAGTGCTGCGCCGGGCAGGTCGACGCCCATCGTCACCATGTCGAGCTGTTGCCCTTGGAAACACAGGCTGATGCCGGCGGGCGCGCCGCCCAGGCTGAGCCGGTGCAGGCTGAGCCAGTGATAGCCGGTGCCGACATCGCGCTCGCCATGCATCAGCGTGGCGAAGGCGATGCGCGCCTGATCCCGTGACAGCGTGGCGCCGATCAGCGTCGGCAGGTTGCCGAGCTGGATGCTGCCGTCAGTCGCATTGAGGAGCATCGGCAACGCGTGCGCTGTGTGCTGGGCAGGAGAGGGCATGGCATACAGGTTGGCGTGGTGCCCCGGATTCTGGCTGCGCGAGGGCCGCGGCGGCAAGCCCGTGCCTGCACATGACGTTGGCACAGGACTGACCTGCGGCTTACCCGGCAACCTCTAGCGTGGGGGGCAACATGGGCCCGCCACCGGCGTGGGAGATTTCGATGAGCGAGCGAGACAAGGATCAGGACCCGAAGCAGGGCGTGCAGGAGAGTCGTCAGGACCGGAAACAGGATGATGTGGCCAAGCGCCGGCCGGGCCAGCGCGATCAACAGGTGCGCGATGCGCATTCGCGCAGCCCGCAACGCAAGGATGGCGGCCAGGAGCCTGCCTGAGCCAGCACCCGGAAAAGAAAAAAACCCGCAGATCGCGAGGATCTGCGGGTTCTTCTGAATAGTGGTGGAGCCAAGGAGGATCGAACTCCTGACCTCGTCATTGCGAACGACGCGCTCTCCCAGCTGAGCTATGGCCCCACGGCAGGCTTTCAGTGTAGCGCCGCCTGCCGGGCTTGCCAAGCGGCCGGCCGGGACGGTGGCCGTGCAGGGTCTGCCACCGTCCCGGACCGGTTCAGCACAGGGCCTGGCGCAGCAGGGCGCCGGCGCGCTGCACGGCCACGTCGGTGGAGGCACTGACCGTGTGCAGATGGATGCAGGCGTGGACCATCCCGGGCAGCCGCTCCAGCGTGCAGTCGATACCTGCCGCCTGCAGCCGCAGCGCGTACTGTTCGGCCTCGTCACGCAGCGGGTCGTGCTCGCAGCTGAGTACCGAGGCCGGCGCCAATCCATGCAGATCCGTTGCATGGGCAGGCGAGGCCAGTGCCGGCGGTGCGCCCGGATCGCCGAGATAGGCCTGCCAGCAGCGTTGCATCAGTTCGGCGCTGAGGTAGTAGCCACTGGCGTACTCGCGATAGGAGTCGCTGTCCATGCCGGCGTCCAGTGCCGGGTAGAGCAGCAGCTGACGGCGCGGCTGCGGCAGGCCGAGATCGCGCAGCAGCAGGCAGCAGGCGGCGGCCAGATTGCCGCCTGCACTGTCGCCGCCGATTGCCAGCCGCTGCGAGTCCAGCCCAAGGCGTTCGGTGTTGGCCTGCAGCCACGACCAGACGTCGGCAACGTCGTGCAGCGCTACTGGGAAGGGGTGTTCCGGCGCCAGACGGTAGCCGACCGCGGCAACCACGCAGCCACTGGCATTGGCCAATGCCCGGCACGGACCGTCATAGACCGCCAGCGAGCACTGGAACCAGCCGCCACCATGGGCGAACAACAGGGCCGGTGCCGGTCCTTCGGGCAGCCCCTCCGGTGTGTAAAGGCGCACTTCCAACGCGTGGCCGTCGCGCGCCGTCACGCTGTACTCGACCACCTGTGCCACCCGCTGCGGCGCACCCTGCAACTGTGGCAGCGCCGTTGCACTGATCGCACGCAGATCCCGCAGGTCATGCGGCAGCGGATGGGCTGCGACCGCATCGACGAACTGCTGCAGCGCCGCTTCAAGCCGCATGACGTGCCTCCCGCAGGAACGGCAGCAGCTGGTCCAGGAACGCCTGCGGGGCTTCTTCCATGATGAAGTGGCCGCAGCCGGGCACGATGCTGCCGCGCACATTGTCGGCATGCGGTTGCAGGGTCAGCATCGGCGCATCGGCAGTGGCGTGCTCAGCGCCGATGGCCAGCACCGGCATCGCCAGCCGGCGCTGCGCACGTTCCTTGTTCTGGCGGATGGTTTCCGGAATCGCGCGGTACCAGGCGAAGCCGGCCCGCAGTGCACCGGGGCGGCTGTAGGCGGCGATGTAGGTATCGGCGGCCACCGCATCGCGGCGGTACGACCAGCGATCGAACATGAATTCCAGGTAGGCGCGCTCGCGGCCGCTGATGAGTGCCTCGGGCAGGTCGGCGACCTGGTTGAACATGAAGTGCCAGAGGAAGATGTTGTCGGCCGGTGCGGCGAAGATGCCCGGTTCCGGTGCGAGGCCTGGAATCACCGCCTCGGTGACGGCCAGCTGGCGCACCGCCTGCGGCTGGTCGCTGGCCAGTGCATAGGCGATCCACATGCCGATGTCATGGCCAACCACCTGATAGCGCGCATGGCCCAGTGCCAGCATGGTCTGGTGCAGCACCGCGGCGGCGCTGCCGGTGTCATAGCCATGGGCCGGGCGGTCGGACTCGCCGATGCCGGGCGGATCGACCGCGATCACTTCGAAGCCGGCTTCGGCCAGCGCGTGCAGCACGTGACGCCAGGCGTACCAGGTCTGTGGCCAGCCGGGAATCAGCAGCACCGGTTCGCCGTGGCCGGCGGACACGCAATGCACGCGCTGGCCGTCGATGCGCAGGTAGTGGTGGCGCAGGGGGTCATCGCCGGCAGCGCCAGCGGGAAGGGACATGGTCATGGGGAATGCTCCGTGGGGGCTCAGGCGATGCCGAGCATGTGCTGCATCTGTGCGGTGCTGATCGGCGCACCGGCGAAATCGTCGAAGATCTTGTCGGTGACCGGAATGATGTGGTCGCGGATGAACGCAGCGCCTTCGCGCGCGCCGGCTTCCTGGTCCTTCAGGCAGCACTCCCATTCCAGTGTCGCCCAGCCCTGGTAGTCGTACTGGGCCAGCTTGGAGAAGATCGACTTGAAATCGACCTGGCCATCGCCGAGCGAGCGGAAGCGACCGGCCCGCTCGGTCCAGTCGGCATAGCCACCGTAGATGCCCTGGCGGCCGCTGGGACGGAACTCCGCATCCTTGACGTGGAACATGCGGATCAGCGGGTGGTAGATGTCCAGGTACTGCAGGTAATCCAGCTGCTGCAGCACGAAGTGGCTGGGATCGAACAGGATGCGGCAGCGCTCGTGCTGGCCGACGCGTTCGTAGAAGCGCTCGAAGCTGGTGCCGTCATGCAGGTCTTCGCTGGGGTGGATCTCGTAGCAAAGGTTGACGCCGTTGTCCTCGCAGGTATCGAGGATCGGCCGCCAGCGACGGGCCAGTTCATCGAAGGCGGCATCGATCAGGCCCGGCGGGCGCTGCGGGAACGGGAACAGGTACGGCCAGGCGAACGAGCCGGAGAAGGTGCCCATGTCCTGCAGGCCGAGCCGGCGCGAGGCGCGGGCGGCCAGGTGCAGCTGCTGCTGCGCCCACTCGCTGCGGGCCTGCGGATTGCCGCGCAGCGCCTCCGGCGCGAAGCCATCGCAGAGTTCATCGTAGGCCGGATGCACCGCCACCAGCTGGCCGAGGATGTGGGTGGTCAGTTCGCTGACCTGCAGGCCGTGCTCGGCCAGGGTGCCGCGGATGTCGTCGCAGTAGTCCTGGCTGTCGGCGGCGGTGGCCAGGTCGAACAGGCGTGCATCCCACGCGGGAATCTGCAGCGCCTTGAAGCCGTGGCCGGCGGCCCAGGCGGCGATGCCGGCAAGGCTGTTGAACGGGGCCTGGTCGCTGGCGAACTGTGCCAGGTGCAGGCTGGGGCCCTTGAGGGTTTGCATGTGTTGCTCCAATTGTTTGTCGGGTGACAAAGAATAGGCGCGACTCTCGTGATGGTCAACACCCGCGTTACACTGCGCGCCTCACTGGAGCAGGCAGGACAGATGGCAGGGCGACCGCGCGAATTCGACAGGGACCAGGCGTTGCGCAAGGCGATGCTGCTGTTCTGGCAGCATGGCTATGAGGGAACCTCGATGTCGGCGCTGGTCGAAACGCTGGGCATCGCCTCGGCGCGCATCTATGCCGCGTTCGGCAGCAAGGAGCAGCTGTTCCGCGAGGCCGTGGCGCTGTACGAAGAAGGCGAGGGTGGGTTCGCACCGCGCGCGCTGGAAAACGCGTCGCTGCGTGAGGCGATCGGTTCGATGCTGCGCGAGGCGGTGCTCACCTACACCCGCCGCGGGCGTCCGCACGGCTGCCTGGTGGTGTCTTCGGCCAGCAGCGTGTCGCCCGATGGCGAGGGCGTGCGCGACTGGCTGGCCAGCCATCGTCGCCAGCGCACGGCGGCGATCATCGCGCGGCTGCAGCAGGCGCAGGCCGAGGGCGAGCTGGCCGACGACGCGGCGGTGCAGGCGCTGGGCGATCACTTCGCCACGGTGTTGCACGGCATCTCGGTGCAGGCCCGCGATGGCATCAGCCGCGAACGCCTGCTGGCGATGGTCGATGTCGCGCTGACTCCGCTGCCGTGAGATCCGGGGTCAGATCCGTTTCCCTCGGAAAACGGATCTGACCCCAAGCGGTGCTGGCTGACTGTGCCGAAAACGCTTGTTTCGCCGGCTTTGGGCGCCGCGCAACGAAATCGTAACAATTTGGGGGATAATGGCCGCTTGCGCAGTTTTCCTCCTTTTTGCCGCCCGGCTCGCGCAGGCCGCACGGACGCCTCCTCAGAGCATTGCATGCCCTCCCATACCGATTCCCGCCGCCTGTCGGGTACGTCGTCTTCCTCCGTTTCCTTCCGCCACCACCCGCTGGCCCTGGCCTGTGCCGGTCTGGCCCTGGTCGGCAGCTTCGGTGCCGCCGGGCAGGACAGCGCGCCGACCCCCACCGGGCTGGACACGATCACCGTGACCGCCGAGCACCGCGAGCAGAACCTGCAGGAAGTGCCCGTCTCGGTGGGCGTGGTGCAGGGCGAGCGCATGCGCGACTTCACCGCCGGTGGCGATGACACGCTACTGGCGCTGTCTGGCCGCGTGCCGAGCCTGTATGCGGAAACCACCACCGGCCGCATCTTCCCGCGCTTCTACATCCGTGGCCTGGGCAACATCGACTTCTACCTGGGTGCCTCGCAGCCGGTGTCGATCATCCAGGACGACGTGGTGCTGGAACATGTGGTACTGAAGTCCAACCCGGTCTATGACGTGGACCAGGTGGAAGTGCTGCGCGGCCCGCAGGGCTCGCTGTTCGGCCGCAACACCACCGCCGGCATCATCAAGTTCGACACGCTGAAGCCGACCCAGGACTACACCGGCCGCGTCAGCGCCAGCTATGCGACCTACAACAGCGTGTCGATCGACGGTGGTTTCGGCGGCCCGATCAACGACGTCGCCTCGTTCCGCGTGTCGGCGCTGTACCAGCACCGCGATGACTACGTCGACAACACCTACACCGGCCCGAGCGCCGATGGCACGGTCAGCCCGAAGAAGAATGCCATGGGCGGCTTCGATGACCGCAACGTGCGCGCACAGCTGCTGCTGACCCCGAGCGAACAGTTCTCGATCCTGGCCTCGGCCCATGCCCGCGATTACGAAGGCACCTCGACCCTGTTCCTGCGCAGCGCGCTGACCAAGGGCTCGAACAAGACCGACGTGGCGCGCGACAAGGTGGCCTACGACGAAGCCGACAACAACCCGCAGGCCTACAAGACCTACGGCGGCTCGGTGAAGGCGCGCTACGACTTCGGCGCGATCGACTTCACCTCGATCACCGCCTACGAGACTACCTCCGGCTACAGCCGTGGTGATACTGACGGCGGCGCTGCGGTGAACTTCCCGGTCAACGGTGTGCGCAACGGCTATGGCCAGTCGATGGGCCGCATCCGCGACCTGGACCAGTGGACCCAGGAATTCCGCCTGGCCAGCCATGACGACAGCGCGCTGCAGTGGCAGGCCGGTGCGTTCTACTTCAATGGCAGCGACACCACCGATTTCTACCAGCGCGCCTGGTTCCTGCAGGGCGCGGCCCGCAACCCGAACAACTGGGTGCGCCTGCGCAACAAGAACACCTCGTGGGCCGGTTTCGGCCAGCTGAGCTACGCCTTCACCGACAAGTTCACCGTCACCGCAGGCCTGCGCCAGACCAGGGACGAGAAGCACACCCGCCTGCTGAAGACCGCCGACACCGCCGCCGGCGTGGTCACCTACAAGGGCCGCACCGACGTCAAGATGTCCGACACCACCCCGAGCTGGGATCTGAGCGCGATGTATCAGATCACTCCGGACGTGAGCGTCTATGCGAAGGTCGCGCGCGGCTTCCGTGGCCCGACCATCCAGGGCCGCTCTGCGGTGTTCAATGCCGACTTCACCACCGCCGATTCCGAGACCATCCTGTCCTGGGAAGCGGGCGTGAAGAGCAGCCTGTGGGACAACCGCCTGCGCCTGAACGCCACCGCGTTCACCTACACCGTCAACGACATCCAGCTCAACGGCAACGATTCGGACGGCAACGGCGTGCTGTTCAACGCCGACAAGGCCAAGGCCTACGGCTTTGAAGCGGACATGGAGCTGCGCCCGATCCCGAACCTGACCCTGAGCGCCGGCGTCAGCCTGCTGCACAGCGAGATCAAGGACAAGCGCGTGTACGCGCAGGTCTGCGGCCTCAACGGCCAAGTGGTGTGCACCGTGAATGACCCGACCATCAAGGTTGGTGCCAACACCTTCGCGCAGATCGACGGCAATCCGCTGCCGAACGCACCGAAGTACAACGTCAACCTGGCCGCCCGTTACGACTTCCCGGTCAGCGATGCCGGCACCATGTTCGTGTCCACCGACTGGAACAAGCAGGGTTACACCAGCTTCGTGCTGTACGACAGCAAGGAATTCAACTCCAAGGGTGATTTCGAGGGCGGCCTGAAGATCGGCTACTCGGGCAACTACGGTGCCTACGAAGTGGCGCTGTTCGCGCGCAACATCACCAACGAGAAGAACCTCAAGGGTGTGATCGAGAACTACATGGCCGCGGTCTACAACGAACCGCGCACCGTGGGTGTCTCGCTGAACATGAACTGGTAATCCGCGCTCGCGGTGGCGGCACGTGCCGCCATCGCTCGGCGTGAATGCAAAGGGCGGCCCGGTGATCCGGGCCGCCCTTTTGTTGTGTCAGACCGCAGTGAGGTCGCTGTCCTGGCTGCGCTGGCCGAAGGTCAGAGCCCATGTGGCGCTGTCCACCTGCTGGCGGTCCTGCGCCTGCTGTTTGCGCGCACGGCTGGCGCCGAACCAGCGTCCTTCGCCGTTGATCAGCGGCGTCATGCGCACCACGTCCACGTACCCGGTATCGATCTCGCTGGCGCGCTGCAGCCAGGTCAGGGCCAGGAAGGCGTTGGCCGGCACGCCGTTGCCGAAGTGGTAGACGTCGGCCAGGTAGCCGGCGGCCCACAGCTTGTCGTCGTCCTCACCACGCCACCACAGCGGGATCAGGGCGCATTCGACCGCTTCGCGCTTGTGCGCGTCGTTCTGGCCATCAAATGCCAGGCAGGCCAGGTTGCGGCAGGTCGGGCCCCACACGCGTTCGCCGGCCTCGGCTTCGCGCAGGCAGCGCAGGTACAGCTCGCGTGCACGCGCTTCGTTGTCAGCACCACCGGCGGCAACCAGGCGCACGCCCAGGTTGTAGGTGGCGATCAGGTCGCCGCCCTCCACGGCGCGTTCCTGCCAGTACAGGGCCTTCTGCGCATCCACGAAGTCCGGCTGGTCGCGGCCACCCAGCCGGCCCTTGTACAGGTCGCACAGCGCGGCCATCGCACCGGCATCGCCAGCGTCGGCCATGCGCTGCAGCAGCGACAGGCCCGCATCCTGCGAGACATCGCAGAACAGGTTGGACGCAAAGGTGACCGTGGAGGTCTTCTGTTCCGCCGCAATCTTCAGGGCGCGCTGCAGCAGGGGCTGCGCACGCGCCGGGTCGGCGGTCTGGCCCAGCAGGCCGTGCTCGATGGCGGTAGCCGCCCAGAGCAGGCCGAGCGCCGAATCGCCTTCGTGGGCGGCGTAGTCCACCACCTGTGCGAACAGGGCTCCGGCTCCGTCGACATGGGCGAACCAGGTGCAGGCTTCAAGGCCGCTGAAGCCGCCGTGCAGCACCATGTCACGATCCAGCGTCCAGGCCTGCTGAAGGTCTTCCAGAACAGCCTGCATGCAGCCGGCGTTCCAGTGCACCTGGTCTTCGATCTCCTCGATGCGGCCGAGGTGGAAGCGGAGCGCGGCGCGCTGGATCAGGACCTCCGCACGTACGAAGCGCTCCAGGTGCCCGTCGAGGATCTGCGCATAGGCACGTTCGTGCGCAGCCACAGCATCGGCATCGTCGCGGTGCGGCAGCTCGCCCAGCCAGTCCTGTTCCTTGCACCAGCGCAACGCGTTGCGCTGCGCCAGCTCCAGGCCACGGCACCAGCTGCCTTCGATGAAATCCTCCATCGCCTCGTGGCTGCCACCCCAGCGCGGGTACAGGTAGTACAGGGTGTCTTCCAGGGTGCTCTGGTCGTTGGGACGTTGCTGCAGCACCAGGTGCATCCAGTACGCCAACGGTGCGTCGAAATCGTCCTGGTCGCGCTCCTGCAGCAGCGCGGGCAGCGCGCTGGGCAGCGTCTGCAGCGGCGCGCCGAAGCGCGACAGCATCTGCACTGCCTGCGGCCACGCCTGCGGATAGCGCTCGGCCAGCACCTGCTCATCGGATTCGGCCGGCCGGCCGGCCTGCAGTGCAAGCAACCAGTTCGGTTCACGCAGGTAGCTGGTGATGCGCTTGATGCCATCCAGCGCCAGCGCCGGGCGGGATGACAACGGAATCGCCTGCAGGTAGGCGTGCACCGCATGGTCGCGGGCCAGGCGTGCGGCCAGCCACTGGCTGTCCTCCACCAGCGCGGCGACGTCGGCGCTGCGCAGCGCGCCTGCGGCGGACTCCCAGCAGGCGCCCAGGCGCAGGTGCGCGTAGTAGCTGTGCGGGGCCGCGGCGACCCACTGCTGCGCCTGCTGCAGGCGCTCATCCAGGCTCAGTTCGGCATCATGCAGGTTGCGCAGGCGCCAGCGGATGCCGGGCAAGGGTCGCACGCCGTCCAGCCAGACCTGCTCGTGGGGCGCCAGCAGTGCATCCAGCGCGGCATAGTCCTGCGCCTGCAGTGCGCTGCGCGCCTGGGCGCGCCAGGCCAGATCCTCCACAGAGAGGCCGTCCTTCGCAATTCCGTTTGTCATCTGATGCAATCCAACATGGCGGGGCCGCTATTGGACAGGCCCGTGCCGACGCCGACAAGCGTGGCAGGGGCTCATTTCCACTGCGCAGGCGCCGGATGTGCCCGACGCCTGCCGAAATCAGCGTGGCGGTAACAGCGCCTGCAGCCGTGACTCCAGTTCCTGCTGGCGCCAGCCGGCCAGCGCGGTGGGCCACTGGCGGCGTTCCAGATAGCTCTCCAGATGCTTTCGCGAAGCCAGCACGCCGTCGGGCAGGCCCAGATCGCGGCTGCGTTCGGCGACCGCATCCTGCAGCTTCTTCAGGGCCTGCTTGTTGCTGTCATTGGCTGGCAGCGCAAGCGGTGCGTCGGCCTCGTCAGCCAACGGTGTCTGCAGGGCCTGCCACACGGCACCGGCGAGCTTGCGCGGTGCTTTCGGGAACTGCTCGAACAGCTTGCCCAGCGCGTCCGCATCGGCCGGCGGCGTACGTGCGAGGGTGGCGGCCAGTTCGTTGTCCAGGATCCAGCTGCGCGGCCGGTCGCTGTTGCGCGCCTGCACGTCGCGCCAGCGCAGCAGGCGGAGCAGGCGACGCTGGGCGGCGGCATCGAGGAACTGTGCCGAGCGCATCCCCAGATGCGGCCAGCGATCCTCATCGTTGGCGACACTGGCCAGCAGGCGCTCGCCATCGTCATGCAGCCACTGCTGGCGCCCCAGCGCCCGCAGCCTGGCATCGATCGCGTCATGCAGGGCGAACAGGTGCTCGACATCATCGGCGGCATACTGCAGCTGCGACTCGGACAGCGGCCGGCGCATCCAGTCCGAACGGGTCTCGCCCTTGGCCAGGGTCACCCCGGTGATTTCCGCCACCAGCTTCTGGTAGCCCATGCCACCGCCGATGCCGGCCAGTGCGGCGCCGATCTGGGTGTCGAACAGGGGGCGCGGCAGCACGCCGCAGGCCCACTTGAACGCGACCAGATCCTCGCTGGCACTGTGCATCACCTTGGTGATCGATTCGTCGGCCAGCCACGGCACCAGTGCGTCGGTCATGCCGGGAATCAGCGGGTCGATCAGCAGGATGTCCTGGCCGACCGCCATCTGCACCAGCGCCAGCTGCGGCCAGAAGGTGCGTTCACGGATGAATTCGGTGTCCAGGCCGATGCGGGTCGGGCGCTGCTGGAAGTACGCGTCCAGCTCGGCGGGGGTGGTGATCCAGATTGCCACGGGTCGGGGGCCTACTACTCGGGTTTGCTCAGGCAGGGGAGAATAGCCTAACGTCGGTCCGCGTCCGTGCCGAAGGAGGCTCTGCTTGCGTTTTTCGTTGTCGCCCGTGCTGTGCACAGCCCTGGCCGTGGCCCTGGCCGGCTGCACGCCGTCGCCGCCGACGACCGCCGAGCGGGCCGCCGGCGACGATGTGCGCCCGGCCCAGGCGAGCGTCACCGACACGGCATCGCCGCCGCAGCAGGGCCGCGTGACCATTGCCGGCGAGGACGCCGCAGAGGATGTTCAACAGTGGACGCCGCCGCGCGTGGACCGGCAAGGGCGCAGCCTGGCCCAGCTGCGCCGTGCGGCCGAGCAGGCGTTCACCCAGGGGCGGCTCTACGAGGATGCCGACGCAGCCATTCCGCTGTGGCTGGCGGTGCAGGAGGAAGACCCGGATGACCGCCAGGCGCGGCAGGGCCTGCAGCGTGCGCGCCAGCGCCTGCAGCAGCAGGCCGACCAGCTGCTGGTGCGTCCGCTGCAGCAGCGCGAGGCACTGGCCGAGGCCAGCCGCCAGGCGCTGGTGCTGCTGACGCTGGCGCCCAATGACGAAAAGGTGCGCGCCCTGCAGGGGCGGGTGGAACGGGCCCAGCGCGTGGTGGCCTACAACCGCGCGGGCGAAGAGGACCTGCGCTCGGACCGGATCGGCGAGGAAGGGGACGGCGCGATCGGCAACTTCCGCGAGGCGCTGGCGCTGGATGAACACAACAGCCGGGCCAAGCAGGGTCTGGCGGCGGCCGAAAGTGGCCTGATCCGCCGCGCCGAGGATGCCGCGCGTGCCCGCGACTTCGCCAGCGCCGGCAGCTGGCTGGCCGAGGCGAGCAAGGTCCGTGACTCGTCGCCGACCATTGCCGATGCGTTCGAACGCATCGAGCAGATCCGCTCGGACACGCTGCTGCGGCTGCGCGACGACGGCCTGCGCGAGCTGGCCACGCCGCAGGGCCTGAAACCGGCGCGGGAGAAGCTGGCCGAGGCGCTGCGCATCGGTCTGCCCGGTGATGCGGCGGTGGCCCAGCTGCGCGAGCGCATCGACCTGGCCACGCACTACGGCAGCTTCCGCCCGGGCCAGGTGTTCAGTGATGCGATGCGCGATGGCGGGCGCGGCCCGCAGATGGTGGTGGTGCCGCATGGTGGATTCCAGATGGGCGCCGGCGACGCCGAGCCGGGCTCGGCCGATTCGGAGCGACCTTCGCATTACGTACGCTTTGACCGAGGCTTCGCGATGGCGATCACCGAAGTCACCGTCGGCGACTTCGAGCGCTATGTAAAGGCCACCAACGCGCGGCCCCGGGCCACCCGCCGTGGTCATTCGGTGGTGTATGACGAGCGCAGTGGCAACTTCATCCGGCGCAGTGGCGTGGACTGGCGCTCGGACTACGATGGCGGCCGAGCGCTGGGCAACTCGCCGGTGATGCACGTCAGTGTGCGTGATGCCGAGAACTACGCAGCGTGGCTGTCCGAGCAGACCGGACGCAGCTACCGGCTGCCGAGCGAGGCTGAGTTCGAGTATGCACTGCGTGCCGGCAGCAGTGGCCGTTACCCGTGGGGAGATGCCGGTACACCTCCTCCCGGCAGCGGCAACTTCACCGGCAGCAAGGACGTGTCGCCCTCCGGCCGGCACTGGCACAACGCCTTCATCGGCTACGGTGATGGCTGGTGGGGGCCGGCGCCGGTGGCCAGCTTCCAGGCCAATGCCTTCGGCCTGCATGACATGGCGGGCAACCTGAGCGAATGGGTGGCCGACTGCTGGCATGCCAGCTACCGGCGTGCGCCGTCCGATGGCGTGGCCTGGTTCAACCCGGGGTGCCGCGCGCGGGTGATCCGTGGCGGCAACTGGGCCAACGCGCCCGAGCAGACCCGTGCCGCCTGGCGGCAGTCGCAGGATTCGGATACGACCAACGCGCGCATCGGTTTCCGCCTGGTGCGCGGTATCTGATCGGCCAGCGGCTTCACCCGCTGCAGGCGTCGGCGCACTAAGATTGCGCCGTGCCCGCCGGCCGGCGGGGCCAGCAGGAAGACCGCCCGATGCGCAACGATCCCTTTTCCCGCTCGCCACAGGGCCCGCAACGGCGCGGCCTGTTCGGCAACATCCGCTGGTGGGTGCTGCTGCTGGCCGCCGGTTATGCCGCGTTCTACTGGTTTTCCAACCGCACGGTGGATCCCTATACCGGCGAAAAGGTCATGATCGACAGCAGCCTGGATGCGCGCCAGGAGACCGCGCTGGGCCTGCAGGCGTACCAGCAGATCCTCTCGCAGGAACCGCCGATGGATCCGAACGCGCCGATCGCGCGCGACGTGCGTGACATCGCGCAGCGACTGATTGCCAAGGTGGATGTGGTGGAGACCGCGCTGGCGCAGGAACACGGCGTGCAGCCGGCGCACTTTGCGCGTGATTTCCAGTGGGAAGTGAACGTGATTCCGTCCGAGCAGGCCAATGCGTTCTGCCTGCCGGGCGGCAAGATGGCGGTCTATACCGGGCTGGTGCCGGTGGCGCGCACCCGCGATGCGATGGCGGTGGTGATGGGCCACGAAATCGCCCATGCGCTGTTGCGCCACGGTGCGCAGCGCATGGCGCAGCAGAAGCTGACCCAGATCGGGCAGGTGGCCGGCGCCGCCAGCGGCATGGATGCGCAGCAGCAACAGATGATGATGTCGGCGATGGGCTACGGCTACCTGCTGCCGTATGCGCGCAGCCACGAGACCCAGGCCGACGAAGTGGGGCTGATGCTGGCCGCGGCGGCGTGCTTCGACCCGCGCGAGGCGGTGCCGTTGTGGCAGCGGATGGGCCAGGCCAGCGGTGGCCAGGCACCGCCGGAGTTTGCCTCCACCCATCCCAACCCGGGCACCCGCATCCAGAACCTGCAGGCGCTGATGCCGAAGGCGCTCGAGTACCGGCAGAAGTTCTGCGAGCAGGCGAAGTAGGAGGGTGTTCGGCAGGGCTGCGCCCTGCACCTGCAGAAGCCTCGAGCCAGAGCAACGTCAACGGCAAGAGCTGGCTTCCTGCGGGATCGCGGGGTGGGTCCGGTTGCGGGGGACGCCGTAAATACGTCCCTGCAGGCTCGGTCGCTGTATCCATGCGGCTCACGACCCCGCAACCGGACCCACCCCGCCTCCGACAGGTTCCTGCTGCTGTTGGCAGGTGTCGACCTTGGTCGGCACGGTAGGTCCACGCCATGTGTGGATGCTTTTCGATCTTGATTCGAAATATTCGATTCCGATGGAGATTCATCCACGCATGGCGTGGATCTACCGACCGTCATCTGGAAACTGTCGGGGGCGGGGGGGGCGGTGTGGCTGTGCAGGACCATTGGCGCCATGGATGGCGCCATCGAGCCCCCAAGGACGGGTTCATGGCGTGTCCTGCACAGCCACACCGCCCCGCCAGGCCATCAGCAATCCAGCGCCGCATTCGCTGTTGCTTCGGCCGTTGCAGTTGCCTCTGCAGGTGCAGGGCGGCAGCCCTGCCGAACAAGCCTCTACTTGACCTGCACGTCGATCACGCCGTCGCCAACGCGCGCCTGCAGGGCATCGCCGGGCCGTACCTGATCGACCTTCCGCACCAGCGTACCGTCGTCGCTGCGGGTGAGGATGCTGTAGCCACGCGCGACGGTCGCCAGCGGGCTGATCGCTTCCAGCGAGCGCGCTACCCCGCGCAGGCGCAGCGCATCGCGCTCCAGCCGCCGCTGCATTGCGGCCTGCGGACGCCCGCGCAGGGCCGCCAGGCGCCGCTGCATCGCGTCGAGCTGGCGTTGCGGGTGATGACCGCGCAGCACGGCCACCGCGTGCCGCAGCCGGGCTGCACGACGCTCCTGCTGCTGGTTGAATGCCGCATGCAGGCGCCGGCCCAGCTCCAGTTGGCGCCGGCGCAGGAGCTCCAACCGTGCCTGCGGGCTCTGGGCGTTCAGGCGCAGCAGGGCGCGATCGGCGCGCTGCATCGCCTGCTGCATCGCCTGCCGTTGCAACTGCACCATGCGCGCGGCGGTGCGGCGCAGGCGCAAGGCCAGTTCGCGCTGGTCCGGTACCAGCAGTTCGGCCGCCACCGACGGTGTCGGAGCGCGCAGGTCGGCCGCGAAATCGCTGAGGCTGAAGTCGGTTTCGTGGCCCACCGCCGACACCACCGGAGTGCGGCTGGCGGCGATCGCACGGGCGAGGGCTTCGTCATTGAACGCCCACAGGTCTTCCAGCGAACCGCCACCGCGGGTCAGCAGGATCACGTCGTAGCGTCCGCTGGCATCGGCGGCCTGCAGCAGGCGGGTGATCTGCGCAGCCGCCGTGCTGCCCTGGACCAGGGTCGGCAGCAGATCCACTTCCAGCAGCGGGAAGCGGCGGCCGAGCACGCTCAGCACGTCGCGCACGGCGGCACCGGTAGGCGAGGTGATCACTGCCAGGCGCTGCACATGGGCCGGCAGCGGGCGCTTGCGTGCCGGGTCGAACAGGCCTTCGGCGTCCAGTCGGGCCTTCAGTTCCTCGAACGCACGGCGCAACGCGCCTTCGCCGGCTTCCTCCATGTGGTCGAGCACCATCTGGTACTCGCCGCGTGCGTCGTACAGGGTCACTTTGCCACGCACCAGCACGCGCATGCCTTCGCGCGGCACGAATTTCAGGTACTGCGCCTTCATCCGGAACATCGCAGCGCGCAGCTGGGCACGCGCATCCTTCAGGGTGAAGTACAGGTGGCCGGAGGCAGGTCGCGCCACGCTGCCGAGCTCGGCCTCGACCCAGATCGCCGGGAAGCTGCCTTCCAGCAGGTCGCGGGCCAGGGTGTTGAGCTGGCTGGGGGTGAGGATGTCGTTGTTGCGTGGCTGCATGGGAACGGCGTGCGGCAGGTGGAACGGGCGCTCAGGATCGCACGTCAGCGCGGGGCGTGCTGGGCCAGCGCCCACTGCACGTGTTCGCGTACCAGCGGCGAGGGATCGTCGATGCGGGTGTGCAGCGCGGCCAGCGCCTCGGCCGAGGCCGGTGCATTGCCCAGCGCCACCGCGATGTTGCGCAGCCAGCGCTCATGCCCGCTGCGGCGGATCGGGCTGCCTTCGGTGCGGCGGAGGAACTCGGCTTCATCCCAGCCGAACAGCTGGTCCAGGCGCGCGGTGTCGAGGTTGTTGCGCGCGCGGAAATCGGCTTCGTCGGTGCGCTTGGCGAACTTGTTCCAGGGGCAGACCAGCTGGCAGTCGTCACACCCGTAGATACGGTTGCCCATCAACGGCCGCATGTCCTCGGGAATGGCGCCATCGTGCTCGATGGTCAGGTAGGAAATGCAGCGCCGCGCATCCAGTCGTTGCGGGCCGGTGATCGCGCGGGTGGGGCAGACATCGATGCAGCGCGTGCAGGTACCGCAGTGCGCGGTGGCCGGGGTGTCGATCGGCAGCGGGATATCGATGTAGATCTCGCCGATGAAGAACCACGAGCCACCGTGCCGATCGATCAGGCAGGTGTGCTTGCCGATCCAGCCAAGCCCGGCATTGCGCGCCAGCGCGCGTTCCAGTACCGGTGCCGAATCGACGAAGACGCGGTAGCCCAGCGGCGCCACTTCATCGTTGATCTGCGTGGCCAGCTTCTGCAGGCGGTTGCGCATCAGCTTGTGATAGTCGCGGCCCAGCGCGTAGCGCGCCACATAGGCACGGCCCGGGTCGGCCAGGGTGGCCCACGCTTCGGTATCGTCCTTGTGGCTGTAGTCCATGCCGACCGAGATCACCCGCACCGTGCCCGGCAGCAGCTCGGCCGGTCGCGCGCGCAGCGTGCCGTGGCGCGCCATCCAGTCCATCGTGCCGTACAGGCCCTGGCCCAGCCAGTCGGCCAGGTGTGCTTCATCCTCGCCCAGCTCGATGCCGGCGATGCCGCAGCGCTGGAAGCCATGCGCACGGGCCAGTTCGCGGATGCGCTGCACGGCCTGGGCCGGATCGACAGGGGCGGGGACGGGGGACATGAGCACCAGTATAAAATCCCGGCATGCCCGATCTCTCTCTTCTGTTCGACACCGCCGCCGCGCGCACGCTCGATGCGCGCGCCTCGGCATTGGCCGGTGACGGTGGCTGGGGCCTGATGGCACAGGCCGGCCTGGCCGGCTGGCAATGCCTGCTGCAGCAGTGGCCCGAGGCCCGAGCGTTGTGCGTGCTGGTCGGCGCCGGCAACAACGGCGGCGATGGCTACGTGCTGGCCACCCATGCGCTGCGGTCGGGACGCCCGGTGCAGGTGGTCACGCTGCCGGGCAAGGCACCTGCCACGGCGCTGGCCCGCCAGGCCGCGGCGGACTTTGCGGCGGCAGGTGGCTGCGTCGTCGCGTTCGACGGCCAGCTGCCGGCGGCCGAGGTGTATGTGGACGCGTTGTTCGGGCTTGGCCTGGACCGGGCGCCGGCGGGCGAGGCCCTGGCGCTGATCGAGGCGCTCAACAGCACAACGGCACCGGTACTGGCGCTGGACGTGCCCAGTGGCGTCGACGCCGATAACGGTCGCGTGCCGGGGGGGGCGGTGAAGGCCGAGGTCACACTGCAGTTCATCGCCTGCCACCGTGGCCTGTACACCGGCGATGCACTGGAACACGTGGGCCAGCGCCGGTTGGCGCCGCTGGAACTGCCTGACGCCGCCTGGGACGGCATTGCCGCCAGCGCGCAGCGCTGGACGGGGGAGCGTCTGCCGGCGCTGTTGCCACCTCGCCGGGCCAATACCCACAAGGGTGAATCCGGCCACGTGCTGTGCATTGGCGGCAACCATGGCAGCGGCGGTGCGGTGATGCTGGCCGCCGCCGCCGCGCTGCGCGCAGGTGCCGGGCTGGTCAGCGTCGGCAGCCGTCGCGATCACGTGGCACCGTTGCTGGCGCGCCTGCCCGAGGCGATGAGCCACGCGCTGGAAGACGGCGATGCGCTGCCCGCACTGCTGGACAGGGCCAGGGTGGTGGCGATCGGTCCGGGGCTGGGCCAGGACGAATGGGCGCGGGCGCTGTCTGCGCGGGCGCTGGCCTGTGGCAAGCCGCTGGTGGTCGACGCCGATGCGCTGAACCTGCTGGCGCAGGACCCGCACGCGTTGCCCGAGGCCATCCTCACCCCGCATCCGGGTGAGGCTGCGCGTCTGCTGGGCTGCAGGACTGCCGACATCCAGGCCGACCGCTATGCCAGTGCGCAGGCGCTGGCCGAGCGCTTCCATGCCGTGGTGGTACTGAAGGGCGCGGGCAGCATCGTGGCCGCGCCCGCGCAGCTGCCGCGACTGATCGCCGCCGGCAACCCCGGCATGGCCGTCGGTGGTATGGGCGACCTGCTCACCGGCATCATTGCCAGTCTGCGTGCGCAGGGCCTGTGCGCGTTCGATGCCGCCGCCGCCGGCGCGCTGCTGCACGCACTGGCCGGCGATGCCGCTGCGGCCGAAGGCGCGCGCGGCCTGCTTCCCACCGACCTGCTGGCGCCGCTGCGGCGACTGGCCAACCCGGAACACTCCCCATGACTGACTTCTTCCTTGCCGACAGCGACGCCACCGAACGGCTGGGGCAGTGGCTGGCGGCCAGCCGGCCGCCGCAGGCGCTGGTCGAACTGCGCGGCGACCTCGGTGCCGGCAAGTCCACTACTGCGCGCGCCCTGCTGCGCGCGTTGGGCGTGCAGGGCGCGATCCGCAGCCCGACCTACACCCTGGTCGAGCGCTATCCACTGGCGAGCGGCGGCGAGGCCTGGCACCTGGACCTGTACCGGATCGGTCAGGCCGGCGAGCTGGATTTCCTCGGCCTGGACGAGGGCGGTGCGGTGCTGTGGCTGGTCGAATGGCCCGAGCGCGGTGCCGGCGCGCTGCCGCCGACCGACCTGGTGGTGGCGCTGGAGATCGAGGGTCACGGCCGTCGGGTCCGTCTCACCGCGGCAAGCGACATCGGTCGTGAATGGCTGCAACGGCTCCCGCAAGGGGGCGACTTGCAGGCCATTTCTGCCGGCTGACGAGAACAAACACCGGCAGGTTACGGATTATTAAGGAAAAAGGTGTTGCATTCCGTTCAGCGCGGTGATTGAATCCTGAGCCATGCGCCCGGGGAACCGTCTCATCGCCATCTGTGCCGCCGTCGGACTGGGTCTGGCGAGCGTCAGTGCGTGGGCTGGTGAAGTCCGCCAGGTGCTGCTGAACACCGGTGCCACCGGCACCCGCGCCGAGATCTCGCTGGTCGGCAGCGGCGGCTACAAGACCCTGTCGCTGGCCGGTCCGAACCGCCTGGTGGTCGATTTCCCCGACTCCAGCGCCATCCGCAACCTGAAGATGCCGGCCGCACAGGGCGTGGTCACGGCCGTGCGCACCGGACAGCCGGTGCCGGGTACGTTCCGCGTGGTGTTCGACCTTGCCGAATCGGTGGCGCCGTTCCGCCCGCAGATGCAGCGCGAGGGCAACGAATCCAAGCTCGTGATCGAGTGGCCGGGCGATGGCCCGGCCGTGGCCGCCCAGCGTCCGGCACCGACACTTCCGGCGCCGACCACCGCTCCGGCCCCGAGCGCGGCCGAAAGTGCGCAGTCGCGTACCGATGCCGCACGCGCCACCGCGTTGTTGACTGCACAGGTGCAGCAGCAGGCCAGCGCCACGGCTGCAGCGCCCGCCGCGCCGACGCCGGCACCGTCCACCGCGCCGGTCCAGGTCGCCGCGGCAGGGACCACGGCCAGCAGTACCCCTTCGTCCTCGCCAGCCGCGATCCTCGCCGGCCAGCGCACCGCTGCCGTGGTGAGCACGCCGCCGGCCACCGTTCCCACACCGGCGCCAGCGGCGCCGGTTGAAGCGCCACGCCCGGCGATGCCCAGCGATGCCTCGCGCATCCGCATGCAGCCGGGCATGCGCCATCTGGTGGTGGCGATCGATCCCGGCCACGGTGGCCAGGACCCGGGCGCGATCGGCCCGACCGGCAAGCGTGAGAAGGATGTCACCCTGGCGGTGGCCCGCGAACTGGCCCGCCAGGTCAACGCCACGCCCGGCCTGAAGGCCTACCTGACCCGCGACAGCGACGTCTTCATCCCGCTGCCGATGCGTGCGCAGAAGGCGCGTGCGAACAAGGCCGACATCTTCATCTCGATCCACGCCGATGCCGCCGAAAACCGCTCGGCAACCGGTTCGTCGGTGTATGTGCTATCGACCAAGGGCGCGTCCTCGCAGCGCGCACGTTGGCTGGCGGACAAGGAAAACGCGGCCGATCTGGTCGGTGGCGTGCGCCTGCAGCAGACCGAAGGCACGCTGGCCAATGTGCTGCTGGACCTGGCCCAGAGCGGTTACATGAAGGCCTCCGAAGACGCGGCCGGGCATGTGCTGGGGGGCCTGAAGCGGATCGGCAACAACCACAAACCGAACATCGAACGCGCCAACTTCGCGGTGCTGCGCACCTCGGACATGCCGGCGATGCTGGTGGAAACCGCGTTCATTTCCAACCCGGATGAAGAGCGCCGCCTGATCGACCCGGCCTACCAGCGCAAGATCGCCGGCGCCGTGCTCGATGGCGTGCATACCTTCTTCAGCCGGCAGCCGCCGCCGGGGACGTTGTACGCGGCGCGTGCGCAGGCCGAGATCGACGCAGCCGGCACCATGGCAGGCGGCAGCAAGTAAGCCGGTCCGCGTGCCGGGTAGCGCCGGGCCATGCCCGGCGGGCGTGTGGCTCCGCTATCATCGACCCATGAAGTCTGCTGCCCATCCTCTCCCATGAGCGCGCCCGGCCCGCGTCCGATCCGGCCGTTGCCGGAAATCCTGATCAACCAGATCGCCGCTGGCGAAGTGGTCGAGCGTCCTGCGTCGGTGGTGAAGGAACTGGTCGAGAATGCGATCGATGCCGGTGCCAGCCGCGTCGACATCGATCTGGAAGAGGGCGGTGTGCGCCTGATCCGCATCCGTGACAATGGCAGTGGCATCGCACCGGAGCAGTTGCCGCTGGCGGTATCGCGCCACGCCACCAGCAAGATCGCCGACCTGGACGATCTGGAATCGGTGGCGACACTGGGGTTCCGCGGTGAAGCGCTGCCGTCGATCGCTTCGGTCAGCCGCTTCACCCTGGCCTCGCGCCGCGCGCATGACGAACACGGCTCGGCGTTGCAGATCGAAGGCGGCAAGATCGGTGAGGTCACCCCGCGCGCGCATGCACCGGGTACCACGGTGGAAGTGCGCGAGCTGTTCTACAACGTGCCGGCGCGGCGCAAGTTCCTGCGCGCCGAACGCACCGAGCTGGGTCATATCGAAGAATGGCTGCGGTCATTGGCACTGGCGCGACCGGACGTCGAGCTGCGCGTGTCGCACAACGGCAAGGCCTCGCGTCGTTACAAGCCGGGTGATCTGTATTCCGATGCGCGTCTGGCCGAGACGCTGGGCGAGGACTTCGCCAACCAGGCCGTGCGCGTGGACCACAGCGGTGCCGGCCTGCGCCTGCACGGCTGGATCGCGCAACCGCACTATTCGCGCGCCAGTGCCGATCAGCAGTATCTGTACGTCAACGGCCGCTCGGTGCGTGATCGCAGCGTTGCCCATGCGGTGAAGATGGCGTACGGCGATGTGCTGTACCACGGCCGCCAGCCGGCCTACGTGCTTTTCCTGGAGCTGGACCCGACCCGCGTCGACGTCAATGTGCACCCGGCCAAGCATGAGGTGCGTTTCCGCGATTCGCGGCTGGTGCACGATTTCGTCTACCGCACCCTGAAGGATGCGCTGGCCGAGACCCGTGCCGGTGTGTCGGCACAGGAGATCGGTGCAGGCGCTGCGCACCCGGCCGACACCGCAGCGGCACCGATGGCCTCGAGCGTGGGCGCATCCGGCTTCGGCCTGGTCCGCGGGCCTGCGCCCGGTGCCGGTTCGGGCGGCAGCAGTGGAGGCTTCTCCGGCTGGCGCCCGCAGCAACCGTTGGGGCTGCAGGTGGCCGATGCGCCAGCGGCCTATGCGGCGCTGTACGCCACGCCGGCCGGTGCCGAGCGCGCGGCGCCGATGCCGCCGATGCCGACCGAGAACGGCCTGCCGGTCACCCGTGCAGACGCCGGCGTACCGCCGCTCGGCTATGCGATCGCGCAGCTGCACGGCATCTACATCCTGGCCGAGAACGCCGAAGGCCTGATCGTGGTCGACATGCATGCCGCGCACGAGCGCATCGGCTATGAGCGCCTGAAGAATGCGCACGATGGCATCGGCCTGCAGTCGCAGCCGTTGCTGGTGCCGATCACGCTGGCGGTGGGCGAACGCGAGGCCGACACCGCGGAGAGTGAAGCCGAAACGCTGGCCGCACTGGGCTTCGAAGTGACCCGTGCCGGCCCGGGGGCGCTGCACGTACGCAGCCTTCCGGCACTGCTGGCCCATGCCGAGCCGGAAGGGTTGCTGCGCGATGTACTGACCGATCTGCGCGAACATGGCCAGAGCCGGCGCGTGGCCAGCGCGCGCGACGAACTGCTGTCGACGATGGCCTGCCACGGCGCAGTGCGCGCCAACCGGCGCCTGACCGTGCCGGAAATGAACGCGCTGCTGCGCGACATGGAAATCACCGAGCGGTCCGGCCAGTGCAACCACGGCCGACCGACCTGGGCCCGTTTTTCGCTGGCGGAGATCGACCGCTGGTTCCTGCGCGGACGTTGAGGGGAGCATCGATGCGTAACTGGGCAATGAGTGGCCTGCTGGTCGCCTGGATGTTGGCCGCCTGCAGCCCGGCGACACCACCGGCACCGGCGGCGGTGGAGGATCCGGCGTTTGCCGCCGCGCAGCAGCAGTGGCGCGTGGCGCGCTATCAGGACCTGACCCGGGCCGATGGCTGGACGGCGCTGGTGGGGCTGCATTGGCTGCAGAACAAATCGCACTTCGTCGGTAGCGGGGCCACCAATGGCATCCGCCTGGCGGTGGGTCCGGAAAAGCTCGGTCTGTTGCGCCGGGAAGGCAGCCAGTGGTGGTTCACGCCGGAAGCGGGCGCCGAGGTCAGCCATGACGGGCAACCGGTGCGCGGACGCATCCGGGTCGACACCGACAAGGATCCGCAGCCGACCCTGCTCGCCTTCGATGGTGGCAAGGGCCAGCTCAGCATCATCCGCCGTGGTCCGCGCGATGCACTGCGGGTGAAGCATGCCGACGCACCTGCGCGCCGCGATTTCGCCGGCCTGCAGTACTGGCCCGGTGGCGCTGACTGGCAGGTGCAGGCGCGCTTCATCGCGCATCCGGCGGGCAAGACCCTGCCCATCGTCGACATCACCGGCTTGACCACGCAGATGCCCAATGCCGGCGCCGTCGAATTCGAGCGTGATGGCCGCCGCTGGCGCCTGGAGGCGATCGGCGCGCCCGGCCAACCGCTGTTCCTGATCTTTGCTGACCGCAGCAGCGGCCGCGGCAGTTATCCGGCCGGTCGTTACCTGGATACCGACGCGCCCGCAGCCGACGGTACGGTGCGTATCGATTTCAACCACGCCTACAACCCGCCATGCGCGTTCACCGCCTACGCGACCTGTCCGCTGGCGCCGCCGGAAAACCGGCTCGACCTGCGCGTGGAAGCGGGCGAGAAGGCCTATCACCTGCCTGAAGGAGAAGGCTGACCATGCCGATCAGACACCTGTTCCGCGCCACCTTGTTGCTGGCGGCCTGCGCAATCGCGCCGCTGGCCCCGGCCCGTGACGCCCCGTCCACCCCTGCCGGAACCGCAGCTGCCGCCAAGCCGCCGGTGCCGCTGCTGTGGAAAGTCACTGGCCCGGGCGATGCGCGCCTGTACCTGCTGGGGTCGTTCCATCTGCTGAAGCCGCAGGACTATCCGTTGTCGGCCGATGTCGAGCAGGCGTTCGAGGCCTCGCAGCGGGTGGTGTTCGAGTTGTCACCGGAAGACATGCAGTCGCCGCAGCTGGTCAGCCGCATGGTGCAGGCCGCGACCCGCACCGATGGCAGCGAGCTCAAGCGCGATCTCGATGCCGCGACCTGGCAGAAGCTGCAGGCCTTTGCCGCCGAGAACCAGCTGCCGCTGGCACAGATGCAGGGCATGAAGCCGTGGTTTGTCGGCCTGAGCATTTCAGTGGGCCAGATGCAGAAGCTGGGGCTGGACCCGGCGCTGGGCCTGGACCGGCATTTCATGGAGCGCGCGCAGAAGACCGGCCGCAAGACCGCAGGGCTGGAGGACATCGACACGCAGATCGGCACGCTCAATGGCATGACGCTGCAGGAGCAGCGGCAGATGCTGGCCGAGGCACTGGACCAGGCCGGCAAGGCTGACGAGCAGGCACGCCAGCTGCACGATGCGTGGCGCCGCGGTGATGAGCGCCTGCTGTGGACGAAGATGGCGGCGGAAATGCGCCAGCAGTATCCGCAGCTGTATCAGCGCATCAACACCGGGCGCAACGACGCATGGGTGCCCAGGCTGGTGCCGTACCTGCAGGCCGGGCAGGGCGGCACGCTGGTGGTGGTGGGCACGCTGCACCTGCTGGGCAGCGACGGCGTGGTCGAGAAGCTGAAGACCAAGGGCTACAAGGTCGAGCGCGTGTGCACCGGGTGCAAGGCGAAACGTTGACGCCTCGCCGCTGAACCACAAAACGAGAACGGCGCGCCAGGGGCGCGCCGTTCTCGTTCCGGCCCGGACCGTGGCTCAGCGGCGGGTCTTGCCGCCGGTGCCGGTTCCCGGTTCGTTCGGCTTGTTGCCGGTACCGGTGCCGGTGCCGCCCGGGCGCGGGCCGCCGAAACCGGTGCCCATGCTGCGCTGGAATTCCTGCCACAATTCCAGATTGCGTTCGGTCAGCTGGTTCATCATCGCCCACGGGGTCTGCCCCAGCAGGTTGCCCATCTGCTGGCGGAACTGCTGCTGCTGGTCGAGGAAGACCTGCATGCTGCGCTCCAGGTAATTGCCCATGAAGCCCTGCAGCGAATCGCCATAGAAACGGATCAATTGGCTGAGCAGCTGGGTGGAGAGCATCGGTTCGCCGTCCTGTTCCTGGTCGGCGATGATCTGCAGCAGGACCGAACGGGTGAGGTCGTCGCCGCTCTTGGCGTCGCGGACTTCGAAGTCTTCACCGTCCAGGATCAGCTGGCGCACGTCCTCGATGGTGATGTAGCTGGAAATCTCAGTGTCGTAGAGACGGCGGTTCGGATACTTCTTGATGATGCGGGTCGCAGCCATTGAAGCGGTCACTCGTCACAGTAGATGCGCAGCATGGCGCAGTGCAGCAGCGGTTGCAACCGCCTCAGCCCCCGCCAGGCTTGGCTTTCAGGGGCGATCATGTTGCGCAACAAGGGTTTGCGTGTTGCGCAGCATGACCATCGGCAGGGGCCGCCGGCGTACGCCGCATCAGGCCCCTGCGCGGCTTACCAGCCCATGTGGTGGCCGCCGTTGATGTCCAGGTTGCTGCCGGTGATCCACGAGGCCTCGTCGGCCACCAGGAAGGACACCCCGTAGGCGATCTCTTCCGGCTTGCCCAGCCGCCCGGTGGGGATGTCGGCGATGATCTTGGCGCGCACCTCTTCGGGCACGGCCATCACCATGTCCGTCGCCACGTAGCCGGGCGAAATGGTGTTGACGGTGATGCCGAAGCCGGCGTTCTCGCGGGCCAGCGAGATGGTGAAGCCGTGCATGCCCGCCTTGGCCGCTGCGTAGTTGGCCTGGCCGTACTGGCCCTTCAGGCCGTTGATCGAGCTGATCTGGATGACCCGGCCCCAGCCGCGGCGACGCATGCCTTCAATCACCGGGCGGGTGACATTGAACACCGAGTTGAGATTGGTGTTGATCACATCGTGCCACTGGTCGGCGCGCATGCGGTGGAAGGTGGTGTCGCGGGTGATGCCGGCGTTGTTGACCAGGATCTCGACCGGGCCGAGCTCGGCTTCCACCGCGCGCACCAGCGCTTCGGCGCTGTCCGGATCGGAGACATCGCCCGGGAAGATCGCCACGCGGTAGCCACGCTCGGTCATGGCCTGCTGCCAGGCGCGTGCCTTGGCTTCGTCGCGGTAGTTGGTGGCGACCCGGTGGCCCTGGTCGGCCAGGCGTTGGCAGATGGCGGTACCGATGCCGCCGGTTCCGCCGGTGACCAGTGCGACGCGAGATGTCATGGAGTGCTGTCCGGATATCAGGTGGGGGAAGGGGGATTCTGCAACATCGGCGCGGAAAGTGCGCCGGGCGGCAACAGGATGTCGGCGCGCGGCAACCGTGCCGGGTCGAAGGCCTGTTGCGCGCGGGCCAGCAGCGCGTCCAGGTCCTGGGCCGCATCCAGCGCGGCGGGCGCCTGACCGAGCAGCTGCCAGAGCTGGCGCAGCACCGGCAGCGGGCGCCGGGTGTCCACTGGCAGCGCGGCCAGCGACTTGGACAGTTTGTGACCCGGCGCATCCAGCAGCAGCGGCAGATGCCAGTAGCGTGGCACGGCCAGGCCCAACGCCTGCTGCAGCAGGATCTGCCGCGCGGTGGAATCGAGCAGGTCGGCGCCGCGCACCACTTCGGTCACGCCCTGTGCGGCGTCATCGACCACCACCGCCAGCTGGTAGGCCCAGCAGCCATCGGCGCGGCGCAGCACGAAGTCGCCGACCTCGGCGTGTACATCCTGCTGTTGCGGCCCGCGCAGGCCATCGACGAAGTGCACGACGCTGCCGGACAGTACGCGAAAGCGGACGGCAGGATCCGGTCGCGGCTGCCGTGCGACGCAGCGGTGGTGGATGCCGCCACTGGCGGCCAGGTCGCTGCGGCTGCAGTGGCAGACGAAGGCGAGGTCGCTGGCCAGCAGCACGTCCAGGGCGGCCTGGTAGGCCAGGCCGCGGGTGCTCTGCCAGAGGATCGGGCCATCATGGGCCAGCCCGAACGCGACCAGCGCCTGCAGCTGCGACTCGGCCGCGCCGGGCACGGTGCGTGGCGGGTCGACATCCTCGATGCGCAGTCGCCACAGGCCGCCGTGATGGCGGGCCAGCAGCCAGCTGCCGAAGGCGGCGAGCAGGGAACCAGGGTGGAGCAGGCCGGTCGGCGAGGGCGCGAAGCGGCCGCAGGGAGTGGGGGAGGTCATGCTGGCTGAATCGTCGGTCAGGTTGGCGCTTGAATTCAAGCTGACTGCACCGCAAATTGGTCGATATCGACCCTTTTAGAGCCGGATTCTCCCATGTTTACCCGCATTGCCCTGTTCCTGGCCACCAACCTTGCGGTGCTGATTCTCGCCGGCATCGTGATGTCCATCCTGGGCGTGGACTCCCGTTCGATGAGCGGCCTGCTGGTCATGGCCGGCATCTTCGGCTTTGGTGGTTCCTTCATCTCGCTGCTGCTGTCCAAGTGGATGGCCAAGCGTTCCACCGGCGCGGTGGTGATCACCGAGCCGCGCAACCAGACCGAGCGCTGGCTGCTGGCCACCGTCGAGCGCCAGGCCAAGGCGGCCGGCATCGGCATGCCGGAAGTGGCGGTGTATGAAGGCCCGGAGATCAATGCCTTTGCCACCGGCGCCAACCGCAACAACGCGCTGGTGGCGGTGTCCACCGGCCTGCTGCACAACATGAGCGAAGACGAAGCCGAAGCGGTGTTGGGCCACGAGATCGCTCACGTCGCCAACGGTGACATGATCACCATGGCACTGCTGCAGGGCGTGCTGAACACCTTCGTGATCGTACTGGCCCGCGTGGTCGGCGGCATCATCGACAGCGCGCTGTCGGGCAACCGCGAAGGCGGTGGCCGTGGCTTTGCCTACTTCATCATCGTGTTCGTGCTGGAGATGGTGTTCGGCCTGTTCGCCACGATGATCTCGATGTGGTTCTCGCGCCACCGCGAGTTCCGCGCCGATGCCGGTGGTGCCTCGCTGGCCGGCCGCCAGAAGATGATCGCCGCGCTGGAGCGCCTGCAGCTGAACCACGGCCAGAGCACCCTGCCGACGCAGATCGCCGCGTTCGGTATTGCCGGCTCGACCGCGAAGAAGCTGTTCATGAGCCATCCGCCGCTGGAAGAGCGCATCGCTGCGCTGCGTGCTTCGACGGTGGCGTAAGCCTCGGCTTTCAAGGTAGTGCAGGAACGCCCGGCCCCGCGCCGGGCGTTTTTGTTTGCGTGCGCATGCATTGGCGCGCCAGGCGATGCCTGGGGATCGTTTCCGCGAGCGCGGAGGGGTGTCACTTTCTTTGCGCGCAAAGAAAGTAACCAAAGAAACGCTCCGCCGTCCGCGAGCCGACGTGCTGCGCACGCCGGTGCCCTGAGCTTCTCGGCGAATCAGGGGACGGCGCCGAACTCGCTGCGCTCAGACACCGGCGCCTCTTCGCCCCTGATTCCCCTGCGATGCTCGGCTCGCTCAAGGCGGACTGAAAGGTCAAGATCAAGGGCAACAGCATCCACGCGTGGCGTGGATCTAACGGGTGCCGCTGTGGCATTTGACCTTGGGTCCGCCTTGAGCGCAGGGCACCGATGCGCAGCATCGGCTCGCGCCCTGGCGGCGTGTTTCTTTGGTTACTTTCTCTGCACGAGCAAAGAAAGTGACAAGCACGATCATCGCGGATACGAAAACGGCACCTTCGCAGGTGCCATTCCCGTGAACCGCTTTACGCGGAAGCTCAGAACTTCGCGTCGAACTCGGCGGCGTAACCGGTGTTCACCAGCACCTTCTGCAGCGACTCGGCCACCTTCAGGTTGCCGGCCACGATCTGGTGGGTCTCCGGACCGCGGTTGTCCATGCGGCCCAGGGTGGCGCCCTTGAAATCGCAGACCTTGCCGCCGGCTTCGCGCACCAGCAGCAGGCCGGCAGCGATGTCCCATGCCTTCACGCCGGCTTCGAAGTAGGCGTCAGCGCGGCCACAGGCCACGTAGGCCAGGTCCAGTGCGGCCGAACCGGTGCGGCGGATGTCTTCGCCGTGCACCAGCAGGGCGTCGACCGCCTTCAGCTGGGCGCTGGCACGGTTGCGCTCGCGCGGGGCGAAGCCGGTGTGGATCATGGTGCCGTCCAGGTCCTTGCGGTCGGCCACGCGGATGCGGCGGTCGTTCAGCACCGCGCCGGCACCGCGGCTGGCGGTGAACAGTTCATTGCGCAGCGGGTCGAAGATCACCGCATCGGTCGGCTCGCCGTTCTCCACCAGCGCGATCGACACGCAGTAGTGCGGCACGCCGCGCAGGTAGTTGCTGGTGCCATCCAGCGGGTCGATGACCCACATCTGGCGACGCTCGCCCTGCACGCCGCCTTCTTCACCGAAGATGCCGTAGTCCGGGTAGGCGCGCTTGAGTTCCTTGACGATGACCTTTTCCGCATCCGCATCCACTTCGCTGGCGTAGTCCATCCGGCCCTTCTGCACCACATTGAGCGCCTCGAGCTTGTTGATGTTGCGCAACAGGACGTTGCCGGCGAGGCGGGCGGCCTTGACCATGACGGTGACGGCGGGTTTCTGCATGGCGTGGGCTCCCGGAAAGGCAGAAGAGATGGACTGGCGGGGGAAAAGAGCGGGTCCGGCGCAGTGGCCGGCCGCACAGTTTACCATTGGTCATCGTCCAGCTCGACCTTTTCCCTGTTCATGTCCCAGTTTCCTGCCGCCACCCGCCTCCGTTTCGTCCTGGTTGGCACCCAGCACCCCGGCAACATGGGGGCTGCCGCCCGCGCCCTGAAAACCATGGGACTGGCCCGCCTGGTGCTGGTTGCCCCCGAAAAACCGCTGGATGAGGAGGCCTTCCGGCGTTCGGCTGGTGCTGAGGATGTGCTCGGGGATGCCCCGGTGGTCGCCACCCTGGCCGAAGCCGTGGCCGACTGCACCCTGGTGCTGGGCTGCACCGCCCGCGCCCGTCGCGTGCAGCTGGAGGAGTACCTGCCGGCCGACGCCGCCGCCCGCGCGGTGGCCCGGGCCGGCGAAGGCGCCGAGGTGGCGCTGGTGTTCGGTCGCGAACGGACCGGGCTGACCAACGAAGAGCTGCAGCTGTGCCATGCCGCGGTGCACATCCCGTCCGATCCGGCGTTCAGTTCGCTCAACCTGGCCGCTGCCGTGCAGGTGCTGGCCTATGAAACGCGCATGCAGCTGCTCGGCGCGCAGCCGGTGGCGGAGACCGAGCCGGGCTTCCGCGAGCAGCCGGCCAGCCACGAACAGATGGAGAGCTTCTTTGCCCAGCTGGGCGACACCCTGGACGAGATCGATTTCCACAAGGGGCGTGCCCCGGAGTCGGCGATGCGCAAGCTGCGCCGCTTGTTCCTGCGCAATCAGCCGAGCGAGCAGGAAGTGCGCCTGCTGCGCGGCATCCTGGCCGATACCCAGCGCATGGCCCGGCTGGCCCGTGCCGGCAGCAGGGACGACTGACGACGGTCTCATTTTTTCGGGTAGTCTGTCCGGATACCCTGGGGGGATGAAACCTGTGTCGGGTCTGCGAAAGGCAGTGCAGAGGGGACTGCTGGGCCTGGCCATGTTCCTGCTGGCCGGGTCGCTGCATGCGGCACCGGATCCGGTGCTGGTGCTGGGCCGGATCAGTGATGATCCCAAGGCCCACTACGAGCAGCTGCAGCCGTTGCTGGACTATGTGGTGGCGCATATGCACGACGTCGGCATCAGGGAGGGGAGGATCCTGATGGCGCGCGATCCGCAGCAGATGGCCAGCTATCTACGGCGGGGGCGGGTGGACTGGGTCACGGAAACGTCCGGCACGGCCATGGCGCTGGGCCAGCGAAGCGGTGCACGACCGTTGCTGCTGACCGAACGCAATGGCGTGCGCCAGTATCAGACGGTGTTCTTTGTCCGCCGCGACAGTCCGATCCAGAACATGGAGGATCTGCGCGGCCATCGTCTGGCGTTGCAGAACACCGCGTCCACCAGTGCCTACCTGGTGCCGGTGATGACCCTGCTGCAGGAAGGGTTGTCGCCGCAGATCCTGGCCGGGGAATGGGACACGCCGGGGCGCAACAGCGTTGGGTATGTGTTTGCGCGCAGCGAATTGAACATCGCTACGTTCGTGCACAAGGGGCTGGTCGAAGCGGGGGCGGTGAGCAGTGTGGACTGGGACGACGAGCGGCGGGTGCCGGCGGCATTCCGGCGCGATTTTCGCGAACTGCGGCGTACCGAGCCCTACCCGCGGGCGGTGGAGATGGTGCGCGCCGACCTCGATCCGCAGGTGGGTGATCGTCTGCAGCAGGTGCTGCTGCAGGCGGCCAGCGACCCACGGGCGCAGGGGGCGTTGCATCGGTTTTTCGGCACTTCTGGGTTCCACCGCGTCGATGCGCATGCGCAGCAGCGGTTGGATGAATTGAAACAAGGATTGACGCGCGTGCGGATGGAAGTGGAATGAAGTGGCTCGGCTCGGGAATGCAGGCCAGGTTCCTGCTCGCGATGGGCGGGGCGATGGTCGTGGTGGTGGCGATTCTGGCCGTGCTGCTGGGACGCCAGGCGGCGATGCAGAGCGAGGTGCGTACCCTCAGCGGGGGCGTCATCCATGAATTGTTCGACCGCAGCGTGCGCAGCCGTGGTGAAGCGGTGGCGCGCGAGCTGTCCGACGCGCTGGCCAACCCGCTGTATTACCGTGACCTGGACCAGGTCGGCGCGCTGGTGCGCAGCACCGCGCGGCAGCCGGTGGTGCGCTACGTGCTGGTGTTCGACGAGCGCGGCCGGCTGGTGCATGACGGTTCGGTGGAGGTTTCCGGGTTCGGCCAGCCGATGGCCGATCCGCTGGCGCCCAAGGCGGCTGCAGCGCGGGCGCTGGTGGTGCAGGAATCGCCGAAGGTGCTCGACAACACCATGCCGATCATGGTCGGCAGCCAGCGCATCGGTGGGGTCCGCGTCGGCATGGCGCTCGATGAAGTGCAGCAGCGCGAACAGGCCGCCAATGCCACCCTGGGCGAACGCCTGCAGCAGGTCGGCAGCCGCCACCTGGGCTGGCTGCTGCTGATGCTGGGCCTGCTGGTGGTGATCGGCGTAGTGGTGATCCTGTACGTGCAGCGCACCCTGGTCGCGCCGATCCGTGACCTGGCTGCCGCCGCGCGGCGCATCGAAGCCGGTGACTACCAGGCACCGCTGGCCGAGAACACCCGCGATGATGAAGTCGGCGAGCTGGTGCGCGGGTTTGCCCGCATGCGCGATGCGATTGCCCGCCACGACCGCGAAGTGCGGCACATGGCCTATACCGATGCCCTGACCGGGCTGACCAACCGGCTGGCGTTCCGGGAGGCACTGGACCATCGCCTGATGGCCGCGCGTGCCTCCAACCATCGGCTGGGCCTGCTGTTTGCCGACATCGATGATTTCAAGCGGGTCAATGACACGCTCGGCCACGAGGCCGGCGACGAGGCGCTGCTGCAGTTCGCGCAGCGCATCGGCCGCGCCGTCACCGAGGCTGGTGGGGATGAGGCCCTGCTGGCGCGGTTCGGTGGCGACGAGTTCGTGATCCTGGTGGGCGACGGTGACGTGGCCGCCAACGCACGGCTGCTGGCCGAAGTGCTGGTGCGCGAGTTGGGCAAGCCATTGGTGGTGCAGGGCAGGGAGCTGTTCCTGGGCACCTCCATCGGCGTGACCCTGTTCCCCGACGACGCGGCCGATGCGACCACGCTGCTGAAGAACGGCGATATCGCGATGTACCAGGCGAAGATGGCTGGCAAGAACTGCTATCGCTACTACAGCCGTGCGATGGATCACGCGGTAGAACGCCGCGTGCACATGGAGCAGGAGCTGCGTGGCGCATGGGAGCGCGGCGAGCTGCGGCTGGCCTACCAGCCGATCTTCCGCATGCGTGATCGCCGCATGGTCGGCGTGGAAGTGCTGCTGCGCTGGCAGCATCCGACCCTGGGAACGATTCCGCCGTCGGTGTTCATCGAAGTGGCCGAGCAGAGCGGATTGATCGAGATCATCGGCCCGAAGGTGCTGCGCGCGGCCTGCATGGAAGCCTCGCAGTGGCCGCGTGGGGCAGGCGGTGATGACCTGTTCGTTTCGGTCAACGTCTCGCCCCGCCAGCTGCGCGGAGGGGAGTTGCCGGCACTGGTGGCGCAGTGCCTGCACGAGTCCGGGCTGCCGGCTTCGCGCCTGCATCTGGAGCTGACCGAAACCGCCGTGATCGGCGATGAAATGGTCGCTGCGCAGCTGCTGGACAAGCTGCACCGCACCGGCGTGAAAGTCTGGCTGGACGACTTCGGTACCGGATTCTCCGGCCTGAGCCACCTGCGCCAGGTGCCCGTGGACGGGGTCAAGATCGACAAGAGTTTCGTCGCCGACATGCAGCGCGACCCGGACGATCTGGCCTTGACCACGGCGATCATCGCCATGGCCCATGCGCTGGGGATCACGGTGGTGGCCGAAGGCATCGAGCAGCAGGCGCAGTTCGAACTTCTCGCCCAGCGCGGCTGCGATCTCGGCCAGGGCTACTGGTTGAGCCACCCGGTGACCGCCACCGAAGTGGTGCGGATGATCGAATCGGGGCTCTGACACCCCATCCACGCACGGCGGGGACCTACCGGGGTCTTGTGCCGGGGTCAGATCCCTTTTCCGCAGGAAAAGGGATCTGACCCCGGCCGTGCCCTTACACCGGGCGCTTGCTCGGGTCGCCCGGCAGTTCGCGCACCAGCTTGGGAACCAGATAGCCGGACAGGCGTGCGGTCAGGCCGGCGATCAGCGCCTTGGCCTGGGTGTCGTCCACCTCGAAATGGGCCACGCCCTCGACCCGGTCCAGCTGGTGCAGGTAGTAGGGCAGCACGCCGGCGGCAAAGCTGCGCTCGCTCAGGTCCTGCAGCGCCTGCACGCTGTCATTGACCCCGCGCAGCAACACCGCCTGGTTGAGCAGCTGTGCACCGGTGCCGCGCAGGCGTGCCATCGCAGTGTCCACGCTGGCGTCGAATTCATTGGCGTGGTTGGCATGGACCACGATCGCCAGCGGCCACGGCAGGCTGCCCAGCCAGGCCAGCAGCTCCTCGTCCACGCGCTCGGGCAGCACGATCGGCAGGCGGGTGTGGATGCGCAACCGGCGCAGGTGCGGAATCGCGCGCAGCGCGTCGGTCAGCTCGACCAGCTTGTGCGTGGCCAGCGACAGGGGATCGCCGCCGGACAGGATCACTTCGTCGATGTCCGGGTCGGCTGCGATGGCCGCCACCGCCTCCTGCCAGCCGCCCTTGGCGGCGTTCTCGGCGCCATAGTCGAAGTGGCGGCGGAAGCAGTAACGGCAATTGATCGCGCAGCTGCCGGTGGCCACCAGCAGGGCCCGCCCGCGGTACTTCTGGATGACCCCGGTGGCCTTCTTCGCCGCGCCATCGCCCACCGCATCGAAGCTGAACCCCGGTGCGGGGCGCATTTCCGCGTCGATCGGCAGCACCTGGCGCAGCAGCGGGTCGGCCGGGTCGCCCCTGCGCATGCGGGCCACGAAGCCTTCGGGCACGCGCAGCGCGAACTGGGCCATGGCCGCTTCCGAGACGCCCAGCGCAGCCGGGTCCAGCTCCAGCCGGGCCAGCAGGGTCTGCGGCTCGCGCAGCGCCTGGCGCCAGAGCTGCTGCCAGCGTGCGGGCGCGCCTGGCGACTGGGGCCGGGGGAAGGCGGAAAGCTGCATGGGGAGGGGGCCTGCGGTTATCATGGGGGCAGAAAAACTGTCGCCCACCGGCCTTCGGTGGGCTTTCCATTCTATCCGCCTCGCCGCACGCGCGGCGGTTTCGCCATTTGAGGAGCTTGAACATGGCCACTGCGGGCATGAACGATGTCAAGAACGGGATGAAGATCCTGGTCAACAATGAACCGGCCGTCATCTCCGAGACCGAGTTCATCAAGCCGGGCAAGGGCCAGGCCTTCACGCGCGTGCGCTATCGCTTCATCAAGTCGGGCCGCACCGTGGAAATGACCATGAAGGCCACCGATGACGTGGAAGTGGCCGACGTGGTCGACACCAACATGAACTACATGTACAGCGACGGCGAGTACTGGCATTTCATGGACCCGGAAACCTTCGAGCAGGTGCAGGCCGACAAGGCCGGCATGGGCGGTGCCGAGAAGTGGCTGAAGGGCGAAGAGTCCTGCATCGTCACCCTGTTCAACGGTTCGCCGATCTTCGTGCAGCCGCCGAACTTCGTCGAACTGAAGATCACCGAGACCGATCCGGGCGTCCGTGGTGACACCTCGGGCGGCGGCGGCAAGCCGGCCACCCTGGAAACCGGCGCTGTGGTCCGCGTGCCGCTGTTCGTCAACCAGGACGAGATCGTCAAGGTCGACACCCGTTCGGGCGAATACTCCGCACGCGTCAAGTAATCCGGCACAGCCGGATTACCTGTAGAGCCGAGCCATGCTCGGCTTTCCGGGCACCGCCCGGAACCCGTTGCCGGCGCCGATGGTGCCGCAACGGACAGCCGCCGGGCGTGGCCCGGCGCTACCGCCTCCAGCCAGGCCCTTCCCCCACAGCCAGTGAGCCCGCATGAGCGATAGCCCGCACCTCCCCGAAGCCTGCGACCTGCTCATCGAAGCCGGTTATGTCGTTCCGATCGAGCCGCATGCGGTGGTGCTGGAAGACCACGCCGTGGCTGTGCGTGGCAGCGAGATCGTCGCCATCCTGCCGCGTGCCGAAGCCCGCGCGCGTTTCCGCGCCGCACAGGTGGTCAGCCGCCCCGAGGCGGCGCTGATGCCGGGCCTGGTCAACGCGCACACGCACAACCCGATGACCCTGCTGCGCGGCGTCGCCGACGACCTGCCGCTGATGACCTGGCTGCAGCAGCACATCTGGCCGGTGGAAGCGGCGGTGATCGGCCCCGAGTTCGTCGCCGATGGCACCACGCTGGCCATCGCCGAAATGTTGCGCGGTGGCACCACCTGTGCCAACGAGAACTACTTCTTCGGCGACGTACAGGCGGCGGTCTACAAGAAGCACGGTTTCCGCGCGCTGGTCGGCGCGGTCATCATCGATTTCCCCACCGCCTGGGCCAAGACCGACGACGAGTACTTTGCCAAGGCCGGTGAACTGCACGACCAGTGGCGCACCGACCCGCTGATCGGCACCGCTTTCGCGCCGCATGCGCCGTACACCGTCAACGACGCCAATTTCGAGCGCGTGCGCATGCTGTCCGACCAGTTGGACATGCAGGTGCACCTGCACACCCATGAAACCGCGCAGGAGATCACCGATTCGATCAAGCTGCATGGCCAGCGTCCGCTGGCGCGTCTGGATCGCCTGGGCCTGGTCAACGACCGCCTGATCGCGGTGCACATGACCCAGCTGACCGACGCGGAAATCCATTTGTGCGCCGAGCGCGGCGTCAGCGTGGTGCACTGCCCGGAATCGAACCTGAAGCTGGCTTCCGGCTTCTGCCCGGCCTGCGCCCTGCAGCGCGCAGGCGTGAACCTGGCGATCGGCACCGACGGTTGCGCCAGCAACAACGACCTGGACATGTTCAGCGAGAACCGCACCGCGGCGATCCTGGCCAAGGCGGTGGCCGACGATGCCACCGCACTGGACGCGGCCACCACGCTGCGTGCCTCCACGCTGGGCGGCGCGCGTGCGCTGGGCTTCGGCGAGCGCATCGGCTCGATCGAAGTCGGCAAGCAGGCCGACCTGGTCTGCGTGGACCTGTCGGCGCTGGAAACCCAGCCCCTGCACAACGTGCTCTCGCAGCTGGTCTACGCCACAGGCCGCCAGCAGGTCAGCGATGTCTGGATCGCCGGCAAGCCGAAGCTGGTGCAGCGCGAGCTGGTCGGCATGGACCTGCCGGGCATCATCGCCAACGCGCGCCAGTGGCGCGAGCGCATCCGCCATATCCGCGCCTGAACCCCAGCGCCGCAAGGACTTCTCATGACCGCCCCCCACGCTTCTTCCAATTTCGATCAGGCCGAGCTGGACAAGTTCGCCGCGCTGGCCAACCGCTGGTGGGACGCTGACGGCCCGCAGAAGCCACTGCATGCGCTGAACCCGGTACGCCTGCAGTACGTGGCCGACCGTGTGCCGCTGCGCGGTGCACGCGTGCTCGACATCGGCTGCGGTGGTGGCCTGCTGAGCGAGGCGCTGGCCCAGGCCGGCGCCGACGTCACGGCCATCGACCTGGCCCCGGAACTGGTCAAGGTGGCGCGCCTGCACGCGCTGGAAAGCGGTGCCAAGGTCGATTACCGGGTGCAGGCCGCCGAGGATCTGGCTGCCGAGCAGCCGGGCAGTTTCGATGTGGTCACCTGCATGGAGATGCTGGAACACGTGCCCGACCCGGGCGCGATCATCGAGGCCTGCAAGCGCCTGCTGAAGCCGGGCGGCCACCTGTTCCTGTCCACCATCAACCGCACCGCCGCCGCCTTCGCGGTGGCCATTGTCGGCGCCGAATACGTGGCGCGACTGCTGCCCAAGGGCACCCACCACTACCAGGAATTCATCAAGCCGGCCGAGCTGGCACGCTGGCTGCGCGAGGCCGATGTGCAGCTGGTGGACGTCAGTGGCATGGCCTACGAGCCGTGGCGCAACCGTGCGCGGCTGAGCAGCCGCACCGACATCAACTACCTGGCCTACGCGGTCAAGCCGCAATGAGCCGCGCAGGCTTCCCGCGCGCGGTGCTGTTCGACCTGGACGGCACCCTGCTGGACAGTGCGCCGGATTTCGTTGCCACCTGCGATGCGATGCTGGCCGAACGTGGCCGCGCGCCGATCGATCCGGCCCTGTTGCGCCCGGTGGTGTCCAAGGGCTCGCGTGCGATGGTCTCGGCCGCCTTCCCCGAACTGGACACGGCGGCGCGTGATGCACTGATTCCCGAGTTCCTGCAGCGCTACGAAGCCCTGATCGGGCAGCACGCCGTGTTGTTCGAGGGTGTGGCGGACATGCTCGCGGCTCTCGATGCCGCCGGTGCCGTGTGGGGCATCGTCACCAACAAGCCGGAGTACCTGGCGCGCTTGATCGTGCCGCAGTACGGTTGGCAGCAGCGCTGTGCGGTGCTGGTGGGCGGCGATACCCTGGCCGAACGCAAGCCGCACCCCTTGCCGCTGCTGCACGCTGCGCAGGCCCTCGGCATTGCTGCCGAGGACTGCGTCTACGTGGGCGACGATGAGCGCGACATCATCGCCGCACGGGCCGCAGCCATGCCCTCGGTGGCGGCGCTGTGGGGCTATCGCCTGCACAGCGACGACCCGTTGGCCTGGCAGGCCGACGTGCTGGTGGAGAACGCCGGACTTCTGCAACTGGCCAGTCTGTGGCCGACCCGGCCGGCAGCCCCGGCCCAGCCGTAAGGAACCCCGTAGTGAGCAGTACCGCGCTGGAAAGTTTCCTCGACAAGTGGCGCAGCCGCTGGCCGGAATGGTCGGTGGCCGCCCCGTTCGTGGCCGAATCGCAACGCGAACTCGCGGTGGCGTGGTTCGCGCTGCTGCAGGAGTTCGACGACATGCTCAACACCGGCGGCGATCCGCTGCCGGCCGATGCCAAGCTGGCGTGGTGGGGCGAGGAGCTGCGCAGCTGGGCTGCGCGCCGGTCGCGCCACCCGTTGGGTCGTTTGCTGGAACCGGTGCGTGCGCCGTGGGCGCAGCTGGCCGACGCGCTGCCGGATCTGGTCGAAGCGCGCACCGTCGCGCTCGATGCCGCCAGCGCCGAGCGCGCGCTGGCCAACTACGCCGATGCGGTGGCGGCGGTGGAAGCGGCGCTGTTCAGCGACAAGCCGCGCACCGGCGCTGGTCGTGCGGTGCTGCTGCAGACCCTGGCCCAGCGTTTGCAGGACGCCGGCGTGGCCGGTGTGCCGCGCAGCGTGCTGGATGAAGATTCCAGCAGTGCTGCGCAGCGCTGGGCGCAGTCGCTGTTGAAAGGGTGGGGCGCCCGCGTGCCCGGCCCTCGGCCGCGGCGCGTGTGGTCCAGCCTGGCGCGTGCCCGCGTGGCCGCGCAGGCCGCGGGCAAGCCGATTGAAGCGACACCGATGCGCACTTTGCTGCGCGTGTGGTGGGCCGCGCGCGGTTGATCGCTCCTGGTAGGTGCGGACCTTGGTCCGCACGTTCTGCGGGATCGTGCCGACCAAGGTCGGCACCTACCAAGTCGCATTGCGGTAGATCCACGCCATGCGTGGATGAATGCCCGATTCGCGCGCGTTATTTGCGTTCCAGCACCAGCAATGGGTCGATACGGGTGTCGAACCAGTTCATGCCCCAGTGCAGGTGCGGGCCGGTGGCACGGCCGGTGGCGCCGACCGCCGCAATCACCTGGCCCTGTTCCACACGGTCACCGACCTTCACGTCGATGCGCGACAGGTGCAGGAAGTTGGAGCTGACTCCGAAGCCGTGGTCGAGCAGCAGCGTGCCGCCGGTCAGGTACAGGTCCGGGCCGGCGAAGGTGACGATACCGGCCGCCGGCGCCTTCACCGGCGTGCCGGTCGGCACCGCGATATCCATGCCGGAGTGACCCGCGCCCGGCTGGCCGTTGTACACGCGTGCGTTGCCGAAGCGGCCGCTGATGCGGCCCTGCACCGGCCAGATGAAGGTCTGGGTGAAGTCGGTGCGGTCGTCATCGCGGGCACGCGCCGCCGTTACCTGTGCCTGTTCGCGCTTGATCCGCTCGGCAATGGCCGGCGGCGGATTGACCGTCTTCGGCGGCACGCCGTTGACCCGCTCGGTCGGCCAGTCGCGCGGCGTCACCGCGATGGTCACCGTTTCGCTGCCGCCGTCGGTGCGCTGCACCTGCACGCGCAACGGGCCCTTTTCGTCGCGTCCGATGCCGAACACCACGCTGCCATAGTTGCTCACCCGCAGCTGGCGGCCGGCGTACTGCACGCGGCTGCCGGCCGGGACCTTGCCGATCACCAGCGCGCCCTGCGACGCGCTGGCCGGAAACACCACGCGGCTGTCGATCAGGCTGCCGATGGCATCCTGTGCGCTTGCCGAAGATGTGCAGAGCAGCGGCGCGGCCAGCAGCAGCGCCCCGGTCAGGAGAGCCGCGCGCATCAGCGGTCGTAGGTCATGCGCTGGCCGGCCGGTTCGCCGACCAGCGTGCTGCCGTCCCACACCAGCTGGCCGTTGACCCAGGTCGAGGCCACGCGCGAACGGAAGGTGGTGCCTTCAAACGGCGACCAGCCACACTTGGACAGCACGTCCTCGCGCTTGACGGTGAACGGCACGTCTTCCACCAGCACCAGGTCGGCGAAGTAGCCTTCGCGCAGGAAGCCGCGCTCTTCCACGTCGAACAGCTGGGCCGGCGCATGCGCGAACTTCTGCACCACCTGCTCGCGGGTCAGCTTGCCCTCGTGCACGCGCTCCAGCGCGGCCACCAGCGCGTACTGCACCAGCGGCAGGCCCGACGGCGCCTGCGCGTAGGGCTTCTGCTTCTCTTCCCAGGTGTGCGGGGCGTGGTCGGTGGCCAGCACGTCCAGCACGTCGTCGGCCAGCGCGGCGGTGATCGCCTCGCGGTCGGACACTTCCTTGATCGCCGGGTTGCACTTGATCAGGTTGCCCTTCGTCGCGTAGTCCGGGCGCGCGAAGTGCAGGAAGTGCACGCAGGTTTCGGCGGTGATCTGCTTGCGGCTGCCGTCGGCGCGGATCAGCGGGCCCTTCTCGAACAATGCCAGCTCGTCGGCGGTGGAGATGTGCAGCACGTGCAGGCGGGTGCCGTGCTTGCGGGCCAGCGACATGGCCAGGCGGGTGGACTTGATGCAGGCCTCGCGCGAACGGATGTCCGGGTGCATGTCCGGGGTCAGTGCGTCGCCGTACTTCTCCTGGAACGCCTTCAGGTTGGCATCGATCATCGGCGTGTCTTCGCAGTGCGTGATGATCGGAGTGGGGCACTCGCGGAAGATCGCGTCCAGCGTTTCCGGGTTGTCCACCAGCATGTTGCCGGTGGACGCGCCCATGAACACCTTCACGCCCGGCGCCTTCTTCGGGTCCAGGGCGCGGATCGCGTCGAGGTTGTCATTGCTGGCGCCGTGGTAGAAGCCATAGTTGGCCCAGGCGCGGCCGCGCGCGAGCTCGTACTTCGCTTCCAGGATGGTCGAATCCAGCGTGGGCGGATTGGTGTTGGGCATGTCCATGAAGCTGGTCAGGCCGCCGGCCACGGCCGCAGCCGATTCGCTGGCGATGTCGCCCTTGTGGGTCAGGCCCGGTTCGCGGAAGTGCACCTGGTCGTCGATCATGCCCGGCAGCAGCCAGCGCCCGGCCGCGTCCACCACCTGTTCGCCGTCGCGCGGCGTCAGCCCGCTGCCGATCTGCGCGATGCGACCGTTCTCGATGCGCAGGTCGCCGTCGAAGGTGCGGCCTTCGTTGACCATGCGGGCATTGGTGATGAGCGTGGAGGACATGTCAGTGTTTTCCTGTGCAACGGCAAGAGGGGGCGTGGGGAGACTCGGGCACTGGATCGAAGCCGCCGGGGTGGAACGGATGGCAGCGGCCCAGCCGGCGCGCGGCCAGCCAGCTGCCGCGCAGCGGACCGTGGCGGGCGATGGCATCCATGGCGTATTCAGAACAGCTGGGCACGAAGCGGCAGCGCGGCCCCAGCAGGGGGCTGATGAAGCGCTTGTAGAAGCGCAGCAGGGCAATGAGCAGGCGCGAGATCACCCAGTCATCTTATGCCAGTTGGCATGAAGGCCGCATTTGTGCAGGATGGGCCGTTGGTCGCATGTCGCCGATGGCCTGCGACCGCTGTCGGCACCGCTGGGTGCCGGCCAGGTTCCGTACCGCGCAAGGCGGTCCGTGTTCGTCGGACCGCGCTTTGGGTGCCTTGGCTCCAGGACTGAATGGAGCAGGGCGCCGAGGTTGCTGCTGCGGGTCGGGTAGGCTATAAAGGCCCGCTTTCCCGGGCCCCGGGGAATCCAAGGAAGAGCGTTTCGTGGCTGCTAAAAAAACTGCAAAGAAGGCCGCAACGGCCGCCAAGAAAACCGCCAAGCCTGTTGTGAAGAAGTTGGCGGCAAAGCCCGTTGCCAAAAAGCCGGCCAGCAAGGCGGTGACCAAGGCAACGTCCTCGCAACCGGCGGCCAGGAAGGCCACCGCGAAGAAAGCACCGGTCAAGGCGACCAAGCCGGTGGCAAAGAAGGCCGCCGCACCCGCCAAGGCCAAACCTGCTGCTGCCGGCAAGAAGGTGCCGGTGGTGAAGAAGGCTGCGAGCAAGGCCGCGCCGGTGAAGAAGGCCGTCGCCAAGCCGGTGGCGAAGAAGCCCGCCGCCAAGCCGGCGCCGAAGGCGGTGGTGAAGAAGGCCACCGCCAAGCCGGTTGCCAAGCCGGCGGCGAAGAAGGTCGCTGCGGCCAAACCGGCCGCCACGCCTGCTGCTGTAAAGAACGTTGCCAAGAATGTCGCCGTACCGGCCGCCAAGCCGGCCCCGGCCCCCGTAGTGAAGTCCGCACCGAAGCCTGCTGCCAAGCCGGCTCCGGCCAAGCCTGTCCCGGCCAAGACCGTGGCAGCGGCAGCAGCCCAACCGGCTCCCAAGCCGGCCCCGGCCGCCGCTTCTGCTGCATCGAAGGCCCCGCAATCCAAGAATCCCGTGCCCGTTTCGAAATCGCCTGCCAAAACCGCCGTGAAATCCGATTCCGCCCCGAAGACCGTGTCGCGCCCTGTCGGCAAGGTCGCCGTCGCTGTCGCCGCCCGATCGGCGGCACCGGCCCCGCGCAGCAAGTACAAGGTGGTCGAGTACAAGACCGACGAGGCCACCGGCCGCCCGATCCTGCCGGCCGGTTACAAGCCGTCCTCGGAAGAGGAATACATGAGCTCGCTGCAGCAGGAGTATTTCCGCCAGCGCCTGCAGAACTGGCGCGCGGACCTGGTGGAAGAGTCCAAGCAGACCATCGAGAACCTGCGCGAGGAAGTGCGTGACATCGGCGACGAAGCCGAGCGCGCGACCCGCGAGACCGAGAACTCGCTGGAACTGCGTACCCGCGACCGCTACCGCAAGCTGATCGGCAAGATTGACAGCACCCTCAAGCGCCTGGAAGCCGGCGACTACGGCTACTGCGTGGACACCGGTGAAGAAATCGGCCTGGAGCGCCTGGAAGCGCGCCTGACCGCCGAGCGCACCATCGACGCCCAGGAGCGCTGGGAGCACCTGCAGAAGCAGCAGGGCGACTGATTCCTGATCGTTGTGTGGTCATGCGAAAAACCCGGCCTCGGCCGGGTTTTTTGTTGGGTGTGGTTGGCTGGGTAGAACGGCGCCTTCCAGGTATCGGGTGGAGCCTGCGGGTGGGTCCGGGCAGGACACGCTGCAAGTACATCCCTGTAAGCTCGGCCGCGGCATCCATGCTGTGGACGGTCCTGCCCGGACCCACCCGCAGGCTCTCGACGGTTTCCTGCGTGCGCGGTTGCTGTAAAGCCGAGCCCATGCTCGGCTCGGGCCGAAGGCGCGGGCTTGGAGGGAGGAATGAGAGTAAAGACCGCCACTTCGCTCGCCGGGCATGGCCCGGCGCTACCGAAGCCTGCGTGCGCGGCTGCGGCTCTTGACTTGAGTCCGCCTTGTAGCGAGCCGAGCACCGCAGGGGAATCAGGGGCGAAGAGGCGCCGCTGTTTGAGCGCAGCGAGTTCGGCGCCGTCCCCTGATTCACCGAGGAGCACAGGGCACCGGCGCGCAGCGCCGGCTCGCGGATGGTGGAGCGTTTCTTTGGTTACTTTCTTTTCGCGAAAAGAAAGTGACAAGCCCAATCATCGAGGGAGAGCAACGGACCCAGCCAAACGCCCGGCTCCGCTGAATCCGCTGTTCGCAGCATCACTGCAGGTCGCGAAGATTCAACTTCCGCAGCGTCGGGTTCTTCCACGCGGTGATCCCGGCCACGCTCAGCACCGCGAACCCGCCCAGCACCACTGCCGGCACCAGGCCCAGCAGCTTCGCCATCGTGCCGGCATAGAACGCGCCCAGTTCGTTGGACGAACTGATGAAGATGCCGTTGATCGACGACACCCGTCCACGCATTTCCTCCGGCGTGGCCAACTGCAGGATGGTCGAGCGGATCACCACCGAGACGCCATCGAACGCCCCGTAGAACAGCAGAATCAGTGCCGACAGCCAGAAGTGTTGGGACAGTCCGAAGCCGATCACGCACAGCCCGAACCCGGCCACCGCGCACAGCAGCACGCGGCCGGCATTGCGATGCAATGGATGGCGGGCCAGCCACAGGCCCACGCACACCGAACCCAGTGCCGGCATCGCGCGCAGGACGCCCAGCCCCTCCGGGCCGTGGTGCAGGATCTCGTGCAGGAACGCCGGCAGCATCGCCACCACGCCGCCCAGCAGCACCGAGAACATGTCCAGCGCCATCGCGCCGACCATGATGCGGTTGCCGACCACGAAGCGGGCACCTTCGGCGATGCTCTTGAAGATCGGGGCGGCCGGACCGGTGTGCACCGGTTCGTCGACCTTCAGCGTGGCCAGGCAGGCCATCGCCACCAGCGCGAAGGCGGTGGCCACCGCATACGACAGGCCCTTGCCGCCGAAGCCGACCAGCACGCCGCCCAGTGCCGGGCCGGCGACCATGCCGGCCTGGAACACCACCGCACCCAGGCCGGCGCCGCGCGCGAACTGGTCGCGGGCCAGCACGCGGGCGAACAGCGCGTTGTAGATGGGCGAGAGGAACGCCCGGACCATGCCGGTCAAGGCGATGGCCGCATAGATCGGCCACACGCCTTCAAAGGGTAGCCAGCCTGTAGCGACGCCGGTCAACACCAGTGCGGTGGCGATCAGCCCGGAACAGGCGGCCATGCCCAGCCGGCGGCGCGGCAGATGGTCGACCAGGTAGCCGGCAAACGGCGCCACGCAGAAGAACGGCAGCACCTCGGCCAGCCCGATCAGGCCCAGCGAGAACGGATTGCGGGTGACTTCGTAGATATGCCAGCCGACGGTGACCGCAACCACCTGGTAGGACAGCATCGCAAAGATGCGGTAGGCCAGCAGCTTGGCGAAACCGGGCCGGGACAGCAGGCCCAGCGCGGTGTCTTCGGCCGTGGCAGGCTCGCTCACGGCTGTTCGCGCTGCAGCTGCGCCTGCGCGGTCTCGCGGATGAAGGCCAGCATCGCCGCTACGCCGTTGCTGCGGGTGGGCGAGAGGTGGCGGGCCAGGCCGATGTCCTGGATGTAGCTCGGTTCGGTGGCCACGATCTCCTGCGCCGAGCGCCCGGAGTACACGCGCAGGGCCAGGAAGATCAGACCGGAGACGATGGCCGAATCGCTGATGGCGTGGAAGCGCAGCGACTGCGCGTTGCCTTCGGGCACGATCCAGACCATCGACTGGCAGCCCAGCAGGCGATGCTCCTCGGTCTTCCAGTCTTCCGGGAAGGCCGGCAGCTTGCGGCCGAGGTCGATCAGGTACTGGTAGCGCTCGGACCAGTCGCCGAAGAAGCCGAATTCCTCGGCGATGGCGGCCTGGGCCTCGGCGGCGGTGGGTTCAAGCGGGAACGGGGAGTCGATCACAGCAGTCTCTACAGTGGGGGCGTGGCCGGCGGACCGGCCACGGGGCAGGACAGGTCAGCCGCGCTTGCGCGACCAGCGCACGCCCTGCGGGGTGTCGTCCAGCACGATGCCTTCAGCGGCCAGCTGGTCGCGGATGGCGTCGGCACGAGCGAAGTCACGCGCCTTCTTGGCCGCAGCGCGTTCGTCGATCAGGCCCTGGATGCGGGCATCATCGCCGTCGTCGCCGGCCGCGGTACCAAACCACTGCGCCGGGTCGGCCTGCAGCAGGCCCAGCGCCAGGCCCGCGCCCAGCAGCTCGCCCTTCAGGCGCGCCTGCTCGGCCGGATCGGTGGCGCGGCGTGCATCGGCGGCGATGCGGGCCACTTCGGCCAGCGCCTGCGGGGTATTCAGGTCGTCGTCCAGGGTCGCTTCGACGCTGGCCGGGATGACCGCCGCGGCCTCGATCGACGCCAGTTCGCGCAGGGTCCCGTACAGGCGGTCCAGGGTGCGCACCGACTGCTCGATCAGGCCGTCGGTCCAGTCCAGCGGCTGCCGGTAATGGGCCGACAGCAGGGCCAGGCGCAGCGCTTCCGGCGGGTGCTGGCGCACCAGGTCGTGCACGCGCTCGATGTTGCCCAGCGACTTGCTCATCTTGGCGCCGCCGAAGTTGAGCATGCCGTTGTGCAGCCAGAAGCGGGCGAAGATCCTGCCGCCGTGGGCGCATTCGCTCTGCGCGATCTCGTTCTCGTGGTGCGGGAACTGCAGGTCGACGCCGCCGGCGTGGATGTCGATGGTCTGGCCCAGATGCGCGGCGGCCATTGCCGAGCACTCGATGTGCCAGCCCGGACGACCACGGCCCCACGGCGATTCCCAGCCGGGCAGGTCGTCGGTGGAGGGCTTCCACAGCACGAAGTCGCCCGGGTCGCGCTTGTACGGGGCGACATCGACGCGGGCGCCGGCCAGCATCTCTTCGGGATCGCGGCGCGAGAGCTTGCCGTAGCCATCGAAGCTGGCCACCGCGAACAGTACGTGGCCCTCGGCGGCGTAGGCGTGGCCGCTGCCGATTAGCTGCTCGATCATGGTGATGATCTGCGGCATGTGCGCGGTCACTTCCGGCTCGATGTCCGGCGGCGCCACGCCCAGCGCGGCCATGTCTTCACGGTAGGCCGCAGCGAAGCGGTCGGTGATGGTGCTGATCGGCACGCCCTGTTCGCGCGCGGCCGTGTTGATCTTGTCGTCCACGTCGGTGATGTTGCGGGCGTAGCGCAGTGCGCCGAAACGGCGGCGCAGAAGATCGGCCAGCACCCCGAACACCACCGGGCCACGGGCGTTGCCGATGTGCACGTAGTTGTAGACCGTCGGGCCGCACACATACAGCGTCGGACAGGCCGGGTCGAGCGGGGTGAACGGTTCGAGCTGGCGAGTCAGGTTGTTGTGCAGGCGCAGGGTCATGGGGCTGTGGCTGGGGGACAAGCCTTCGATTTTAGAACGTGTCGAGCCCCTTTGGGGCGCCCGCTGCCACCGGTGGACGCCGCGCCCGCCCAGGGTGGGGTGGGCAGGAGCGGCGTGGACGGGTAATGTTCAGCCCCTTGTGCTCGTCACTGCCTACACTATTGCCGTGTCCTTGCTCCCGTCGCCAATGAAATCCACCGCGTTGCTGACCCTGGCCTGCCTGTCGGCGCTGCCCGCCGTGGCCCTGGCGCAGGAGGCCGAGCCCCGCAACCGGGTGGTGATCGTGGAGAACGTGAAGTTCGACTATGCCCAGGTGCTGAACGTGGAGCCGGTGTTCCAGACGCTGCGCGCGACCCGTACCGAGGAGCATTGCGAGCCGGTATCGACCCGCACCCTGGCCCCGGTCAACGTCACCGGTGAAGAGCCGGTGGAGGACAAGGGGCGGATCGGCCGTTTCTGGGATTCGGTGCGCTCGATGTTCAAGCGCAGCGACGAGGAGGCGACCGAAGAGGCCGCCACCGAGACCCCGGCTCCGGCCCCGGCCAACAATGGGCCGATGCTGACCCGTGATTGCCGCATCGTGCCGGTGGGGCGTGAATTCCGCCGTCCCATCGCCTATGACGTGGACTATGTCTACAAGGGCACCAAGTACCGCTCGCGGCTGCCTGAGGATCCCGGCAACCGGCTCAAGATCCGGGTGTCGATCACCCCATGGGTCGGCCCCGAGCAGGGCACCGCCAGCAATCCCTGATTTCGGGACCGCTGCCCCTTGCGCCGGCTCCGGCCGCATGCAAAGATTGCCGGCCATGAAGCTCACCGACTTCCAGCACGACAGCAGCGCAGCCCGACAGGCGTCGGGCATGACCTCGCGTGCGCGTCGACCGGAACCCCACATTCTCGCTGGGTAACCGGAGCTTTTTGCTGTTCGTCCGAAAAAAACCCAGCCCGCCGGCTGGGTTTTTTCGTTTACGCGTTCTGAAAGCTGCAACTGCAACCTTTTCGATCCACCTTTGGTTCCTGCTTTTCCCTTCCACCGCGCCGGACCCGGCGCCGCTACGCAAGGAAAACCGATGTCCCCCAAGCACTTCCTGAACACCCAGGACTGGAGCCGCAGTGATCTCGACGCGCTGCTGACCCAGGCCGCGCTGTTCAAGCGCAACAAGCTCGGCGACCAGCTCAAGGGCAAGTCGATCGCGCTGGTGTTCTTCAACCCGTCCATGCGCACCCGCACCAGCTTCGAGCTGGGGGCGTTCCAGCTCGGTGCCCACGCGGTGGTGCTGCAGCCGGGCAAGGATGCGTGGCCGATCGAGTTCAATCTCGGCACGGTGATGGATGGCGATACCGAAGAACACATCGCTGAGGTGGCCAAGGTGCTGGGCCGTTACTGCGACATCATTGCGGTGCGTGCGTTCCCGAAGTTCCAGGATTGGGCCTACGACCGCCAGGATGTGGTCCTGCAGAGTTTCGCCAGGTACTCGCCGGTACCGGTCATCAACATGGAGACCATCACCCATCCGTGCCAGGAGCTGGCCCACATCATGGCCCTGCAGGAGCACTTCGGCACCCAGGACCTGCGTGGCAAGAAGTACGTGCTGACCTGGACCTACCACCCCAAGCCGCTGAATACCGCCGTGGCCAACTCGGCGCTGACCATCGCCACCCGCATGGGCATGGACGTGACCCTGCTGTGCCCGACCGCCGACTACATCCTCGACGACCGCTACATGGGCTGGGCCGAGCAGAACGTGGCCGAGAGCGGCGGTTCGCTGAAGATCAGCCATGACATCGACAGCGCCTACGCTGGTGCCGATGTGGTCTACGCCAAGAGCTGGGGCGCGCTGCCGTTCTTCGGCAACTGGGAGCCGGAAAAGCCGATCCGCGACCAGTTCAAGCACTTCATCGTGGACGAGCGGAAGATGGCGCTGACCAACAACGGCGTGTTCAGCCACTGCCTGCCGCTGCGCCGCAACGTGAAGGCTACCGACGGCGTGATGGATTCGCCGCAGTGCATTGCCATCAACGAAGCCGAGAACCGACTGCACGTGCAGAAGGCGATCATGGCCGCCGTTGCCGGGCGCTGATTTCCAGGCATTGAAACAATCCGCCGGGCATGGCCCGGCGCTACCCCACCCGATTGGACATTACCCCCATGAGCAACAAAGACGTCGTTCTCGCCTTCTCCGGCGGCCTGGATACCAGCTTCTGCGTGCCGTACCTGCAGGAGCGCGGCTGCAACGTGCACACCGTGTTCGCCGATACCGGCGGCGTGGATGATGAAGAGCGCGATTTCATCGAAAAGCGTGCCGCCGAGCTGGGCGTCACCAGCCATGTGACCGTCAATGGCGGCCCGGCCATCTGGGAAGGCTTCGTCAAGCCGTTCGTGTGGGCCGGCGAAGGCTACCAGGGCCAGTACCCGCTGCTGGTGTCCGACCGCTACCTGATCGTCGATGCCGCGCTGAAGCGTGCCGCCGAACTGGGCACCAACATCATCGCCCACGGCTGCACCGGCATGGGCAACGACCAGGTCCGCTTCGACCTGGCGGTGAAGGCGCTGGGCGACTACCAGATCATCGCGCCGATCCGCGAGATCCAGAAGGAACATACCCAGACCCGCGCCTACGAGCAGAAGTACCTGGAAGAGCGCGGCTTCGGCGTGCGCGCCAAGCAGCAGGCCTACACCATCAACGAGAACCTGCTGGGCGTGACCATGTCCGGCGGCGAGATCGACCGTTGGGAAGCGCCGGGCGAAGGCGCGCGTGGCTGGTGCTCGCCGCGCAGCGAGTGGCCGGAACAGGCGCTGACGGTCTCCCTGAAGTTCGTCGAAGGCGAAGCGGTTGAACTGAACGGCAAGGCGCTGCCGGGCGACCAGATCCTGGCCCAGCTCAACAAGCTGTTCGCCCCGTATGGCGTTGGCCGCGGCGTGTACACCGGCGACACCGTGATCGGCCTGAAGGGCCGCATCGTATTCGAGGCCCCGGGCCTGGTCTCGCTGCTGGCCGCACACCGCGCGCTGGAAGACGCCGTGCTGACCAAGCAGCAGAACCGCTTCAAGCCGGACGTGGCGCGCAAGTGGGTGGAGCTGGTGTACGAAGGCTTCTACCACGACCCGTTGAAGACCGACATCGAAGCGTTCCTGAAGTCCTCGCAGGCCAAGGTGAACGGCGAGGTGGTACTGGAAACCCGTGGTGGCCGCGTCGATGCAGTGGCGGTGAAGTCGCCGCACCTGCTCAACACCAAGGGTGCCACCTACGCGCAGTCGGCCGACTGGGGTGTGGAAGAGGCGGAGGGCTTCATCAAGCTGTTCGGCATGAGCTCGACGCTTTACGCGCAAGTCAACCGCTGAGCGGTTGACCACGCATTCCGCCTTAACCCTGCGCCGTTGGCGCGCCCCCTTCAACAAGAAGGGGGCTCTCCACCAGACGCATTACGGTAGCGCCGGGCCATGCCCGGCGGAACTCCACAGGATCTTTGATTCATGCTTGAACAGACGCTCTCGCATCTGCAGGCCCTGGTGTCCTTCGACACCCGCAACCCGCCGCGTGCGATCACCACCGGTGGGATCTTCGATTACCTGCGCGACAACCTGCCCGGGTTCAACCTCGAGGTGATCGACCATGGTGCCGGTGCGGTCAGCCTGTACGCCGTGCGCGGTACGCCGAAGTACCTGTTCAACGTGCACCTGGACACGGTGCCGGACTCGCCGCACTGGAGTGCCGACCCGCACGTGATGCGGCGCCTGGATGACCGCGTGGTCGGCCTCGGCGTGTGCGACATCAAGGGCGCGGCCGCTGCACTGGTGGCTGCGGCCAATGCCAGCGATGGTGATGCCGCGTTCCTGTTCTCCAGCGACGAGGAAGCCAACGATCCGCGCTGCATTGCCGCGTTCCTGGCCCGCGGCATTCCGTACGAAGCGGTGCTGGTGGCTGAGCCGACCATGAGTGAAGCGGTGCTGGCGCACCGTGGCATCAGCTCGGTGCTGATGCAGTTCGTCGGCCGTGCCGGGCATGCCTCCGGCAAGCAGGATGCCGCCGCCAGCGCGCTGCACCAGGCCATGCGCTGGGGCAACCGCGCCCTGGACCATGTGGAATCGCTGGCTTCGGCGCGCTTTGGCGGGCTGACCGGCCTGCGCTTCAACATCGGTCGCGTGGAAGGTGGCATCAAGGCCAACATGATCGCGCCGGCCGCCGAAGTGCGCTTCGGTTTCCGCCCGCTGCCGTCGATGGATATCGACGCGTTGCTGGCGACCTTTGCAGGTTTCGCCGAACCGCAGGCAGCCCTGTTCACCGAAACCTTCCGTGGCCCGAGCCTGCCGGCCGGTGACATCGCCGAGGCCGAGAACCGTCGCCTGCTGGCGCGCGACGTGGCCGATGCGCTGGAGCTGCCGATCGGCAACGCGGTGGACTTCTGGACCGAAGCTTCGCTGTTCTCCGCTGCCGGTTACACCACGCTGGTGTTCGGCCCGGGCGACATTGCCCAGGCCCATACCGCAGATGAGTTCGTGACGCTGGACCAGCTACAGCGCTACACCGACGCCGTACATCGCATCATCGCCGCCGGCGCCTGATTCTTCCCTTTCCGACGAAAACGAAATGTCTCCTGCCCTCCAGCCCCACCGCCAGACCCGCCAGACCATCGTGCGCCTGCTTTCCAGCATGGCCAGCGCGAAGGAGATCAGCCAGTACCTCAAGCGCTTCTCGCAGCTGGACGCCAAGCGCTTCGCCGTGGTCAAGGTCGGCGGCGCGGTGCTGCGCGACGATCTCGACGCGCTGACCTCGTCGCTGTCGTTCCTGCAGGAAGTCGGGCTGACCCCGATCGTGCTGCACGGCGCCGGCCCGCAGCTGGATGCCGAGCTGTCGGCGGCCGGCATCGACAAGCAGACCGTCAACGGCCTGCGCGTGACCTCACCGGAAGCGCTGGCGATCGTGCGCCGGGTGTTCCAGCAGTCCAACCTGCGCCTGGTCGAGGCGCTGCAGCAGAACGGCGCGCGCGCCACTTCGATCACCGGTGGCGTGTTCGAGGCCGAGTACCTGGACGTGGATACCTACGGCCTGGTCGGCGAAGTGAAGAAGGTCAACCTGGCGCCGATCGAGGCCAGCCTGCGTGCCGGCTCGATCCCGGTCATCACCAGCCTGGGCGAGACCGCCGGCGGCCAGATCCTCAACGTCAACGCCGACTTCGCCGCCAACGAGCTGGTACAGGAGCTGCAGCCGTACAAGATCATCTTCCTGACCGGCACCGGTGGCCTGCTGGATGAGGCGGGCAACGTGATCGATTCGATCAACCTGTCCACCGAGTACGACCACCTGATCGCGCAGCCGTGGATCCACGGTGGCATGAAAGTGAAGATCGAACAGATCAAGGATCTGCTCGACCGGCTGCCGCTTGAATCGTCGGTGTCGATCACCCGGCCGGCCGACCTGGCCAAGGAACTGTTCACTCACAAGGGCTCGGGCACGCTGGTGCGCAAGGGCGAAAAAGTGCTGCGCGCCACCGCCTGGAACGAACTGGACCTGCCGCGTCTGAAGGGCCTGATCGAATCCAGTTTCGGCCGCACCCTGGTGCCGGACTACTTCGAGAAGACCAGGCTGCTGCGCGCCTATGTCAGCGAGAATTACCGCACCGCGGTGATCCTCACCGACGAGGCCGAAGGCGTGTACCTGGACAAGTTCGCCGTGCTCGACGATGCACAGGGCGAAGGCCTGGGTCGCGCGGTCTGGAACGTGATGCTGGAGGAAACTCCGCAGCTGTTCTGGCGTTCGCGCCACGGCAACCCGATCAACCACTTCTACTACGCCGAATCCGATGGCTGCTACAAGCAGGACCACTGGAAGGTGTTCTGGTACGGCGCCGATGGCATCGACCGCATCCGTACCTATGTCGAACACTGCGCGCAGCGCGCCCCGAGCCTGCAGGGCTGAACGATGAACAACCCGGACGCCTGGAACCTGGTACCCACCCTGCGTGGTCAGCACGTGTCGTTGCAGCCGTTGCAGGATGAGCACGTGCCCGGCCTGCGTGCTGCGCTGGAAGGCAGCGGGCTGGACCAGCTCTGGTACACCCAGGTGCCGTCGCCGGAGCGCACCGAGGCCTATGTGCAGGCCGCGCTGCAGGCGCAGGCCGAAGGCAGGGTGCTGCCGTTCGTGATCCGTGATGCGGCCGGTGACATCGTCGGCAGCACCCGTTTCTACGATCTGGATGCCAGCGTGCCCAGACTCAGCCTCGGCTACACCTGGTACGCGCCGCGCGTGCAGCGCACCGGCGCCAACACCGAAGCCAAGCTGCTGCTGCTGCAGCACGCCTTCGAGGTGCTGGGGTGCATCAGCGTGGTGCTGGAAACCAGCTGGTTCAACGCCACTTCGCGCACCGCCATCGCCCGCCTCGGCGCCAAGCAGGATGGCGTGCTGCGCAACCACAAGCGGCATGCCGACGGCACGCCGCGCGACACCGTCATCTTCTCCATCATCGATGCGGAATGGCAGGGCGTGAAGCGCCACCTGCAGTTCCGCCTGGACAGTCACGCATGAACGATTCGACTTTCACCCTGGGCATCGTCGGTGCCCGCGGCCATACCGGCGCCGAGCTGATCAAGCTGGTGGCCGCGCACCCGCGCCTGGAACTGGCCTTTGTGTCCTCGCGCGAGCGCGCCGGGCAGCGCCTGTCCGATCACCATCCGGAATTCCAGGGGGACCTGCAGTATGAGAACCTGGACGCCGATGCCGTGGCGGCCAAGGGCGTGGATGCGGTGATCCTGGCCCTGCCCAATGGCCTGGCCGCCCCGTTCGTAGCCGCGCTGGAAGCGGCGAAGCCGGACACGGTCATCGTCGACCTGTCGGCCGATTACCGCTTCGACCACAGCTGGTATTACGGGCTGCCGGAACTGACCCGGGGCCGCTACAACGGCCAGAAGCACATCAGCAATCCGGGCTGCTATGCCACGGCGATGCAGCTGGCGGTGCACCCGCTGCTGGATCTGCTGGCCGGTCCGCCGCAGTGCTTTGGTGTGTCCGGTTACTCAGGCGCCGGCACCACGCCCTCGGACAAGAACAACGTTGAACTGCTGGCCGACAACCTGATGCCGTATGCATTGACCAATCACGTGCATGAGCGCGAGGTGTCGGTGCGACTGGGCGTGGCCGTCGAGTTCATGCCGCACGTCGCGCCGCACTTCCGTGGCATCACGCTGACTGCGAACCTGTGGCTGAATCGCGCGCAGACCCGCGAGCAGATCGTCGAACGCTTCCAGCAGGCCTATGCCGGCGAACCGCTGATCGAGGTGGTGGATGAAGCGCCGTGGGTCAGCCGCATCGCCGGTCGCCATGGCGCCCAGGTCGGTGGCTTCACCCTGGCCCCGGGCGGCAAACGGGTGGTGGTGGTGGCGACCCTGGACAACCTGCTCAAGGGCGCGGCCACCCAGGCCATGCAGAACCTCAATCTCGCGCTGGGCATCGACGAACTGACGTCGATCCCGCACTGACCCCGCCTTCCGGAGCCCCCATGGCAGACCTTCTTTGGCAGAAGCCCGGCGTCGCTGTCGACGCCCAGATCCAGACCTTCCTCGCTGGCGACGACGTGATCCTCGACCGCGAGTTCTTCCTGCACGACATCGCCGCCAGCGCCGCGCATGCGCAGGGCCTGCAGCACATCGGCATCCTCAGTGCCGACGAGCTGGCTGGACTGCTGCGCGAACTGGAGGTGCTGGCGCAGGACTTCCGCGACGGCCGCTTCGTGCTGGACACGCGGTACGAAGATGGTCACTCGGCCATCGAAGCCCGCCTGACTGAACGCCTCGGCGATGCCGGCCGCAAGATCCACACTGGCCGCAGCCGCAACGACCAGATCCTGGTGGCCACCCGCCTGTGGCTGAAAGAGAAGCTGCAGCGCGTGGCGCAGGTCAGTACCGACGTGGCCAAGGTTGCACTGGACCGTGCGCAGGCCGAGAAGGATCTGCCGATTCCCGGCTATACCCACATCCAGCGTGCTGTGGTGTCCTCGGCAGGCATGTGGTGGGCCGGCTGGGCCGAAGCCTTCATCGACAACGCCATCCGCGCGCGCGACACCCATGCACTGGTGGATGCCAACCCGCTCGGCACTGCCGCCGGCTACGGCGTGAATCTGCCGCTGGACCGTGAGCACACCACCGCCGCGCTCGGCTTCGCGCGCATGCAGATCTCGCCGATCTATGCCCAGCTGTCGCGCGGCAAGTTCGAGCTGGCTGCGCTGGAAGCGCTCGGTGGTGCCACGCTGGACCTGCGCCGCATCGCCTGGGACCTGTCGCTGTTCACCAGCGCCGAGTTCGGCTTTGTTGCGTTGCCGGCGCAGTACACCACCGGCAGCTCGATCATGCCCAACAAGCGCAACCCGGATGTGATCGAGCTGATGCGTGCCACCCACGCCAGCGTGGCCGCCGCGCGTACCGAGATCGAACAGTTGCTGTCGCTGCCGTCGGGTTATCACCGTGACCTGCAGTCGTCCAAGGGCGCCATCTTCCACGGTTTCGGCCGTGGCCTGGCCGCGCTGGAGCTGCTGCCGGCGCTGCTGGCCAATCTGGAATGGCGCGATGACAAACTGCGCGCGGCGATCGACTCGGGCATGTATGCCACCGATGTGGCGGTGGAAGCGGCCGTGGCCGGTGTGCCGTTCCGCGAGGCCTACAAGGCCGCGGCGGCCGGTGCCGACAGTGCAGGGCAGGGACGCACGCCGGAGGGCAGTCTGGCCGCACGCGTGTCGCCGGGCTCGGCCGCCGATCTGCGCCTGGATGAACTGCGCGCACGCTGGCAGGCGCTGTCCTGATGGCCGGCACCGTCTACCTGGTGCTGGCCATGCGTCGGCCTGATTTCAACGCGGCGGCCGTACAGCCGCACCGCGACTTCCTTGATGCGTTGCAGGCGCAGGGCAAGCTGCAGCTGACCGGCGGCTTCGCCGATGGCAGTGGTGGCGCCTACGTGCTGTGCAACGTGGACAGCCTGGCGCAGGCGCAGGCCATCGTCGCCACCGATCCGCTGGTGACGATGCAGGCCTCCGACCTGACCGTGCACGAATGGAACACCCGCTGAGGCCCTGACTGATGACCCTGCATGCCAGCCACGTCGCTTCGCCGTTCCCGGAACAGGCGCTGCCGCCGTGGCGGCGTGCGGTGCTGAAAGTGGGCAGCAGCCTGCTGGCCGCCGATGGCGGTGGCCTGTCGCCGCGGCATGCGCTGGGCCTGGCCCAGTTTGTCTCGGCCAACGTGCTGGCCGGGCGCGAGGTGGTGATCGTATCGTCCGGCGCGGTAGCGGCCGGTCGCGCGATCCTGCCGCGCGCCGACGAGCCCGGCGCGGCGATGGCCGCACGCCAGGCCCTGGCAGCGCTGGGCCAGGCGCAGCTGATCGGGCTCTGGCAGCGCTTCTTCGAGCGCCCGGTGGCGCAGGTGCTGCTGACCCACGACGACCTGCGCAACCGCCGCCGCTATCTCAATGCACGCGCCACGCTCAGCGAGCTGCTGCGGCTGGGCGCGCTGCCGGTGGTCAACGAGAACGACACCGTGTCGGTGGACGAGCTCAAGCTCGGCGACAATGACAACCTGGCCGCGACGGTGGCCGCGATGGTCGATGCCGATGCGCTGTTCATCGCTACCGACATCGACGGGCTGTATAGCGCCGACCCGCGCAGCGTGGCTGACGCAAGGCCGCTGCACGATGTCGCAGAGCTGAGTGATGAGGTGCTGGCGATGGCCGGCGGCGCGGGCTCGCGCGCTGGTACCGGCGGCATGCGCACCAAGCTGGAGGCCGCGGCGAAGGCCGGTCGCCTCGGCATCGAAACCTATCTGTTCAACGGCCGCAGTGGCGAGGTGGTACGCGCGCTGGCACAGGATCGCCTGTTCGGTACCCGCATTCATGCCGCGCGCAGCCGCGAAGCGGCCCGCAAGCATTGGCTGCGCCACGCACCGCTGGCCGAAGGCGCGATCCTCATCGATGCCGGCGCGGCGCAGGCGATGCGCGAGAAGGGCGCCTCGCTGCTGCCCGGCGGCATCACCGGTGCCGAAGGGACGTTCCGCCGTGGCGACATGGTGCAGGTGTGCTGGGACGCACCGCAGGGGCGGGTGTGCATCGCCCGTGGCGTCAGCCAGTACGCGGCCGATGACGTGCGCCGCATCGCAGGCCGCCATTCGCGCGACATCCAGGCCGTGCTCGGCTACAACTACGGTGGCAGCGTCGTCCATCGCGACGACCTGGTGCTGCCATGACCGGTTTGAAGGACATCCCGATGAGCGATATCCAAGCGCAGGCACGTGCCTGCCGTGACGCGGCCCAGGTGGTTGCCGGCCTCGACAGTGATGCCCGGCGGGCGCTGCTGCTGGGCATGGCGCAGGCGCTGGAGGTGAACGCCGGGTTGATCCTGGCTGGCAACGCGCGCGATCTGGCGGCGGCGCGCGACAAGGGGGTGGGCAGTGCCATGCTCGATCGCCTGGCACTGGACCCGCCGCGCCTGTTGGCGATGGCCGAAGCGGTGCGCGAAGTGGCGGGGCTGCCCGATCCGGTCGGCCAGGTGACCCGCGACGACGTGCGCCCGAACGGCATCCGCGTGCAGAAGGTGCGCGTGCCACTGGGCGTGATCGCGATGATCTACGAGGCGCGCCCGAACGTGACCGCAGAAGCGGCGGCGCTGTGCCTGAAGGCCGGCAATGGCGTGATCCTGCGCGGCGGTTCCGAAGCGATCCATTCCAACACCGCCATTGCCCAGGCGCTGGCCGGTGCCTTGCAGGCCCATGGCGTACCGCCGGCCGCGGTGACCGTGCTGACCGACCTGCGCCGCGAAGCCATGCTGGAGCTGCTGCAGCTGCACGAACTGATCGATCTGGCGATTCCGCGCGGCGGCGAAGGCCTGATCCGTTTCGTTGCCGAGCATGCGCGGGTGCCGGTGATCAAGCACTACAAGGGCGTCTGCCACCTGTTCGTCGATGCCAGTGCCGACCTCGGCAAGGCCGTTGACCTGCTGGTGGATGGCAAGTGCAGCCGGCCGGCGGCCTGCAATTCGCTGGAGACGTTGCTGGTGCACCGAGATGTGGCCGAAGCGTTCCTGCCGCACGTGGCGCAGGCGCTCGGCGAGCGTGGCGTGCAGCTGCGTGCCGATGCGGATGCGCACCCCCTGTTGCCGGGTAGCACGCTGGCCACCGAAGACGACTACGCTGCCGAGTTCCTTGATCTGGTGCTGGCGGTGCGCGTGGTCGACGATCTGGATGCGGCCATCGCGCACATCCGGACCTACACCTCCGACCATACCGAAGTGATCGCGACCGAAGACAGCGGCAATGCCGAGCGCTTCGTCAATGCGCTGCGCTCGGCGGTGGTGATGGTCAATGCGTCCTCGCGCTTCTCCGATGGTGGCCAGCTGGGGCTGGGCAGCGAGATCGGCATATCCACCACGCGCCTGCATGCGTACGGGCCGATGGGGCTGGAAGCGCTCACCGTCGAACGCTTCGTGGTGCGTGGCGAAGGGCAGACCCGCCGCTGATGTCCTGGCCGCCAGGCCTTCGGACCCGGTAGATCCACGCCATGCGTGGATGAGACCCGGGTGCCGACCAAGGTCGGCACCCACCGGGTTGTCGGGCTACACCACTTCGCGGCGGATGCCGACCGGACGTGCGTGCTCGTCCATGTGCAGCGTCGCCGCCTTGCACTGGGCCAGGCGCTCGGCCAGGCCGGTACTGGCGCCCAGGTCCGCTGCCACCTCGTTGACGCTGGCCAGCGGCCGCGGCAGTCGCCGGTCCCGTCCGCGGAAGCGCGCACGGTTGTACTCGGCCCAGCTGATCAGCAGCACACTGGCGCACAACAGCATCACCGGCAGCGCCACCAGCACATAGGGGTCGAACTGGTTCTGCCGCTCATACAGCTGCTGCCATGCCATCTGGCCGCCGACCAGCCACGACACCAGCGTCACCAGGGGTGCCCACAGGTAGAAGTAGAAGCCCCAGAACGCCAGGGTGACAAATCCCCAGGCCGTGCGCTGGAACCGCGGCTGGCGGTGTGGCTTGCGGATCATCCGCGAATCGAATCGGTTGGACGGGTGCTGTGTGTTCATCGTACTCCCCGATCAGGGCTGGTCCAGGTGGCGCGCTTGCGACGGCGTCGCAGCAGCGCCTTCGGCAACGCCACCAGGGTGGTGGAAAGGCTGATCAGCCAGTACGCCATCGGGTACCAGATGACCCAGAAGTAGTTGCGTCCAATCTGTGTTTCGTAACGCCGGTCAATGATCAGACTGCTGGCGAACTGCAGCAGGCAGACCAGCGCCAGGATCACGCCATGCCACTGAGGAAGCAGGCTGGCGATGTACAGCTGGGGCGGCATCGGGAAGAACTTGCCCAGCACCCACAGCACGACGATGAACAGCATCGTGTAGGCCCAGATCACGCTCAGTACGTACTCCAGCAGCACGCCCCACATCCGGCGCTCGCGCCAGTTCAGCAGAGAGCGGGCGTGGCGAAGCATGACTTCCACGCCGCCCTGCGCCCAGCGCAGGCGCTGCCGCCACAATCCCTTCAGTGTTTCCGGCATCAGGATGAAGCACAGGGCGTTGGGCTCGTAGCGGATGTCCCAATGCCCGCGCTGCAGGCGCCAGCTGATGTCGATGTCTTCGGTCACCATGTCGTCCGACCACCAGCCCACCTGGTGCAATGCAGTGCGACGGAAGCCGGCAATCACCCCGGAAATGGTGAAGATGCGCCCGTACACGCGCTGCGCCCGCTTGATCATGCCGATGATGGAGGAGAACTCGGCCACCTGCAGACGGCCAAGCAGGGTGGAGCGGTTGCGGATGCGCGGATTGCCGGTGACCGCGCCGACCCGGTTGCCGCTGACCAGGTGCCAGACCATCCAGTGCAGTGCGTGTTCCTCCAGCATGGCATCGCCGTCGATGCACACCAGGTACTCCGAGCGCGCCGCCAGCGCGCCCATGCGCAACGCATTGGCCTTGCCCAGATTGCGGTCCAGGTGCAGCACGCGCAGCCGCGGATGCTGGGCCGCCAGCGCGTCCAGGCGCGCACCGGTGTCGTCACTGCTGCCGTCATCGATGGCGATCACCTCGTAATCGGTCGGGTAGCGCTGGTTGAGCGCAGCGCCGAGGGTGTCGTCAAGATTCTCCGATTCGTTGTGGCAGGGAATCAGCAGGGTCGCGAACGGCGGATCGACCATCAGCGGTGGGTCGCTGCGTGGGCGCGAATGGCGTTCGCGCCGGTAGTAGTAGTACAGACCGCCGGACATCCAGAAGAACGCCATCACCATCGGGTAGTAGAAGGCGAACTGGAACAGGATCAGCAGCAACGGATGCATGTCCACGTCACTTCTCCGGATACGGGAAGTTGCCGGCGGACATGGCCGCACGGGCATCGTGGGTGGAGGGCTGGTCGGCGATGAAGTCATCCGGGTACCAGGCGAAGTGGTGCACACCCTGTGCCTGCAGCTGGCGGATCTGCGCGCGCAGTCGGTCGGCGGGAATCGGCTGGCCCGTGCGCCAGTCGACGGTCTGCAGCTCGAACAGCGTGTGCTGCAGTTGTGGATCGTGGCGGCGTACGGCGGCCAGCAGCTGGTCAAGCCAGCGCTCCGGATGCTTGCTGCCCTCCATCCACGGCATTGCCATCAGCGCAGTCTGGTCGTAGGCCTTGTTGAACAGGTCCAGGCGTTGCGCGAACCAGGCTTCGCTCTGCGGGCGCAGCACCGGTTCGGCATACAGGTTGCGCACGGTGGCCAGTTTCGGCCGCCAGCGTTGCGCGCGGTCGCGCAGGGCCAGGGTAAAGTCGATCAGCGCCTGGGTGCGCGCGCTGCCATCGCTCCCCGCCGGCAGCGACGGCAGCTCGGTGTCGCGCAGGTAGCCATCATCGTGGAACAGCAGGCCTTCGAAGTAGGAATTGACCGCCAGGTCCTCGTAGAGGTCAAGCATGATCTGGCGCGCCTTCGGGTTGGTGAAGTCCAGCCGGTACATGCCATCGGCATCGCCGTTGTGGATGGCCAATGCCTTGCGCTGCACCGGGTCGGGCAGCTCGAAGCCCAGCACCGGCAACCACGCATACACCTTTACCCCTGCGCGGGATTTCAGCTGCCAGGCCACGCGGCTGAACAGGTCCGCCCGCATCGGCATGTGGCGATTGGGGAAGTACAGCGCATCGGCGGTGTTGTTGCCGTCGGCGTCGGCGAAGGCCTGCAGGTAGACGTGGGTGGGTGCGATGCGCTTGACCCGTTCGATCAGCGCGTCGAGGTTGCGCGCCTGCTGCGCCGGGTTGGGGTCATACACATCATCCAGGTCGATCTGCAGGGCGCGGATGCCATCAAGTGCCGCGTCGCGGCGCAGTTCGAATGCCAGTCCTTCCACGGTCGGGTTGTCGCTGACCAGGAAACGCGCCAGGCCGTGCAGGTCACGGGTGACCGGTGTGCTGCGCCCCTCCAGGTCGAACGACACCGGCATTCCCAGCTGCTCGGCGATGTCGTTGCTCAGCTGGTTGTAGGCCGCGTACGGCCACACGATCGCGCGGGGGCGTACGCCAAGATGCTGCTCGATCCGCTGCGCACTGCGGGTCAGGTCGGCGCGCAGGCGCTGTTCGTACTGCGTCTGGGTCTCATAGCTGCGCGTGGAAGGCGAGTAGACCCGGGTCACGACGGCCGGAGTGGAGTTACCCTGCGGATTGGCAAGCACGCCATGGTGCAGGTTGTCGGTATGGCTGGCCACTTCGATCAGGCCGCTGTCATGCATCTGCTTCAGCTGCGCCCAGGTGAGGAAATCGTCGTGGCCGAACGGGCGGTAGCCGTAGTCGATGGTGCGGCCCGGCGCCATGTCCATGTAGTCGGTGATCACCGCCACCAGGGCCGGGTAGCGATAGGCCTGCAGCAACGGGAACGCCTTGTCGTAGACACTGCGCAGGCCGTCATCGAAGGTCAGCAGCACCGGCTGTGGTGGCAGCGTGGCGCGGCCCTGCGAGGCATCGATCACCTGCGACAGCGACACCGGGTGGTAGCCATGCGCCCCCAGCCAGTCCAGGTGTGCGGCGAAGTTCTGCGTGCTCACCGCATAGGTATCGGCATCGCCCTTGGCGGCCACCTGGTCGCGGATATCGTGGTAGCTGAGGATCAGCAGCCCGTTGTCGGCCGCATCGAGATGCGCGGCCTGCTGTGCCATTGCGGTCGGTGCGGTGCTGAGCAACAGCAGCAGGATCAGTCGCAGGATGCGGGCCATGTCAGTCTCCCCAGCGCAATGCGGCTTCGAAGCCGAGATGGCGTTCGCGGTGGCCGTCGTAGACCGGCCGCGACCAGCGCACGCCGTACTCGAGCACACGGCCCGGCCCCAGCTGCCACTCATGCTGGTAGGACACCGATGGCACCAGCGCGCTGCCGAAGCCGTCCTGCCAGTAGTCCCCCAGCGAAACCGTCAGCCGGTGCCGGAAGTGGCGTTCGTAGTGCCGCCACAGTTGCTGGTCGATGCGCAGCCCGATCTCGACCATGCGGTCGCGTGACGGGTTGAAATAGGGCGCATCAGCGCGGCTGCCGCGACTGGTGTAGGCACTGGCCAGGCCGTCGACCAGCCAGCGCGGTCGGGTCAGCAGGCGCTGCTCGAGGGCGGTACTGAACAGCTCGCGATGATTGCCGTCGTCGTAGCGGAAGCGGCTGGCGCCGAACATCCAGTGGGTCAGCTCACTGCGCCGGTAGTCCACCCGCGCGCTCAGGCTGTCGGCGGTGATGCCGGCAACGCGCGCCTGCATCGACGCTTCCGGGTCATTGCGCGCGGCCGCAAGGCCGGCGTGCCAGTAGTCGTTGAACTGCCAACCCACGCCGGCGCGCAGGCCGGTATCACCCACATGGTCATTGGCGCGCAGCACGGCCGCTTCCGCATCCAGCTGGCCGAAGCGGTAGCGCACGCCTGCGCCGAGCCAGAGCGGGTCGATGCGCTGGTCCTGGAAGTCGACCGAGCGCCGGTCGGCAAAGGCAAACAGCCGCCAGCGATCGTCCAGGATCGGTGACTGCACTTCCACGCCATAGCGACGATCATTGTTGCCCAAGGGTGAAGTGCCGCCACCACCGGAACTGCGTCCGATGTCGGTCCATGCCTGCACCTGCCACCCGCGATGCACGCGCCACGCCTGGTCCATGCGCTGCACCGCCGGCTGGGTCGGGTAGCGCGCGACCAGGTCGTCGTGCAGCGGTCGCGCCAGGTCATCGCGCTGCAGGGCGACGTAGGCCTCTTCCATGCCCAGCCGCGCTTCCACGTCACGCGGGTCGAGCGCGTGCGCCATCTGCTGCCGCTGCAGGGCCCGGCGTGGCCAGCCGCGCATCATGTACACGCTGCCCAGTGCGCTCTGCAGGCCGCCGTTGCCCGGCGCGATATCCACCATCGATTCCAGGTCGTGCTGCGCGGTGGACAGATCGCCGCTGTAGGCGCGCACCATCGCCAGATTCAGGTCGGCCTCGTAGCGCGACCAGTTCGCATACGGCGATTTGCCATTGCTCCAGCGCCAGGCCGGTTCCTTGTCACGCCACGCCTGCAACAGCTCAATGGCTTTCTCCTGCTGCTCGCTTTCCAGGTAGGCGTAGGCCAGTTGCGAGTGCGAGGCATCGCGCGTGGGGTCGCCGGCCACCGCGGCCTGCAGTACCGGAATGGCTTCCTGCGGGTGCAGCGTTCCCATCAGTGAATCGCCCACCGCAGGCAGCACGTAGTCGGGCAGCGTGTGACCCTCGGCCTGCAGGGCGCGTGCTTCCTCGCGTACCTGGGCGTGGCGCCCCAGCCGGTTGAGCAGGATCAGGCGGTCCATGCGGATGCGCAGCGGAGCCTGGGCCGGTGGCGTGCCTTCGCCGCCAAGATAGCGCTGCATGCGCGCCAGCGTGGATTCGGCCTCTTCCAGGCGGCTGTCTTCGCTGCGGCTGTAGGCCAGGCTCCAGACCACCAGCTTGGCCAGATAGTCGCCCTCCAGGCGTTGCTTCTGGGCAGCGTCGAACAGCTGTGGCCGCTGCTGGTAAAGCTCCCAGGCGCGCCACGCATTGCCGATGTCGCCCAGGGTCAGGACGCGCAGTTTGAACAGCAGGTCGTCATTGGGCTGTTGTTGGCTCGCCCGTTCGATCGCGCCCAGCGCGTCCAGCCAGCGGGCCTGGTCACGGTAGCGGCCGATCTCGGCCAGCGCCGCCTCGCGGTCCGGCGGCGCGGCACCGCTGGCCCAGGCCAGCGCGGAGCAGGCGAGGCCGACGCAGAGCGCCAGCCGGCGGTGGACGACCATTGGGGACCCCCTTGGCTTCCTGACCAGACAACCGTGAAAAATGTGACGCACATCACATGCCAGATTTCTGGATGGCCGTGCCCTGCGTCACTCCCTTCGTGCACTCCCGCCCAGTCAGGACGGGTACAACCCGGACAGCGACCCGCGATGTCATGTCTTGAACGAGAATCCCCCGCGCACCGAGTGGTGGCCTGGGCGGCCGGGCCGCCCCCGTGCCCAATGCCGGCACGCGGCAAGGATGGGCACTCGTGGGCACTATCCGCCCGGAATTGTCAGTTGCGCGTCAAATTTCCCGGAAAGGCGGGTAAGCGCCCGTCGGGACCGGCCAAGGTGGCCGGCACGGCTTACCAGAGGTCTTCCAGCTTGCGCGGTTTGCACGCCACCCAGGAGGCGCACAGCATCAGCGTGGCGCAGCCGAACAGGAAGCTGAACGGGAGCGTCCAGCCGTCGCTGACGGTGTGCAGCCAGCCGACCAGGAACGGCCCCAGGCAGCTGAAGCTGTAGCCCACGCCCTGCATGAAGCCGGACAGCGCCGCCGAGCCGGTGGGGGTACGCGTACGCAGGTTGATCAGGGTCAGCGCCAGCGGGAACGTGGACGGGCCGACGCCGAGCAGGCAGGCCCACAGCAGCGGGGCCTTCATCGGTGCCAGCAGCAGGCCGGTGAAGGCGATCACGAACGAGAAGAAGCCGATCAGCACCAGCGGGAACGGGTTCTGCAGGCGCACCGCCATCGACGGAATGACCAGCGAGGGCAGCAGGCCCAGCGCCGAGAACACCGCCACCATCACCCCGCCGAAGGCCGGCGAGCCGCCGGCCTCCACCACGATGCGCGGCAGCCAGGTGAACATCGAATAGGTCATCAGCGAGGTCATGCCGAACATCAGCGTCATGCTCCAGCCCAGCGACGTGCGCCAGACCTTGCCATGCGGCTGCGCGGAGGGGTCGGTGGCATCGGCCTGCGGCTTCGGCGCGCGCCGGGCCAGCATCAGCCACGGCAATGCGGCGGCCAGCGCCAGCAGAGCCCACATGCCCAGCGACACGCGCCAGCCGGCGGCGTTGGCCACCGGCACCGCCAGCAGGGCCGGGAGCATCGTGCCCAGCTGCAGCACGCTGATGTAGAGCGTGCTCATGGTGCCGACCTTGTTGGCGAAGTAGCGCTTCACCAGCGGCGGCACCACCACGTTGCCGATGCCCATGCCGGCCAGCGCCAGCACCGAACCCAGCAGCAGCGTGCCGACATTGCCGGCGCTGGAGCGCAGCAGCAGGCCGGCCATCGCCATCACCATCGCCAGCAGCGTGGTGCGCTCCAGGCCCAGGCGCCGTGCCAGGGCCGGTGTGGCCACGCCGAACAGGGCGAACGAGGCGGTCGGCAGCATGCCCAGCACGCCGGTCATGGTGGTGCCGAAGCCGAACTGCTGGCCGAGCACGTCCAGCAGCGGCGTGATCGAGGTGACGGCGGTGCGCAGGTTGACTGCGGCCAGCAGGATCGCGGCGAAGGCGAGCAGGCGCCCGTGCAGCAGCGACGGCGAATCGGAAGGGGAGGAGCTCATCGGTGGTCCTTGCAGGTGACGCACGCCGGAGTGCTGGCATGCAGGGCCGGCATCGGTCTACGCCGACGCGGCAGGGTGGGGGAGGCGCCATTGTACGTGGCTGGCGGGGCCCGGTCCTGTCGGCGCGATTTGTCGCGATCTGCATCGCTGGAGGGCGGCGGTTGATGTGCGTCACGTATTCGCCGCAATCCAGCCAAACCCTTGCAGTGCCAGCCTGCGCCCGTGCTGATGCGGGAGGCACGCTGTGTTCGACGCCGCGTTACAGGAGGCCCTGCTGCGTCTGCCTGACCCCTCCACCTTTTTCCAGTTGTTGTGCCGGGAGATTCGCGAGGAGTACCCCGGCAGGGTGGGTCATCTGAGCGATGGCGCATTGATGGATGAGGTAGTGCAAAGCCATGACCATGCCGCCTACGTGCTGCGCATCACTCACCTGCAGGTGCTGGTGCGCTGGGTGAAGGCGGACGTGGCGTGGGCGCGCGGCTTGCGGGCCGTCCCGGCCGCGGACATGTGGATGCGCACCGCGAAGGATCCGAATCTGGCAGCAGCTGATCTGCTGTCGAATCTGGCAGGACACCAGGAGTAACGATGGGCACCAGAATCATCGGCCCGCGGCCTTGGCTTGGGCCCGGCATGGGAGGCGGCAACGGCGGCGTGGATGAAGACGGCCATCCGGTGGAACCCCACGGTGGGCCGACCACCGGTGACGTGGTCGATGGCATTCGCGATGTGGTGGATGGCATCCAGCGGCGGGTGCGCGGTGAAGCCAAGCCGGATGCGCGCGCTGAGCCGAAGGTCAAGGCGCGGGAGGTGGACTGCTCGCAGATGCCCGACGAAACCGCGTGCAACGAGTGCCTGCTGAAGGAGGGGTTCATCGGTCCACCCCTGACCCCGCGCTATGTGACCCAAAGCAATCTGATCAATTACGAGTATCAGCTGTACATCGCCAATCTACGCTCGGCACCACTGCGGTTTGGTTTCATGGTCGCCGACAAGGCGGATCCTGATCGGCGGTTGTTCTCGGTGGATACGTTGTTTGACTACCTTGAACGCGGTGGGTTCTCACGCACCGTGCAGGAGTGGCACTTCAACGCTTGCGAGTTTGATGGGTTCTGGTTGAAGGACTGCACGGTGGTGGAGGCGAAGGGGAGGTATGACCAGTTTCTGGATGAACATGGAGACGTGAAGTATGGCTTCGTTCGGCAGAGTGTCTTCGGTCCATGGCGCGAGCAAATGGATAGGCAGCGTGCCGCGATTGGGATCGCCGGGGCATCAGCCAAACTTTTGTGGTGTTTCATGCAGCCGCGGGTGATGAGTGCGGCGATAACAATGGATTTTGTCGATCCACTTCTCTGCAGGTACGAGCCGTTCTTTGGAGGAAATGCATGATTCTGGGCGCTCAAGCCAATCTGCGCACAAAGCCGACCTCCCGTACACCCGAGGAGGTGCTGAGTAGGGCCAGGGGACTTACCCAAAGCCTGGCGCGGACGCACTCATTATTGAAGAGCTGGTATGCGTTGCCCTCGGGTCCCGCAGATAAGTATGTGTCCCTGCAAGACGCCGATGCCTTGCTGGGTTCAATGAGGAGCCGTATTGAGAGCAGTCGTAGCCGTTTCGGCCACTATGAAGAGCTTGGAGCTTCATTGATGCTGGCCAACGTTGACAATGATCGGGATTGGCGAAAGCCCGGTGTGGTTGTGCTCGACTTGAACCCAACATCAGGACGCAATAGTTTCAGTATTAAAGGGATCGCAGCCTTCGGAGAAGCTGCTTCGTCAGTCATGCTCAATGCATTGATCGAATCGGTGAAGGCGATTCAGCCAGAATTCGCTTGTACAGATGTCAAGGCTAGAACGCTCGAAAATGAACTTGTTAACTACCAGATCAGCCGGCGTCTGTATCAGCACCGTCAGTTCTTTGGCTGGATGGGCTTCGTGCCCGCGCAGATCACCCACGCGCAGATCCGCGACGCACACTCGGTCCATCCGGTTGATGGCCTGGGGACGGTGATCGTCTCTGTACCGGGCGTGTTCGACCCCACCGACGACGCGCAGGTCGACAAGGTGCACCGCGTCGAAATGGATCTGGCCAGCTACGACCTGCTGCCGGTGACAGATCCCCACTTCAAGGGCTGAGCACAGCCACGACCGGCCCTCACCCTCACGCAACGCCTCTGCCGCGCGCAGGGTGACGTAATCCGCACGACTCTCATCCTGCTGCAAGGCACAGCGACGCTAGTGGCTTAACACCCGCCAAGCCTTTGCGCCGCTTCGTTCTGGACGTCTACAGGCGCTGTGCAACAATGTCGCGAATCGTACGAATTGTTGCGGTGGCGTGTTTGCCCATTGGCGCATCGTGCGTTGGCGTTTACACCTTCGCATGCCACCGGAAAAGGGTGGCCGGGACTGCAAACCCGAGCTTCAGCGTGTTTTACGCTTGCCAGCCGGCGTCGCTTCGCGCGGCGCCGGCTGGCATTCCGTCCGCGTTCCATGGCGGGCGGTGCGTGGGGATGTGCGCAAGCACATCCGCCCGAACGCTGAGGCCGGGTTTTTGCAGCCACGTATCGCCCGCCGCCCTTGTCTGGCGGCATCACCGTGTTCCTTGCATGGAGAATGCCCATGAAGACCTCTGATACTTCTTTCCCGCCCACCGGTCACGCGCCGGCCAATGCCGACGCGGCAGGCGAGCCCATCACCTTCGTCGCGCAGTTGCGTGGTATCGACAGCGGGGGCGCGTCCGATGGACGGCCCTGGCCCGAACGCCAGCTCAATCCCGGCCGTTGCATGGCCCTGGCCGATGCCGATTGCGCATTGGCCGGGCTGCTCACCGTGCATGCCATTCTGCTGGCGGCCGAGCGGGCGCGGCAGGATGGTGGGCCGGACCAGGACGTGGGCGACCGCGTGATCGAGGGTCTGATCCAGGCCAGTCGCGCGCTGGGCCTGTACGCCGGCCTCAACGTGCGGCCCTGCTGACGTCGGGCCGTGTGACGGGGCAGGGCGGCAGCCTTGCCCCGTTGCAGCGCTTCACAGGCAGGGCGCCCGAACAACAGGCACAAAAAAACCCGGAGGACTGTCGTCTTCCAGGCTTCTTGGTGACCACCGAAGTGGTCGGGGAGACAGGATTCGAACCTGCGACCTCTACGTCCCGAACGTAGCGCTCTACCAGACTGAGCTACACCCCGAAGGGAGCCGCCTATTCTAGCGATCTACCCCGATGGCGGCAAGGGGTAAATGCTGTTTTCTTCACACTGCCGAAGCAGTGCCACTTCAGGGAACAAAAAAGCCTGGACGACTTCACCAGGCTTCAATGCGACCACATGAGTGGTCGGGGAGACAGGATTCGAACCTGCGACCTCTACGTCCCGAACGTAGCGCTCTACCAGACTGAGCTACACCCCGAAGGAGCCGCCTAAGATACCGTGTGAAGGCCAAGGCGGCAAGGCTTTTTTACGGCTCAGTGACGATTTTCCTTCTCGATGCGGTTCTGCTCGCGGGCTTCGAACCACATGCCGTTGAGGATGGCCACCGTCGAGGCGAGGCCGGCACCGAGAATCCAGGCGAAATACCACATGGTCAATCTCCTTTGTTCAAGGGGTGTGCCGAGCGTGGCCCGGCACACCGTCAATCAGTATGCGTTCGGGTTGTTGCCCATCTCTTCGCTGGTGGTCTTGCCCTTCAGCACGCGGTACACCCAGGTGGTGTAGGCGAGGATGATCGGCAGGAACACCGCCGTGGCCAGCAGCATGATCCACAGGGTCAGGTGGCTGGACGAGGCGTCCCACACGGTCAGGCTGGAGGTGGGCTGGCTCGAGGACGGCAGCAGGAACGGGAAGATGGCAAAGCCGACGGTCAGGATGATGCCGGCGATGGCCGCACCGGAGGCGATGAAGGCCAGACCGCCGCGACGGGCGCGCAGCAGCACCGCGCTGGCCAGCAGGCCAGCCAGGCCCAGCAGCGGCGCCAGGATCGTGGCCGGCATCGTGCTGTAGTTGCGCATCCAGCCACCGGCGGCGCCGAGTTCGGCGGTCTTCAGCAGCGGGTTGGTGGCGCCATCGGTGACCACCTGCGAGGTGATCTGGTAGCCGGGCAGGCCGAAGGCCACCCAGGCACCGCCCACCGCGAACAGCACGAAGGCGATGATCGCGGCGATGCTGCCGAAGCGGGCCGCACGCTCGGCCACCGGGCCGTCGGTCTTGATCACCAGCATGGCGGCACCGTGGGCGACCAGCATCGACACGCTGAGCAGGCCGGCCAGCAGCGCGAACGGCATCAGCAGACCGAAGAACGAACCGGTGTAGAAGATGCGCATGCTGTCATCGAAGTGGAACGGCACGCCCAGCAGCACATTGCCCACCGCCACGCCCATGATCAGCGCCGGGATGAAGCCACCGATGAACAGCGCCCAGTCCCAGGTGTTGCGCCAGCGTTCGCTGGGCATCTTGCTGCGGAACTTGAAGCCGACCGGACGCAGGATCAGCGCGAACAGGATCACGAACATCGCCAGGTAGAACCCGGAGAAGCTGACCGCGTACAGCGGCGGCCACGCGGCGAAGATCGCACCACCGCCCAGCACCAGCCACACCTGGTTGCCTTCCCAGACCGGGCCGATGGTGTTGATCACCAGGCGGCGCTCGGCATCGTTGCGGGCGACGAAGGGCAGCAGGGTGCCCACGCCCAGGTCAAAACCATCCATCACGGCAAAGCCGATCAGCAGGATGCCGAGCAGCAGCCACCAGATCACGCGCAGCGTGGTGTAGTCCAGAAGAATGAAATCCATCGTGGTTCTCCTGCCTCAGGCCTGGCCGGCGGCGGGCGCCGAGGCATTGTGGGAAGCATGCGGCTGGGGCGACTGCAGCGACGGCAGCACCTCGTCCGGACCCTTGCGGATCGCCTTGAGCATCAGCTTGATCTCGACCACGATCAGCGCGGTGTAGATCGCGGTGAAGCCGGCCAGGGTCAGCACGATTTCGTGCAAGGCCAGGCCCGATGCCGCATAGAACGTTGGCAGCACGCCATCAACCGCCCACGGCTGGCGACCGTACTCGGCCACGAACCAGCCGCATTCGATGGCGATCCACGGTGCCGGCAGCGTCCACAGGGCCACCTTGAGGAACCAGCGCTTGTCCTGGAAGTTGTTGCGGCAGGAGTAGTAGAAGGCCAGTGCGAAGAAGGCGATCAGGTAGAAGCCGAGGCCGGCCATCACGCGGAAGGTCCAGAACAGCGGCATCACGCGCGGCACGGTATCCATCGCCGCCTGCGAGATTTCCTGCGGGGTGGCGTTGAGGATGTCATCGCGGTAGCGCTTGAGCAGCAGGCCATGGCCCAGATCCTGCCAGTGGCGGTCGAACATCTCGCGCGCTTCGACGTCGTTCTTGTTGGCACGCAGGCGTTCCAGCGCACCGTAGGCCAGCTGGCCGCCACGCACGCGGTGTTCGGCACGCTCGACCAGTTCCAGGATGCCCGGGATCGGCTGGTTCAACGAACGGGTGGCGATCAGGCCCATCAGGTACGGGATCTTTACCGCGTAGTCGTTCTGGTGGGTCGTCTGGTTCGGGATGCCGAAGGCGGTGAAGTCGGCCGGCGCACGCTCGGTTTCCCACATCGCTTCGATCGCGGCCAGCTTCATCTTCTGGTGTTCGCTGGCGGCGTAACCGCTCTCGTCACCCAGCACCACCACCGACAGCGAGGACAGCAGGCCGAACGCCGCGGCGACCGCGAACGAACGACGGGCCAGGTCCTTGTGCTTGTTGCGCAGCAGGAACAGGGCACTGATCGCCATCACGAACACCGCACCGGTCACGTAGCCGGCGCTGACGGTATGCACGAACTTGGCCTGCGCCACCGGGTTGAACACCACCGCCATGAAGTCGACCACTTCCATGCGCATGGTTTCCGGGTTGAACACCGCACCGGTCGGGTTCTGCATCCAGCCGTTGGCGATCAGGATCCAGATTGCCGACAGGTTGGTGCCCAGCGCCATCAGCCAGGTCACCATCAGGTGCTTGACCTTGCTCAGGCGGTTCCAGCCGAAGAAGAACAGGCCGACGAAGGTGGCTTCCAGGAAGAACGCCATCAGGCCTTCGATGGCCAGCGGCGCACCGAAGATGTCGCCGACGTAGTGGCTGTAGTAGGACCAGTTCATGCCGAACTGGAATTCCATGACGATGCCGGTAGCGACGCCCATGGCGAAGTTGATGCCGAACAGGACGCCCCAGAACAGGGTCATCCTGCGCCAGATCTCCTTGCCGGTCATCACGTACACGCTCTCCATGATGGCCACCATGAAGGACAGGCCGAGGGTGAGCGGTACGAATAGGAAGTGGTACATCGCGGTCAGCGCGAATTGCAGCCGCGACAGTTCTACGACTGTCTGATCAATCATGGCCTGGCTACCTCGTTGGATAGTGCCGTTGCAGGTGGCGGGAAGGGTGGTCTACGACGTGAATGATGTGACCGACTACTTCAGAAAGCCTTGATCCAGATCAATGTATGAACAGGTCTGCGAAGGGATCGTATGCGAACCCGATGAAGACTGCGACCGCCGGCCGCAGGGGCGGGCTGTTGCCTGCGCCTACAATGCCGTGTCTCCCCCGTTGACCGTGAAGACCCCTTGAGCGCTGCCGAAACGACTTCCGCCAGTCTGTCCCCGGACGCTGAAACCACCCGTCAGCGGCGCGCGCGCACGGCCTGGCTGGCCGATCTGGCGCGGCCCGCACGCGGTCGTCAGCGCCTGGCCGCGTTGTGCATCAGCGTGTCGGGCGCGTTGCTGATCGGGCAGGCCGCCAGCATCGCCTGGCTGGTGCAGCAGGTGCTGGTGGAGCATGCCGCGCTGGCGTCGGGGCTGCCGGTATTGGGTGCGCTGGCGCTGATTCTGGTGCTGCGTACCCTGTTGGGCAGCGCCACCCAGGCGGCGGCCGGCGATGTGGCCGATGCCGCACGGCTGGCATTGCGCGAGCGTGTGTTCGCCCGCCTGCTGGGCCATGGCCCGCTATGGCTGCGCCAGCGCCGCACCGGCGAGCTGGGCGAACTGATGCTGCATCACGGCGATGCGATTGAGAATTATTACAGTGGTTTCCTGCCGGTACGGACCGAAGTGGTGGTGGTCCCGCTGCTGATCCTGGCCGCAGTGGCCTGGGTCGACTGGGTGGTGGCGCTGATCCTGCTGTTCACCGCACCGCTGGTGCCGTTCTTCATGATGCTGGTGGGGTGGGGCGCCGAGGCCGCCGGCCGTGCGCAGCTGGGAGAGCTGGCGCGGATGAGTGGCCATTTCGCCGACCGCATCAAGGGACTGGGCCTGCTGCGCCTGTATGGCCGCGGCGAGGCCGAGCTGGAGGGCATCGAGGCGGCGGCCGAGGGCGTGCGCGTGCGTACCCTGAAGGTGCTGCGCATCGCTTTCCTGTCGTCCACGGTGCTGGAATTCTTTGCCTCGGTGAGTGTGGCGATGGTGGCCTTGTACCTGGGCCTGAGCTACCTGGGCATGATGTCGCTGCACGCCAGCGTGCCGAGCCTCGGCGCCGGTCTGTTCTGCCTGCTGCTGGCCCCGGAGTTCTACGCCCCGCTGCGGCGCCTGGCCGCGCACTACCACGACCGCGCCAATGCCTTGGCCGCCGCGGCCGAAGTAGAGCGTCTGCTGCAGTCGTTGCCCGATGAGCAGAACCTGGTCGAGAACGAGACCGTACCGCTGGCGGTGGAGCCGGCCGAGGCCGCATTGCCGCCACTGCAGGCGCGCGGCCTGGTGCTGCGCCCGCTGGGTGCGCCGCAGGATGTACTGCAGAATCTGGACGTGCTGCTGGAGCCGGGACAGCGGCTGGCCCTGGTCGGCCCCAGTGGCAGTGGCAAGAGCACGCTGCTGGAAGCGCTGGCCGGCTGGTTGCCGCCGCGCGCCGGAAAGTTGCAGGTGCGCCCCGGCGTCCAGGTGGCCTATGCCAGCCAGCGCCCGTACCTGTTCCACGGCAGCATCGCCGACAACCTGCGGCTGGCCGATCCCGGGGCCACCGACGCGCGCCTGCGTGCGGTCGCCGAGGCCGCGCAGGTGCTGCAGTTCGCACAGCGCCTGCCGCAGGGGCTGGATACGGTGATCGGCGAGCGCGGTTTCGGCCTGTCCGGTGGCGAAGCACGACGCATCGCCCTGGCCCGCTTGCTGCTGCGCGACCCGCAGGTGCTGCTGCTGGACGAACCCACCGCCTTCCTCGATGCCGATACCGAAGCGGCACTGCTGCGCAGCCTGGCCGCGTATGCGCGCGGGCGCAGTGTGGTGGTGGCCACCCACAGCCCGACCGTGATCGCCTGGGCCGACCGCTGCCTGCTGCTGCCAGAAGGTCGCCTGGTCGAACCGGCGCAGGCGGTGCGCGCATGAACCGTTCGCCCGATTCGCTGCGCGCGGTGTTCCTGCGCCATCGGCCGCGCCTGCTGCTGACCGTGCTGCTGCTGTGGACCACGATGCTGGCCGGTACCGCACTGCTGGGCCTGTCCGGTGGTTTCCTCACCGCGGCTGCGCTGGCCGGTGCGGCCGGGCTCGGCCAGGGCTTCAACTTCTTCTCACCGTCGGCCGGTATCCGTGGCCTGACCATGGCCCGGATCGTGTCGCGCTACTTCGAGAAGCTGGTTGGCCACGACGCCACCCTGCGCATCGCCCGCGACCTGCGCGTGTGGTTCTTCCGCCGCGCGCTGCCGCTGGCACCGGCCCGGCTGGGCGCCACCCGTACCGGCGACCTGCTGGCACGCCTGCTCGGTGACATCGGTGAGGTCGATGGCCTGCTGGTGCGCGCCATCGGTCCGCTGCTGGCGCTGGGCGGATTGTCGCTGGTGGCGATTGCTTCGGCGGCGATGATCCTGCCATCAGCGGCGCTGCTGCTGGCGGTACTGGCGGTGCTGATCGCCTTCGGTGTGCCGTGGCTGGGCGTGCGCGGCCGCGATGATGAAGAGGCCGACCGCGCCGCGCATCGCGCCGCGCTGCGCACCGCCGCCTTCGAGGGGCTGGAAGGCGTGGGCGATCTGGCCGCGCTGCATGCCGATGCAGCGTGGCAGCTGAAGGTGCGGGTGGCGGCCAAGCAGCTGGCCTCGCGCGACCGGCGCCGGCGCTGGCGATTGATTGCCGGCTCCACGCTGCATGGGCTGGTCGCCGGGCTTGGGCTGGTGGCCATGCTGGCACTGGCCCTGCACGCTGCCGAGCAGCAGCGCATCGCGGCGGAAATGGCGGCCGGCCTGGTCTTCCTCACCGTCGCGCTGATCGAGCTATGGGCGGGCATGGGCCTGGCCTGGCAGTCGCTGCAATCCGGGCGCATCGCCGCCGATCGCCTGCAGGCCATTGTCGAGCAGCCGCTGACGGTGGAGGACCCGCAGGCGCCGCAGCCGGTGCCGCAGGCGGCGCGTGTGCACTGGAATGACGTGCACTTCCAGTGGCCGGGTGCAGCGCGGCCGGTACTGGCCGGTGTACAGCTGACCCTGGCGCCGGGCGAACGCATTGCCGTGCGCGGTGACAGTGGCTGCGGCAAGACCACGCTGTCCAGTCTGCTGCTGCGCCTGTGGGATCCGCAGCAGGGACGGTTGACCTATGGCGGCCGTGATCTGCGCGATTTCGCCCAGGCCGAATGGCATCGGCAGCTGGCCTGGCTGCCGCAGAACGCACCGGTGTTTGCCGGAACGGTGGCCGAGAATCTGCGGCTGGGCGATCCCGATGCCAGCGACGCCGCGCTGTGGGCGGTGCTGCGCCGGGTACGCCTGGGCGAATGGGCCGAGCACAACGGTGGCCTGCAGACCTGGGTGGGCGAGAACGGCGCGACGCTGTCGGCTGGCCAGGCGCGGCGCCTGGCACTGGCGCGTGCGCTGCTGCGCAACGCGCCGATCCTGCTGCTGGACGAACCGACCGAAGGCCTGGACGTGGATACGGCGCGCGCGCTGTTGCAGGATCTTTCCGCGCTGCTGGACGGTCGCAGCCTGCTGATGATCACCCACGATGATCTGCCCGGAGGCGTGGTGGATGCGCAGTACCGGATGCGTGATGGGGTGCTGGTCCGCGAAGCGTGAATGGTAGTGCCGGCCGCTGGCCGGCACTACCGATTGCGAGGGTTATCGCGAAAACTCGCGCAGCAGCACCGCGATCGAGGCCACGTTGGCCAGCACACACAGCCAGAACACCCATTGGAATGCGGCCTTGCGGTGCTTGTGGCGGAATACGGCCTGGCCGAGCAGCGCGCCGGGCCAGCCGCCGGCGAACGCCAGCAGCTGCAGCGTGCGTTCGGGAATCCGCCATTGCTTTCGCTGGGCCGCGCGTTTGTCGTGGCCGTACAGCCCGAACGACACTGCGCTGACCAGCAGGCACCCGCCGCCCAGCCACAGCGGCAGCACGCCGCTGATCATCAATGCGATCAAGGCGCCGAACGCGGCCAGCGCCAGGTTGCGCCGCCAGCCCACTTACAGCGCGTCGAGGAAGTCGCGCACGGCCGGGCCGAACCGCTCGAAATCGACCAGGAACGCATCATGGCCCTGCGGCGATTCCAGGCCGATGAAGCGCGCCTCGGCACCACCGGCACGCAGGCCGTCGGCGACCTGTTGCTGCTGCTGCACCGGGAACAGGATGTCGGTGTTGGCGCCGATGGCCAGCGCCTTCTCCACCCGGATCTTCGCCAGCCCGGCCAGCACGTCGCCATCGGCGTACTCGGCCAGGTCGAACCAGTCCATCGAACGGCTCAGGTACAGGTAGCAGTTGGGATCGAAGAAGCGCACGAAGCGACGCGCGTGGCCTTCCAGGTAGCTTTCCACCTGGAATTCCAGGCCGAACGGATCGTCGTCGGCCTGGTCCGAATCCAGCCGCACGCGGCCGAATCGGCCGTCCCATTCCAGTGCGGAGCGATAGGTGATCACGCCCAGCTTGCGCGCCATGCGCATGCCGGACTCGGGGTATTCGGCGTCGTCGTAGTGGCCGCCATTCCAGCGCGGGTCGAGGCGGATCGCCTCGCGCTGCAGCGAGCGGATCGCGATCGAGAACGGCAGCGCCTGCGCACTGCCGGAGATGTTGATGTGACTGCGTGCGATGCCCGGGTGCAGCATCAGCACGGCCAATGCGGTCATGCCGCCCATCGAATTGCCGACCACGCAGGCCAGCTGGGTGATGCCCAGCGCACGCACGACCTCGACGGCGGCACGGGCACCGTCTTCGATCGACAGCTCGGGGAAATCGAGGCGGTAGGGCTGGCCAGTGGCGGGGTTGAGCGAGGCCGGGCCGGTCGAACCTTTGCAGCTGCCCAGCGAATTGACGCACACCACAAACCAGCGGTCGGTATCGATCGGCTTGCCCGGGCCGACCATCGCTTCCCACCAGCCCGGTGCCGGGTTGGCCTCATTGGCGGCGGCATGCGCGTCCGGGGAAAGGCCAGTGACGATCAGGATCGCGTTGCTGCCATCGGTGGCCAGCGTTCCCCAGGTTTCGAAGGCCACGCGTGCGCCGTGCAGGGCGCCACCGCGCTTGAACGGGAACGGCGAGGGCAGGGCGTGGAAACGCGTGCCGGGCGGGATGAATTCGGTCATGAGGGCATTCTAGCGGGGCGGCATGTGCAGCTGGCGACACGCTGGTTTCCATTGGCGATCGACACGGTAGTGCCGGCCGCTGGCCGGCAACCTCATGAACCTTGATGCGCCTGCGTGGTTGCCGGCCGGCGGCCGGCACTACCGCGCGGTGCGCTACGGAAACCGCAGCTCCACGACGCCTTCATGAGGCAGGCTCACCTTTACCGGGACGCTCTGCAGGTCATCTTCGCTCCGGTTGGCGCTGCCGCTGCGCGAGATGCGCGCCAGCACTTCCACTTCGCGGTGCGCCGACAGCGGTGCGGTGGGCATCGGGCTGTCGGCGTCGCCCAGCCCGACTGTGGCCGGGAAGCCGGCCAGTGGCAGCTTGCGTGCGGCCACCGGCATCGGCGGCCCGCCGACGGCACGCGCCAGCACGAACACCTGGGTGCTGGCCGGCCACTCGGCCGCTTTCATGGCCGGCAACTGCACACGTACCTGCAGCAATGCCGGCGCCGCTGCAACCGTTGCCTCGGCGGACTGGCCGGCCGCCTCACGGGCGATGGCAATCTGCGCCTGCAACGCCTGCGCGGCACCGGGTTCCAGCCGTGGCAGCAAACTGCTCCATACATCGGCGGCCTCGGCATTGCGGCCACGCTGGCGCAGGGCGATGCCCAGCAACCAGCTGGCCCGCTCCGCGTCCGGGGCCAGTGATCGAGCCTGCTGCAACCAGGCCACGGCGGTGTCATCGAACTGCTTGCCCGGGTCGGCCTGGGCACGCGCCTGCGCCGCTTCCACCAGCACTCCCGGATCATCGGGGGCGAGCGCTGCGGCGCGGGCGAACGCGGCGGCCGCGGCGGGAGCGTCGCCCAGTTCGGCCTGCGAACGGCCCAGCAGGGCCCAGCCATCGGCACGCTGCGGATCGCGCTTCAGTGCGTCCTGCAGGGCCTGCACCCCATCGTGCAAGGTCGCCACCGTGGCTGCCGGTTTCAGCTGCGCAGCACGGGGATCACCCACCAGCACATACAGGCAGGTACCGGCAACGCCGAGTGCGAGCACACCCACGAAAAACCCTTTGCGGCCGTGGTGGCGCAGCGGCCACAGCACCAGCACCGCCATCAGTGCTGCCACGGCTCCGGCCATTGTCGGCAGCCACACGTTCACCAGCCGTCTCCTTCATCGTCCTTGCCGGCCGGTGCGGCAGCCACCGTGCGCCCGCGGCGGCGGACGATGCCCAGCACCACCAGCGCACCGGCACCGAGTACCAGCAACGGGCCGCCCCACAGCAGCCAGGTGCCCGGCTGCAGCGGCGGCTGGTAGAGCACGAACTCGCCATAGCGGGCCACCAGGAACTGCTTGATCTGCGCATCGTCGTGGCCCTGCTGCATCAGCTGCAGCACCTCGCGGCGCAGGTCCTGGGCAATCTGGGCATTGGAGTCGGCCAGCGACTGGTTCTGGCACTGCACGCAGCGCAGCTGCGCGGCCAGGTCATGGAAGCGACGCTCTTCGGCGCCATCGCGGAACTGCAGCGGCTGCGGGTCGTGCAGCGGCTGCTGGGCCAGCGTGGCCAGTGGCAGCATCAGCAGCAGCACCAGCAGCCAGCGCATCGGGTTACGGTGCCGTATGCAGGGTAGTGCCGGCATTGCCCTGCGCCTTTTCGATCTTTTCCAGCGCCGGGATCAGCTTCTCGTCGACCACACGCTGGGTCATCGCACCGCTGTACTTCCAGCGCACCACGCCGCTGCCATCGACCAGGAAGGTCTCCGGCGCAGCGGTCACGCCCCAGTCGATCGCGGTACGTCCCTCGACATCGCTGAGCACCACCATGAACGGATTGCCCAGCTGTTCCAGCCAGTGCAGTGCGTCGGTCGGGTCGTCCTTCCAGTTGTAGCCGATCACGCGCACGCGCTTGCTCTCGGCGAAACGGGTCAGCACCGGGTGTTCCTCGCGGCAGGCCGCGCACCAGCTGCCCCACACGTTCAGCAGGTAGGGGGCGCCGCGCAGCTCATCGCTGCGCACGATCATGTCCGGGTCGTGCAGCACCGGCAGCGCGAACGCCGGCGCGGGCTTGTCGATCAGTGCCGAAGGCAGCACGTCACGCTGCGGGTCGCCCGATTTCATCACCCCGTAGATCATCAGCCCGAGCAGGCCGAAGAAGAACAGCACGCCGATCACGATGGCTACCGGCGGCAGCGGGCGGGAGGGGCGCGGGGCGGGGGACTCGGACATGGAAACTCCTACGGACGACGGAAACGGCGGTCAGCGGCGGTGATGAATCCGCCCAGGGCCATCAGCAGCGCGCCCAGCCAGATCCAGCGCACGAACGGCTTGATATGCACCCGCACCGCCCATGCATTGTTGCCCAGCGGCTCGCCCAATGCCACGTAGACATCGCCATCGAAGCGTGCATCGATGCCGGCTTCGGTCATCACCTGGCCGCCGCTGGCGTACTGGCGCTTCTCCGGATGCAGCAGGGCCTGTTCATGGCCGTTGCGGAACACCCGCAGATGACCACGGTCGGCGATGAAGTTCGGGCCTTCGCGGTGGTCCACGCCCTCGAAGCGCACCTCGTAACGGCCGACCACCAGCTGCTGGCCCGGTGCCAGCGCCACTTCGCGCTGCACGTTCAGGGCTTCCACCAGCAGTGCGCCCGCCAGGAACACCGCAATGCCGGTGTGGGCAACAATCATGCCGAGCATTTCGGCGGTGAAGCGGCCATTGCCGCGCAGCCGCTGCCAGACAAAGCGCGCGGTACCGAGCCCGACCCAGGCGGCGGCGGCCACACCGATGCCGGCCTTCCAGCCGTTCTGCGGCGCCTGCCACCAGGCCAATGCACCGAGCACCACCGCCAGGCCCAGCCAGGGCGCCAGCAGCGCGAAGGCGCGCGAGGGCTGGTCACGCTGCCACTTCACCAGCGGCCCGAACGGCAGCAGCAGCACCATCGGTGCCATCAGCAGCAGGAACAGGCTGCCGAAGTAGGGTGGCCCGACCGAGATCTTGCCCAGTGACAGCGCGTCGGCCAGCAGCGGGTACAACGTGCCCAGCAGCACCATCGCGCAGGCCGTGGCCAGCAGCAGGTTGTTGGCCAGCAGCAGGGTTTCGCGCGAGGTGGCGGTGAAGCCGCGGCGCGGATCGTCGGCATCCACGCTCAGCTGGCTGGCGCGCAGTGCGTACAGCAGCAGGCTGCCGCCGACCAGCAGCGACAGGAAGATCAGGATGAACAGGCCGCGCGAGGGATCGGCGGCGAACGAATGCACGCTGGTCAGCACGCCCGAGCGCACCAGGAACGTGCCCAGCAGCGACAGCGCGAAGGCGGCGATCGCCAGCAGCAGGGTCCAGCTGCCGAAGGTGCCGCGCTTTTCAGTGACGGCCTGTGAGTGGATCAGTGCCGCACCGACCAGCCAGGGCATGAAGCTGGCGTTCTCCACCGGGTCCCAGAACCACCAGCCGCCCCAGCCCAGCTCGTAGTAGGCCCACCAGCTGCCCAGCGCGATGCCGAGGGTCAGAAAGCCCCAGGCCACGTTGGTCCACGGCCGCGTCCAGCGCAGCCAGCGCGCGTCGATGCGGCCTTCCAGCAGTGCGGCCACGGCGAAGGCGAAGGGCACCGCGAAGCCGACGTAGCCCAGGTACAGCATCGGCGGGTGAATGATCAGGCCCGGGTCCTGCAGCAGCGGGTTGAGGTCGCGGCCTTCCAGCGGCGCCGGGTTCAGGCGCAGGAACGGGTTGGAGGTGAAGATGAGGAACGCGAGGAAGCCGACGCTGACGATGCCCATCACCGCCAGCACGCGCGCCTGCACCGGCGCCGGCAGGTGCCGCGAGAACAGCGCCACCGCGCCGGTCCACAGTGCCAGCACCAGCGCCCACATCAGCAGCGAGCCTTCGTGCGCACCCCACACCGCCGAGTAGCGGTAGATCATCGGCAGCAGTGAGTTGGAATTCTCGGCGACATAGCGCACCGAGAAGTCCTGCTGCACGAATGCGGCGGTGAGCACCGCGAACGCACCGGCCAGCAGCAGCAACTGCGCGAAGGCGGCCGGTCGTGCCACCGCCATCCATGCGGCATGGTTGCGATGTGCACCGGCCAGCGGCAGGGCGGTCTGCAGCAGCGAGGCCAGCAGCGCGCACAACAGCAGGATCTGACCCAGTTCGGGCAGCACTCAACGCACCTCGGGCGCCGTTACCGGCACGTCATGCTTGCGATGGGCGTCGCCCATCTTGTCGGCCACTTCCTTCGGCACATATTTTTCATCGTGCTTGGCCAGCACTTCGTCGGCGACGAACACGCCATCCTGCAGGCGGCCACTGGCGACCACCGCCGTGCCTTCGGCGAACATGTCCGGCAGGATCCGTGAGGTGGCCACGGGCAGCTGTGCATCGCCGTCGGTCACCTCGAAGCGTGCCTCCAGCGAGCCGACCGGGCGGTTGAAGGATCCCTTCACCACCATGCCGCCCAAGCGGAAGCGCGTCTGTGCATCGACATCGCCGCGCAGTACTTCGGCGGGCGTGTACAGATAGGCGATGTTGCGCTCCAACGCCATCGCCACCAGTGCGGTGGCCAGGCCGGAGGCAAGCAGGGCCAGCAGTACCCAGGCCAGGCGGCGACGCTGCACCGGCGTCATCGTTCCAGCTCCGTCGGCAGCGAGGCCGCTGCGTCCTGCTTGCCGGCGCGGGTCTGCTGCCGTTGCTGCCGGGCCAGTGCCAGGCGGCGCGCCACGCGCAGGCGCAGCCACGAACCGAGGACATCGGCGCCGAGCACCAGCACGAACACGGCGTAGGCACCGATCACATAGGGCAGGTGGGTCATGGCTGGGCCTCCCGGGCCGGGCGCTCTGAATCGACGCGGCCACCGACCCAGGCCTTGCCCGCCTCGCGGTCGAGGTTGTCGGCGCGCGCCTTGGCCAGCACCGAACCGGCGAACCAGAACTTGGTGCCGATCACCATCCACCACAGCGGCGCGATCATCGCGCTGCTGATCGCCGAGTCACCAAATACATTGATCGACTGGCGCTGGTGAAGGCCACCCCACCAGTCCACCGAGTAGCGGATCACCGGCAGCAGGCTGACACCGACGATGGCCAGCAGTCCGGCCGCGCGCGCGGCGCTGCGGCGGTCTTCGATGGCGTGGTACAGGCCGATCACGCCCAGGTACAGGAACAGCAGCACCAGTTCACTGGTCATGCGCGGGTCCCAATCCCACCAGGTGCCCCAGGTGCCCTTGCCCCAGATGCTGCCGGTGAGCAGGGTGATCAGGGTGAAGCCGGCGCCCATCGGCGCGCAGGCCATGGCCAGGATCTCGCAGACCTTGATCCGCCAGATCAGTGCGATGGCGGCATACAGCGCCATCAGCGCGAACACGAACAGGCTCATCCAGGCGCTGGGCACGTGGATGTAGAGGATGCGGAAGCTGTCCAGCTGCCGGGCCTCCGGCGGCACCACCAGCAGCGCCTGCCAGATGCCGACCAGCAGCACCGGCACCGCAGCGAGGTAGAACACCCGCGACCAGCGGGCAGCGAAACGGTCGAACGTGGGCGGTGAACCGAGTTGGTGGAACCAGCGGACAATCGGATTCATGCGTGGCGGCTATCCAGCAGGGGTGGATTGGCTCTCAGCTCGGTCAACTCAGAGAAATGCGTATTGCAGCAGCAGTGGCCAGCGGTGCCAGCACCAGCGCGACCAGCAGGCCGGCGCCCAGCATCAGCAGTGCACCGACCGGATCCTGTCCGCGTCCGGCCGCCGCCAGGCTGCCTGCGCCGAACACCAGCACCGGCACGTACAGCGGCAACGACAGCAACGCCACGAGAATACCAGAGCGCCGGATGCCTACGGTCAGCGCGGCGACCACGCCACCGATCAGGCTCAGCAACGGCGTTCCCAGCAGCAACGATGCCAGCAACAGCGGCAGCCGGTCATGCGGCAGATGCAGCATTTCGGCCAGCAACGGGCTGACCACGATCAACGGCAGCGCTGTGGTGGCCCAGTGCAGCAGCACGCGCACCAGTACCAGCCAGGCCAGCGGCACCGGTGCCAGCAGCCATTGCTCCAGCGAGCCGTCTTCAGCATCGGAACGGAACAGCGAATCCAGCGACAGCTGCCCGGCCAGCAGCACCGCAAGCCACAGCACGGCGCCGGCGGTGGCGCTCAGCAGTTCTGGTTCGCGGCCCTGGGCCAGCGCGAACAGCACCACCACCAGCACTGCGAACAGCAGCGGCTGCAGCGCATCGCCGCGACGGCGCCAGAGCAGGCGCAGATCGCGCTTGAGCAGGGCGCCGGCGGTCTGCCACAGGCCCGGTTCGGTACCCGGCGCGATCATGCGGCACCACCGAGGTCGAGCTGGCGGGTGCGCACCGGCGGTGCGGCATACGCGCCATGGGTGGTGACCAGCGCTGCGCCACCGGCGCGCAGGTGCGCCGAGATCATCCGGTTGACCAGGGTGATGCCCTCCAGGTCGAGGTTGGCATAGGGTTCGTCGAGCAGCCACAGCGGCGCCGGCGACAGCCAGATGCGCGCCAGCGCCAGGCGCCGCTTCTGCCCGGCGGACAGGTGACGCACCAGGGTGTCTTCGTAGCCGGCCAGGCCGACGATGGCCAGCGCGTTGCCCGGCATCTGCCGCGCACGGCGGCCGTGCAGGCCGCACAGGAAGTGCAGGTTCTCCAGCGTATCCAGGTCCGGCTTCAGCGCGGGCAGGTGGCTGAGATAGGCGACGTAGCGCGCCCGCTCGGCATTGCTGGCCGGCTTGCCGTCGATCCGTACCTGGCCGGCACCGGGCCGGGCCAGGCCGGCCAGCACGCGCAGCAGCGTGGTCTTGCCGGCACCGTTGCCACCCTGCACCAGCAGGGCTTCGCCGGCGTCCACGTGGAAGTCCAGCGGGCCGAACACCGGCTCGTCATTGCGGGAGAAGCTCAGGCCACTGGCGGCCAGCAATGCAGGGGTGTTCAAGGGGCAGGGGTCTTCATGCCGGAGTGCGGCGGCAATTGTAGCGGTGAATTCAGATGGTAGTGCCGGCCGCTGGCCGGCAATTTCCCCATCTGCCAGCCGAGGTTGCCGGCCGGCGGCCGGCACTACCGAAGCAGGGATTGCGTAAACTCGGGGATCCGTCTCCCCATACTCCCCAGGCCGATGCAACCCAACACCAAGCTGCCCAAGGTCGGTACCACGATCTTCACCGTGATGTCCCAGCTCGCCGCCGAACACGGCGCGGTCAACCTGGGCCAGGGTTTCCCGGACTTTTCCGCGCCGCAGCGCCTGATCGACGAGACCGCCAGGGCGATGGCTGCCGGTCTGAACCAGTACCCGCCGATGACCGGCGTGGCGCCGCTGCGCCAGGCGATCGCGCAGAAGGCGCTGGACTGCTATGGCGCACAGATCGACGCGGACAGCGAGATCACCGTCACCAGCGGCGGCACCGAGGCGATCTTCAATGCCATCCACGCCGTGGTGCGTGCCGGCGAGGAAGTGATCGTGCTCGACCCGGCGTATGACTGCTATGAGCCGGCGATCGACCTGGCCGGCGCCAGGGCGGTGCATGTGTCGCTCGATCCGCAGACCTTCGCGGTCGATTGGGATCGCGTGCGTGCGGCAATCACTCCGCGCACCCGCATGCTGATCGTCAACACCCCGCACAATCCGTCCGGCGCGATGCTGTCGGCGCAGGACATGCAGGCGCTGACCGAGCTGCTGCGCGGCACGCAGATCTACCTGATCTCCGATGAAGTGTACGAGCACATCATCTATGACGGCCGCCGTCATGAATCGGTGCTGCGCTACCCGGAACTGCGCGAGCGCGCGTTCGTCATTTCCAGCTTCGGCAAGACCTACCACTGCACCGGCTGGAAGATCGGCTACGCGATCGCGCCGTCGGCGCTGACCGCCGAGTTCCGCAAGGTGCACCAGTACAACACCTTTACCAGCTTTGGCCCGGCGCAGTACGGCTTCGCCGCGATGATCCGTGACGAGCCGGAACACCACCTGGAGCTGGGCGCGTTCTACCAGGCCAAGCGCGATCGCTTCCGCGAGCAGCTGGCCGGTACCCGCCTGAAGCCGCTGCCGGTGCCGGGAGGCTACTTCCAGCTGGTCGACTACTCGGCCATCAGCGACCTGCCGGATCACGAGTTCGTGAAGTGGCTGACCATCGAGAAGGGCGTGACCGCCATCCCGCTGTCGCCGTTCTACGAGAATCCCCCGGCTGGCCAGCGCCTGGTGCGCCTGTGCTTTGCCAAGAATGAAGCGACCATGGACGCGGCGATCGAACGCCTGCGCCTTCTTTGAGCGGAGCAGCGATGATGCAGGACCTGCGCATTTCCCTCGTCCAGGGCGATACCCGCTGGCATGACCCGGCGGGCAATCGTGAATACTACGGCGCGCTGCTGGCGCCGTTGGCCGGCAACACCGACCTGGTGATCCTGCCGGAGACCTTCACCAGTGGCTTCTCCAACGATGCCATCGCCCAGGCCGAAGGCATGGACGGCGCGACTGTGGCCTGGGTGCGCGAGCAGGCCCGGGCGTTGAACGCGGCGGTGATCGGCAGCGTGCAGCTGCGCGATGGCGAGGGCGTGTACAACCGCCTGCTGTTCGCCACACCCGATGGCGGGCTGCAGTACTACGACAAGCGTCACCTGTTCCGCTACGGCGGCGAGCACGAACGCTATGCCGCCGGTCGCGAGCGCCTGAGCGTGGAATGGAAGGGCTGGCGGATCAATCCGCAGGTCTGCTACGACCTGCGCTTCCCGGTGTTCTGCCGCAACCGCTACAACGTCGAGCGTCCCGAGCAATTGGACTTCGACCTGCAGATCTTCGTCGCCAACTGGCCCTCGGCGCGTGCCTATGCGTGGAAGACCCTGCTGCGCGCGCGGGCGATCGAGAACCTGTGTTTCGTGGCTGCAGTGAACCGCGTGGGCGTGGATGGCAACCAGCTGCACTATGCAGGCGACAGCGCGGTGATCGATTTCCTCGGCCAGCCGCAGGTGGAGATCCGCGAGCGCGAGCAGGTGGTGACCACCACCATTTCGGCCGAGGCGCTGGCCGCGCACCGCGCACGCTTCCCGGCGATGCTCGATGCCGATGCGTTCCATCTGGACGAGCAGGCCTGAGCCAGCCGGACGGCGGCTGAATGTTGGCCGCACCTGTACGCGCGCGTGCATCCATCGTGCACGCGCGCGCTGCTAGATTCGCCAGCAGTCCGAACGATCTGGAAGTCCCGCCATGAACAAGCCCTTCGCCCTGCTGCTGGCCCTGTCTGCCGCGTCGCTGGCCCCGGCCGCGCACGCCGCCGGCAATCTCGACTGCCAGCTTCGCTACAACCTGTCCGGCTGGTCGCTGATCTACAAGACCGCCTCCGGCAACGGCACGGTCACCTGCAGCAACGGTGCCAGCCTGCCGGTACGCATCCAGATGAAGGGGGGCGGCCTGACGGTGGGTAAATCGAAGATCACCAATGGCCGGGGCAGTTTCACCGGTGCGGTCAGCGTCAATGAACTGCTGGGGACCTACGCATCGGTTGGCGCGCACGCGGGTGCGGTGAAGTCCAGCAACGCGCAGGTGATGACCAAGGGCGACATCTCGCTGGCCCTGTCCGGCACCGGCGAAGGCTGGGATCTGGGCGTGGACGGCACCGCCTTCACCATCAGCCGCCGCTGACCCCAAAAAAGGGGACGGAAGGGATTAAGTCGTTTTCGCCTTGACCACTCGCAATGTGGCAAGAGCGACTTAGTCCCCTACGTCCCCTTCTTCTTACCAGCCGATCTGCAGGTTCCAGGCGTGACCGGTTACGCTCAGTTGTTCGACCTCGTAGCCACGGTCCTGGTAATGCGCCATTACTGCTTCGGCCTGGCCTTCGCGCGCCAGGCCGCGGGGTAGGGCGACCACGATATTGCGTTTGCCTTCGCGTGAATTGGCATCAATGGAGTAATCGATGTCCTGGATGAATTCGCCGGTGGTACGGCCAGCGAGGTCGGCGTTGGCGCGTGCCTGTTCGGGGGTGATGCCAGTCATGGGAAGTGCCCTGTGGTGTGGAAGAGCGCCCACGATAGAGACCGGTCGACCCGGTTACGGCGACCTGTGACACAGATAACTTGTTTTCAAACCTTTCCTAAAACGGAACTGCACCATCGGTCGCGCCCAATCTCGGGCCGACACCAGACAAAGAAAAACCCCGGCCTGCGCCGGGGTTTTTCGTTTCAGTCGCAGTAGCGATCAGCCGCCGCGCGGGCCGCTGCGGCGCGGGCCGCCCGGACCGCGGTTGCCGCCGGGGCCACCCGGGCCACGGTTGCCACCCGGACCGCCGGGGCCGCGATTACCGCCCGGGCCACGGTTGTTGCCGCCACCCGGACCGCGACCGCCCGGACGGGCGCCGTGTGCCGGCTTCGGGCTGCCATACGGGTTGAAGCCCGGGGTGGCGTGGTCGGACGGGAAGCTCGGGGCGTTGCCCGGATGACCGTACGGGTGCTTGTTGCCCTGGCCCTGCGAGCGGTTGCCGCCACCGGCCGGACGACCCTGGCCGCCTGCGCCGCCACGGCCTTCACCGCCGAAACCGCCACGGCCCTGGCCGCCACCGGCGCCTGCGCCTGCGCTCTTCGGCTTGCCGTACGGACGGCCCTGGCCGCCCGCGCCCGGACCACGGGCACCCGGGCCACGTGCGCCCGGACCGGCATTGCGATGGCCGCTCGGGCCGGTGCTGACACCGTCCGGCACGTACCAGGTACGGAACGCGGCCGGGTTGCCTTCCGGCAGCGAGCGATCATTCTTCGGCGCGCGCTGCTTGAACGGCTTCTGCGACTGCTTGGCCGCCGCTTCACCGCTGACCGTCAGGCCGCCCTTGAAGCCGCCACCCTTGCCACCGCGACCACGGCCGCGATCTTCGCGCACGTTGTCGAAGCGGCGCAGTTCGCGGCCTTCGTCGGCCGTGTTGTGGCCGTTGACGTACGCATTGCCACGGCCACCTTCGCGCACGCGCACGGTGGTCTTGGCGGCGCGGCGCTGGCCGATCACCGGCTGCAGGGTCAGTGCCGACGGCGCGCCTTCTTCCAGCTTCAGCTGCGCACGCAGGGCTTCGACCTGGGAGGTGCCCAGTTCCACCGAATGGCCACGGGCCAGTTCGCGCGGCAGGCTGACCTTGCCGTAGCGGGTGCGCTTGAGGCGGCTGACCTGGCAGCCCTGCGATTCCCACAGGCGGCGCACTTCGCGGTTGCGGCCTTCCTTTACCACGACGCGGAACCAATCGTGCGAATCGGTGCCGCCGATGCGTTCGATCTCGTCGAACTTGGCCGGGCCGTCTTCCAGCGCGACGCCACGGGCGAGGCGGTCGACGATGGCGTCGGAGACCTTTTCCTCACCTTCCGGGGCGCGCACGCGCACCACGTACTCGCGCTCGACCTCGAGCGACGGGTGCATCATGGCGTTGGCCAGTTCACCGTCGGTGGTGGCCAGCAGCAGGCCGGTGGTGTTGATGTCCAGGCGGCCGATGGCGATCCAGCGCGCGCCCTTCAGCGGCGGCAGCGATTCGAATACGGTCGGGCGGCCTTCGGGATCTTCGCGGGTGGTCACTTCGCCTTCCGGCTTGTTGTAGACCAGCACGCGCGACGGTTCGGCCAGCGCGGTGGCGACGAAGCCACGGCCATCCAGCTCGATCTTGTCGCCGCTCTTGACCGACATGCCGGTCTGCGCGACTTCGCCGTTGACCTTGACCAGGCCCTCGGCAATGCGCTGTTCCAGCGCGCGGCGCGAGCCGAGGCCGGCCTGGGCCAGCACCTTGTGCAGGCGCTCTTCCAGCTTGAACTGTTCGGAGGTGGCTTCGCGCTTGAGCGAGAGCTTGTTACGGGGGGTGTCACTCATCAGTTTTGCTCCGGCCGACGGTTTCGAGGTCGGCCTCTGGTTCGGAATCGGCTTGGTCAACAGCCACGGTCGTCGTCGCGACGGCGTTGTCTTCGCGTTCGTTCACTGGCACCGCGCGCTCGCCCGGCGCGGAATCGGGGTGCCCATCATCGAGGGGCGAAGGTGCTTGCTCATCGGAAGCCGAGGCAGTGTCTGCATCGGCGGAATCTGGGGTGTCACTGCCGGCCAGGCCGGCGTCATCGTTGGCGGCAGCGCCGTCGGCGCCGGCCGAAACATCCGGGCCGTCTGCACCGGCAACGGCCGGGCCATCGCGGTCCAGCGCCAGCTGCGGTTCCAGCTCGCCCAGGTCCTTCAGTTCGGACAGGGGCGGCAGTTCGTCCAGGCGCTTGAGGCCGAAATAGTCCAGGAAGCCCTTGGTGGTGCCGAACAGTGCCGGCTTGCCGGGCACGTCGCGGTGGCCGACCACACGGATCCATTCACGTTCTTCCAGGGCCTGGATGATGTTGCTGCTGACCGCCACGCCGCGCACCTGTTCGATCTCGCCGCGGGTGATCGGTTGCCGGTAGGCGATCAGCGCCAGGGTTTCCAGCGTGGCACGGGTGTAGCGGGTCTTGCGTTCGGTCCACAGCCGGCTGATCCAGCTGTGCACTTCGCCGGTGACCTGGTAGCGGAAGCCGGAGGCGACCTCGACCAGTTCCACGCCGCGCTCCGCGCAGGCTTCACGCAGGCGCTCCAGCGCACGTTCGATGCTGCCCGGCGGTGCTGGTTCCTCTTCCGGGAACAGGTCCTTCAGCTGGGCCAGGGTCAGCGGCTGGCTGGAGGCCAGCAGGGCACCTTCGACTATGCGGTTGATCAGCGATTGATCCATCTGCAGGCAGCGCTCACTCGTTCTCGTTGGCGTCGTCGTTGTCGTCGAACTCGCTGCTGAACTGCAGCGGGGCGTTGGTGTTGCCGGCGGCCAGCGACTTCACGTAGATCGGCGCCAGCGGCTCTTCCTGCACGATGTCCAGCAACTGCTCCTTGGCCAGTTCCAGCACCGCCAGGAACGTGACCAGCACGCCCAGCTTGCCTTCTTCGGCGGTGAACAGGCTCTCGAAACGATAGAACCTGCCATCTTCCATGCGGCCGAGCACTTCGCCCATGCGCTGGCGAACACTCAGTGCCTCGCGCTTGATGGCGTGGCCGCTGAACAGCTCGGCGCGCTTGAGCACGTCGTGCAGCGCCAGCAGCATTTCCTTCAGGTCCACCGGCGGCGGCAGTTTCACCGCCGCGCGCTCGGGCATGAAGGCATGCGCCACCGTGGTGTCGCGGTCCTGGCGGGGCAGGGCGTCGATGTCCTCGGCCGCCTGCTTGAAGCGTTCGTACTCCTGCAGCCGGCGCACCAGCTCGGCGCGCGGGTCGGCCTCGTCGCCTTCCTCGCTGACCGGCCGCGGCAGCAGCATGCGCGACTTCACCTCGGCCAGGATCGCGGCCATCACCAGGTACTCGGCCGCCAGCTCGAAACGCAGCTCGCGCATCACGGTGATGTATTCCACGTACTGCCGGGTGATCTCGGCCACCGGAATGTCCAGCACGTCCAGGTTCTGCCGGCGGATCAGGTACAGCAGCAGGTCCAGCGGGCCTTCAAAGGCATCCAGGATCACTTCCAGCGCGTCCGGCGGGATGTACAGGTCCTGCGGGATCTGCAGGACCGGTTGCCCATGCACCACGGCCAGCGGCATTTCCTGCTGCTGGGGGGCGGGCGGCCGGGTTGGCGGGTTCGCGTCGAGCGCGAGTTCGGAAGTCATCTAATGGACATCAGGATTGCAACGGACCAGTCGCGGCACCGGGTTCGCCGGGCCAACGCCACGGAGCCCCAGGGCACCAGACACGCCGGGATCGGCGCGATTCCACACATATCAAACAGCAGGACGCGCCGCAGCGAACGGCAGCGACGAAACTACGGGGAGGTCGTCTACGTGGCCCGGTCAGGCGATCCGGTTTTGAAGCGGCAGGTCGGTCGTCGGGGGCCGCATTGGCCGCAGGAACCGAAGAGCTGCTGCATCCAGCCACGTGCAATGGACTCTAGGGTAAGCCTTTGTGGCGCAGGTGTCCAGCCGAGGGCGGCGGCAGGGGCCATTGGCTAGAATCTGCGGACCCGAAAACGCAAGCGAGGTAACGCCGGTGTGGTATGTGATCGAGGGGTATGACGGCCAGGATGTGCTGGCACAGCGGCTGCAGGCCCGGCCCGAACATCTGGCACGTCTGCACGGGCTGCGCGACGAAGGGCGCCTGCTGCTGGCCGGCCCCTGTCCGGCGGTGGATAGCGAAGACCCCGGTCCGGCCGGCTTCAGCGGCTCGGTGGTGATTGCCCAGTTCGAGTCGCTGGCCCAGGCTCAGGCCTGGGCCGATGCCGACCCTTACGTCGCCGCGGGCGTCTACACCCGCGTGCAGGTGCGGCCGTTCCGCAAGGTCCTGCCGTGAACGGCGGACGGATCGAACGGATCCGTGATGCGCTGCAACAGGCGCTGGCTCCGACCCGGCTGGAAATCGAAGACGACAGTCATCGCCATGCCGGCCATGCCGGAGCCCGCGATGGGCGCGGCCATTTCAACGTACTGGTGGTCAGCGAGCGCTTTGCCGGGCTGGGCCCGCTGGCGCGCCACCGCGCGGTCTATGCCGCACTGGGGGCGATGATGGACAACGACATCCACGCCCTGTCCATCCGCGCATCCACCCCGTCAGAACAGGGCTGAGCCCTTGTCCCGCGCTGTCATCGCAGGTCTTCGCAAAGGCCTGTGATGGACAGGTTTTCATGTCCATTTCAGGACATTCGCCTAACGGACTGTTTACAAGCCCAGATGGAAACGCTTACATTCCGCGCCAATGCTGGTAGGTCCAAGCCGTGGAGGGCGGCTTCGTGAACAAGGCAGCTATCACAATCAAAGACGTCGCTCGCGAAGCCCGGGTCTCCGTGGCCACGGTATCGCGTGCGCTCAACGGGCATGAAAATGTCGCCGAACCGGTCCGCCAGCTTGTGCTGGAGGTGGCCGCCCGGCTGCGTTACACCCCGCACGCCGCCGCCCGCAGCCTGAGCAGCCGCCGCACCAACACGGTGGGCGTGGTGCTGCCCGACCTGTACGGCGAATTCTTCTCCGAGCTGATGCGCGGCATCGACAACGTTGCCCGCAACCGCCGCCAGCACCTGCTGGTGTCCAGCTACCACGGCGACCAGGAGCAGCAGGGCGCGGCCCTGCGTGCCATGCGCGGCCGGGTTGACGGGCTGCTGGTGCTCTCGCCCTATGCCGAAAGCCCGGGCTTCCTGACCGACAACCTGCCGCAGTCGCTGCCAACGGTGTTGATCAATACCTACCTGCCCACGCAGGAACACCCGGTGTTGAGCATCGACGACCACGCCGGTGCGATGGCCATGACCGGCCACCTGCTGGAGGCCGGTCACCGCCGCATCGCTTTCATTTCTGGCCCGGACCTCAACTTCGACGCGCGCGAGCGCCTGCGCGGCTTCCGTGACGCGCTGGCGGCATTCGGCAGTGGCGCCGAAGGCATCGAGCTGCCCGGTGATTTCGACGAAGCTTCCGGCCACCGCGCCGGTCAGGAGTTGCTGGCAGCCGGAGCGCTGCCCGATGCCGTGTTCGCCGCCAACGACATGATGGCCCTGGGTTGCCTGTATGCGTTCACGCAGGCTGGGGTCCATGTGCCGACCGATGTCGCCCTGGCCGGTTTCGATGACATTCCACTGGCACGTTTCGTCCACCCGTCGCTGACCACCATGCAGGTCAGCATCGCCGAGCTCGGCGATCGGGCCATGACGCGCCTGATGCAGTTGATGGACGGCACCTCCACGGATGGGACAGGGGACAAGCAGACCCTGGTTCCCCGCTTGATAGTTCGCGATTCCACCACTCCGCCATCCGGCCGTTGAAGCCAGAGGCGTTCCTTCTTTTTTGATTGATCGCAGGGACCGCGCGAGCGGTCACCGCCACCCGGAGATTGAGTTGATGATGCATACCACTTTCCGCACGCCGGCACGCCGGCTGCTGAGCACCGCACTGGTCAGCTGTCTGATGCTGGCTGCGGCCCCCAACGCCATGGCGCAGTCGGCCAACGCCAGTCTGCGCGGCCAGGTTGCCGGCGCCCAGGCTGGCTCTGAAGTCACCGCCACCAATGTGGCCACCGGTACCGTCCGTCGCGGCACCGTGCGTGCCGATGGCAGCTACTCGCTGATGGGCCTGGATCCGGGCACCTACGACGTGGTCGCCAACGGCCAGACCCAGAAGGTCACCGTCACCGTGGCCTCGACCGCCACGCTGAACTTCGCCGGTGCTGCCAGCAGCACGCCGGGTTCGACCGCGGCCACCAACCTGGACACCGTCAACGTCGTCGCACCGACCCTGCTGCAGGAAGTGCGCACCTCTGAAGTCGGCAAGACCGTCAGCCTGCAGCAGATCCAGACCACCCCGCAGGTGTCGCGCAACTTCCTGGAGTTCGCCGACGCGGTGCCGGGCATGATCTTCACCCGCGACGCCAAGGGCAACACCTCGCTGCGCGGCGGTGCCACCAATGCCGACGGCACCAACGTGTACATCGACGGCGTGGGCCAGAAGAGCTACGTCAAGGGCGGCGGCGTGGCCGGCCAGTCCGGCAGCGCCGGCAACCCGTTCCCGCAGCTGGCCATCGGTGAATACAAGGTCATCAGCGGCAACTACAAGGCCGAGTACGGCCAGGTGTCGAGCGCTGCGGTGACCGCCGCGACCAAGTCCGGTACCAATGAGTTCAAGGGTGAGGCGTTCTACCGCTACACCGATGAAGACATGCGCGCCAAGACCCCGGCCGAGCGCCAGGGCGGCAAGGACAAGATGGTCTCGGCCGAGAAGGAATACGGCTTCGCGCTGGGCGGCCCGATCGTCAAGGACAAGGCCCACTTCTTCGTGACCTACGAAGCCAAGCGCTTTGACCTGCCGGTCACCATCGCGCCGGACGGCGCGGTCACCGGCGCTGCCGGCCTGCTGCCGCCGGCCGGTGCTGCCGGCCTCGGCCCGGCCAGCCAGCCGTTCCAGCAGGACCTGATCTTCGGCAAGATCGACTTCGAGCCGACCGACAACGATCGCATCGAACTGACCTTCCAGGACCGCGACGAAACCCAGTCGCAGTTCAGTGGCCAGACCTCGCCGGAAGCCGGCCGTGAAGTGGTCAACACCGACCGTCGTTACGCGCTGCGCTGGAACCACAGCGGTGAGCGTTACTACAACGAATTGATGGTCACCCACGAAGATTCGTTCAACAACCCGACCCCGCTGACCCTGGCCAACGGCATCACCTACACCGCGCCGGACGGTCCGGAAGACCGCACCGTGGTGAAGATCGGTGGCGCCTCGGCACTGGATTCGCAGGTGAAGGGCCAGAAGGGCTGGTCGATCGAAGACAACCTGACCCTGGATGGCATCCAGTGGGCCGGTGACCACACCATCAAGATGGGCGTGAAGTACAAGCAGATCGACCTGTACGCCTCCGATGCGGCGCAGATCAACCCGACCTTCACCTACAGCCTGGGCGATCCGGACTTCCCGGATTCCATTCCGTACAAGGCGCAGTTCGTCAAGCCGGTGACCGGCGTGTCGGGCGTGTCCGGTGAAGTGCGTTCCAAGTCCAAGCAGTACGGCGTGTTCATCCAGGACGACTGGCAGGTCAATGACCACCTGCAGATCAACCTCGGCCTGCGCTGGGACTACGAAAAGACCCCGTCCTACCTGGACTTCGTGACCCCGCAGCAGGTGGTCGACGCCATCTACTCGCAGGATCCGCGCGCGCCTGCCGGCCAGACCTATGCCGATTCGCTGGCACTGGGCGGCCTGGACATCAGCGACTACATCAGCAACGGCCACAACCGCAAGGCGTTCAAGGATGCCTGGCAGCCGCGCCTGGGCTTCTCGTATGACATCAACGCCGACGAGCAGCACGTGATCCACGGTGGTGCCGGCCGTTCCTACGACCGCGACCTGTTTGACAACCTGCAGCTGGAAACCACCAAGCTGGCCCTGCCGCAGCCGACCATCTACTTCCGCAACCCGGCCACCGGCACCTGCATCAACGGCCAGGCCGCCTGCTACGACTGGAACCCGAACCTGCTCAACGGCATCGGCAACCTGCAGTCGCTGGTTGGCGCGACCAGCAATGCCGGCCTGGAAGTGGACCTGCTGAACAACAAGCTGAAGGCCCCGTACTCGGATCAGTTCAGCCTGGGCATGAGCAACCAGATCGGTGACTGGCTGACCGATGCCACCATCGCCCGCACCCTGAGCTACGACGGCTTCGCCTTCACCCTGGGCAACCGTTACCCGACCGGCCAGTTCTTCGATGACCCGCGCCTGTGCGGCGGCACCGACCCGGGCCTGAGCCAGGCCTGGAGCTGCAACGTGCCGGGCTTCGGCAGCCTGATCATCGGCCAGCAGGGCATCAAGACCCGTGCGACCCAGGTCCTGCTGTCGGCGCAGAAGCCGTTCACCAAGGAAAGCGGCTGGGGGACCTCGATCGCCTATACCTGGACCACCGCGCGCCACAACCGCGACATCAACGAGAAGTACGCCTTCGACCGCGGCCTGATCGGTGACTACCCGACCATCCGCTCCAACGGCGCGCCGCGCCACCGCCTGGTGGTGACCGGTTCGTACGCCGGCTTCTGGGGTATCACCTTCGGTGGCAAGATCACCCTGGCTACGCCGACCGCCGTCAATGACTGGTACCCGGTGATGCAGGCCAGCGGCTACACCCTGCCGACCCCGCAGGCGGCCGTGCCCAATGCCACCGGCAAGTTCCTGGTGGGTGGCAAGATCTTCGGCTACCGTTCGGTCGACCTGCAGGCGACGAAGACGTTCAAGATGCCGGGCGATACCGAGCTGTACGCGCGTATCGACATCATCAACGTGTTCAACTTCGACAACTTCTCCACCTACAACTACGTCAAGACCAACGGCAAGCTGCAGGCCAGCTACAACGAGACCGGCGAGATCATCGGTACGCCGCGTCAGGTCAAGGCCGAAGTGGGCTTCCGCTTCTAAGCCCGGGCGTTGATGCATGACCCGATGCCGCCGGCTCGCTGGCGGCATCGGTGAAAACGGCAATGGCCGGCCTGGTGCCGGTCCATTGCCCACACCGCTGCCGGGCAGAGGGCAGCGGTGTGGGCAATGATCGCGGTGTCAAACCACGTTTTTCGTGGTTTTTTAAGAACGCATCTTGTAAACGATTTCAGATCATTGGACGGTATGCTTTCCCATCGATCAGACCACCGGAGGAACCGCGCCATGCAGGCACGCCATCTGTTGTCCGCCGCCGCGCTGAGCCTGGGCGTGGCCGCCTGCCAGCCGGCCCAGCAGGAGCCTGCCAAGCCGCGCCCACCGGTGATCCTGATCGAGGCTGACGCACCGCCGCGGCCGATGAAGCCGGAGCTGCCGCCGCTGTTCGATGACATCGAGCGGCGCACCTTCCAGTTCTTCTGGGACACCACCAACGAAGTGAACGGCCTGACCCCGGACCGCTATCCGTCGCGGCCGTTCGCCAGCATCGCCTCGGTCGGCTTCGCGCTGACTGCCTATCCGATCGGCATCGAGAACGGCTGGGTCAGCCGCAACCAGGCGATCGATCGGACGCTGACTACGCTGAAGTTCTTCCGCGACGTGCCGATGGGCCCGCAGCGTACCGGCAAGGCCGGCTACAAGGGCTTCTACTACCACTTCCTGGACATGCAGCAGGGCCGACGCTACGACAGCTGGGTCGAGCTGTCCTCGGTGGATACCGCGCTGCTGATGATGGGCGTGCTGTTCGCGCAGTCCTACTACGACGGTGACGACCCGCGCGAGAAGGAAATCCGGCAGATCGCCGACGCCCTGTACAAGAAGGTCGACTGGCCGTGGCTGCAGCAGCGCGCGCCGCTGATCTCGATGGGCTGGTTCCCGGAGAGCGGCTTCATCGACCATGACTGGATGGGCTACAACGAGGCGATGATGGTCTACATCCTCGCCCTGGGCTCGCCCACGCACCCGGTCAGCCCGGACGCATGGACGGTGTGGACGCGCACCTATGACAACGACTGGGGCGTCTACCAGGGCCAGGAATACCTGTCCTTCGGCCCGTTGTTCGGCCACCAGTACAGCCATGTCTGGATCGACTTCCGCGATATCCAGGACGGGTACATGCGCGAACGCGGCAGCACCTATTTCCTCAACAGCCGTTCGGCCGCGCTGGCCCAGCGCGAGTACGCCATCGCCAACCCGATGCAGTGGAAGGACTATGGCGAGAACGTCTGGGGCCTGACCGCCAGCGATGGCCCGCAGAACACCACGCAGGAGTACCGCGGCGAGCAGCGCCAGTTCCGCCACTATTCCTCGCGCGGCGCCGGCCTGCGCGAGAACTTCGATGACGGCACGATCGCGCCGACCGCGGCGATCGCCTCGGTGGTGTTCGCACCGGAGCAGGTGATTCCGGCCACGCTGGAGATGCACAAGCGCTACGGCGACTACATCTATTCCAGCTACGGCTTCCTGGATTCGTTCAATCCCAGCTTCAACTACGACATCCCGATCAAGACCGGCCGCGTGGTGCCGGATCGCGGCTGGGTCGCCAGCGATTACATCGCCATCGACCAGGGCCCGATCCTGACCATGATCGCCAACTACCGCAACGACTTCGTCTGGGAAGTGATGAAGAAGAACCCGTACATCCGCAAGGGTCTGGAGCGGGCCGGGTTCAGTGGCGGCTGGCTGGCGCCGGAAGGCTCGTTCCAGCCGCTGGAACTGCAGAAAGACGAAAAGGCCGCGGCGGCACGCGCGGTGGGTATCGCCGAATCACGCGCGGCTGCCGCGCAGGAACAGAAGAACAATGCCAACCGCAACACAGGGCAGGGGAAGTAACCCGGTGCCGAACTGGATCGACCGCCTGCGCCGCTGGGCGCTGCCTGCCCTGGCCGCCCTGGCCGTGGCCGGCTGCGCACGCACCGAGCCGGGTACCACCACCGTGCGCTTCTGGGCGATGGGCCGCGAAGCGGAGGTGGTCAGCGAGCTGATCCACGAGTTCGAGGCAGAGAACCCCGGCATCAAGGTGGATGTGCAGAACATCCCGTGGACGGCAGCGCACGAGAAGCTGCTGACCGCGTTCGCCGCCGACGGCCTGCCCGATGTCTGCCAGCTCGGCAACACCTGGGTGCCGGAGTTCGCCGAGCTCGATGCGCTGACGCCGCTGCAGCCGTTTGTCGATCACTCGGCGGTGGTTGATGAAAAGGACTACTTCCAGGGCATCTGGGATACCAACGTGATCCATGGCGAGCTGGTCGGCGTGCCGTGGTACGTCGATACGCGCCTGATCTACTACCGCAAGGACCTGCTGGCCAAGGCCGGCTACGACCACCCGCCGCGTACCTGGGCCGAGTGGGACCAGCAGATGGCGGCGATCAAGCGCATGCAGGGCCCGAACCGTTACGCGGTACTGATGCCGATCAACGAGTTCGAGCAGCAGCTGTCGCTGGCGCTGCAGCAGCCCGACCCGCTGCTGCGCGACGACGATACCCGCGGCAACTTCGCCAGCCCGGGCTTCCGCCGCACGCTGGCCTTCTACGCCAACATGTTCGAGCAGGGCTGGGCGCCGAAGATGTCCGAGACACAGATCTCCAATGTCTGGGACGAGTTCTTCCGCGGCTTCAACGTGTTCTACATTTCCGGCCCCTGGAACATCCGCGAGTTCAAGAAGCTCCAGCCGAAGGAACTGGAAGGGCAGTGGGGTACCGCGGCCCTTCCCGGCCCGGATGGCCCCGGTGCCGGCATCGCCGGTGGCACCAGCCTGGTGATCTTCCGCAAGTCGCAGCAGAAGGAAGCGTCGTGGAAGCTGATCGAGTTCCTGTCGCGGCCGGCGATCCAGGCGCGTTTCCATTCGATCATCGGCGACCTGCCGCCGCGCCGCAGCACCTGGAGCGCGCCGTCGCTGGCCAATGATCCGCTGGCTGCGGCGTTCCGTGACCAGCTGGAGCGGGTGAAGCCGACGCCGAAGGTGCTCGAATGGGAGCGCATCGTGCAGGAAATGCGCATCGTCACCGAGAAGGTGGTGCGCGGTGGCCTGGCGCAGGACAAAGCGGTGGAAGAGCTCGACCAGCGCGTGGACAAGGTGCTGGCCAAGCGCCGCTGGATGCATGAACAACAACGCCTGCAGCAGCGCGCACCGTCGTCGCAGTCCAGCAGTGCCGTGGCCGCCGGGAGCGCACAATGAAACGTACTTCGCTTGCCGGCTGGATTTTCGCCGGCCCCTCGCTGATCGTGCTGGGCGTGTTCTTCGGCCTGCCGGTGGCCTCGGCGCTGGCGCTGAGCGTGACCGACTTCGACCTGTATGCGCTGGCCGACAGCAGCAACCTGCGCTTTGTCGGCCTGGGCAACTACGTCGAGCTGCTGCAGACGCCGATGTTCTGGAAGTCGCTGTGGAACACCACCTACTTCGTGCTGATCGGCGTGCCGTTGTCGATCGGCGTGTCGCTGGGCGCGGCAATGCTGCTCAACGCCCCGGCGGCGCGCTTCAAGGCCCTGTTCCGCACCGCACTGTTCGCCCCGGTGGTGACCACGCTGGTGGCGGTGGCGGTGATCTGGCGCTACCTGTTCCATACCAGCTACGGCCTGGTGAACTATGGGCTGGGCCATCTGGGCATCAGCCCGATAGACTGGCTGGGTGACCCGAACTGGGCGATGCCGACCATCATGCTGTTCGCGGTATGGAAGAACTTCGGCTACAACATGGTGATCTTCCTGGCCGGCCTGCAGGCGATCCCGCATGACCTGTACGAGGCCGCGCGCATCGACGGCGCCTCGCGCTGGAAGCAGTTCCTGCACATCACCCTGCCGATGCTCGGGCCGGTGCTGCTGGTGGTCGGTGTCATTACCGTGTCCGGCTACTTCCAGCTGTTCGCCGAGCCGTACGTGATGACCCGCGGCGACCCACTGCAGAGCACCGTCAGCGTGCTGTATTTCATGTTCGAGGAAGGCTTCAAGTGGTGGAACCTGGGACGCGCCTCGGCGGTGGCGTTCCTGCTGTTCCTGATCATCCTGGCGGTGACCACCGTGATGCTCCGCTTTGGCCGCAAGAGGCAGTTGGTATGAGTCGTGAAATCGGCCAGTCGCGCTGGTACCCGTGGATGATCAATGGCGCGTTGCTGGTGCTGGCCCTGGTCAGCCTGGCGCCGCTGCTGTGGATGGTGTCGGTCTCGTTCATGCCGCAGGGCGAGGCCAGCCATTTCCCGCCGCCGCTGCTGCCTTCGAGCATCACCACGCACAACTACCATGAGCTGTTCGCACGTACTGGCATGGGCGGCAACTTCGCCAACAGCCTGCTGGTCTCGCTGGCGATCACCTTCGGCTCGCTGCTGCTCAACACCATGGCCGGCTATGCCTTCGCCAAGCTCAACTTCGTCGGCCGCGAGCGCCTGTTCCAGGTGTTGATGGCGGCGTTGGTGATTCCGGCGCAGGTGGCGATGCTGCCGCTGTTCCTGCTGATGAAGCAGCTCGGCCTGGTCAACAGCTTTGGTGGCGTGATCGTGCCGGCGCTTGCCAGCGTGTTCGGCATTTTCCTGGTGCGCCAGTACGCGCGCTCGATCCCGGATGAACTGCTGGAGGCGGCCCGCATCGACGGGGCAGGGGAGCTGCGCATCTTCTTCCAGATCGTGCTGCCGATGCTCAAGCCGGTGCTGGTGACCCTGGCGATCTTCACCTTCATGGGCGCATGGAACGATTTCATGTGGCCGTTGATCGTGTTGACCGATCAGGAGCACTACACTCTGCCGGTGGCGCTGGCCACCCTCTCGCGCGAGCACATCATGGACGTGGAAATGATGATGGCCGGCGCGGTGGTCACCGTGGTCCCGGTGCTGGCGCTGTTCCTGGTGCTGCAGCGGTACTACATCCAAGGTCTGTTGCTGGGGAGCGTCAAGGGATGAAGCGAGTGATCGCCGTTGGACTGGGCCTGTTGTGGACTTCCCTGGCGATCGCCGCACCCCCGGCGCTGCCGGCACCGAAGGTGCTGGACGACTTCGACGACATCGGCGCCTGGAAGCTGGTGCTGTCCGACCAGGTCAGCGGTTCGCTGCGCCCGGTCAGTGGCGCCGGCGGTGGCCGCGCGCTGTGCCTGGACTACGACTTCCATGAGGTTTCCGGTTACGTCGGCATCCGCCGCGCGCTGGACATTCAATACCCGGCCAACTACCGTTTCGGCTTCCAGCTGCGCGGCGATTCGCCGGCCAACGACCTGCAGTTCAAGCTGATCGATGCCAGCGGCGACAACGTCTGGTGGGTCAACCGCCCCGGCTACAGCTTCCCCAAGGCGTGGACGCCGGTCGAATACCGTCGACGCCAGATCGACAAGGCTTGGGGGCCGTCGCCGGAGAAGGAGCTGGCGCGCAGCGCCGCCGTCGAGTTCACGATCTACAGCAAGGTCGGCGGCCGTGGCACGGTGTGCTTCGACAAGCTCACCCTGCAGGGCCTGCCGCCGCAGGACGATTCGGCGCTGGTGCCCTCGGTGATTGCCGATACCGCCACCGCGCTGCAGGACCGCATGATCGACGGCAAGAGCGATACGTTCTGGATCAGTGGCGGGGTCAAGCAGCAGACCATCAGCCTGGACCTGCACAAGAGCCGCGAGATCGGCGGTGCAGTGATCGACTGGCTGCCGAACCTGGAAGCGCGCCGCTATACCGTGCGTACCTCGGAAGATGGCCGTGACTGGCGCACCGTGCGCGAGGTGACCAGCGGTGCCGGTGGCCGTGACTGGCTGGCGCTGCCCGATACCGATGCGCGCTACGTGCGCTTCGATCTGCAGGACGGCCCGAACTGGCGCTACGGCATCCGTGACATCGCACTGAAGCCGCTGGCCTTTGCCGCAACGCCGAATGCCTTCCTGTCCTCGGTGGCCGCCGACCTGCCACGCGGATCATTGCCGCGCGCCTATGTGGGCGAACAACCCTACTGGACCCTGCTCGGCCTCGACGGCGGCCAGGAACAGGCGCTGATCAGCGAGGACGGCGCGCTGGAGCCGGCCAAGGGCAGCTTCAGCATCGAGCCGTTCATCCGCCTCGATGGCAAGCTGCTGGACTGGTCCAAGGTCGCCATCACCCAGTCGCTGCAGGACCATTACCTGCCCATCGCCAATGTCGACTGGGTGCATGAAAAGGTCGGGCTGGCGGTGACCAGCTTCGTGCAGGGCACCCCAGAGCGCGCGCAGCTGATCGGCCGCTACCGGTTGAGCAACCCGGACAAGGTGGCGCACGAATACACCCTGGCACTGGCGATCCGCCCGTGGCAGGTCAATCCGCCCACGCAGTTCCTCAACACCGTCGGTGGCTTCAGCCGCATCGATGCGCTGGATGTCGGCGATCAGCTGGTGCGGATCAACGGCGAGCCGCGCGTGTATCCCCTGCAGGTGCCCGACGCGCGCTTTGCCAGCACCTTCGACGGCAAGCTCGATGCGATGCACCTGGCCGACGGCAAGTACCCGGCCACTACTGCAGTGAAGGACAGCACCGGCATGGCCTCGGGTGCGTTGCTGTACACCATCAAGCTGGAGCCGGGGCAGAGCCGGGAAGTGGCGGTGGTGCTGCCGCAGACCGGTGGCTGGGCACCGAAGGCGCTGGACGTGGCCAAGGCGCAGGCGCAGGTGGCCGAGCAGTGGCGGCAGAAGCTGGGCGTGGTCTCGCTGCAGGTGCCCGCCGCAGGCCAGGCGCTGGTCGACACCCTGCGCACCGCCGTCGCACACATGCTGATCTCGCGCGTTGGCCCGCGCCTGCAGCCCGGCACGCGTTCGTATGCGCGCAGCTGGATCCGCGATGGCGCGATGATTTCCGAAGGCCTGCTGCGCATGGGCCGCAGCGACGCGGTGCGTGACTACATCAACTGGTATGCGCCGTTCCAGTTCGACAACGGCAAGGTGCCGTGCTGCGTCGATGCGCGCGGCAGCGACCCGGTGCCGGAGAACGACAGCCACGGCGAGCTGATCTACAGCATTGCCGAATATGGACGCTATACCGGTGACAGCACCTTCGCCGAGCTGATGTGGCCGCATGTGCAGGGCGCCTATACCTACATGGAGCAGCTGCGCGCCAGCGAGCGCACCGAAGAGAACCGTGCGCGCAACCCGGCCTTCTACGGCATGATGCCGGCCTCGATCAGCCACGAAGGTTATTCGGCCAAGCCGATGCATTCGTACTGGGACAACTTCTGGGCGTTGCGCGGCTACAAGGACGCGGCGCTGCTGGCGGCCCAGCTGGGCAAGGTCGAGGCGATGCAGATGGCCGAATCGCGGGACCAGTTCCGTGATGACCTGCAGGCGTCGCTGCTGTCGGCGATGCAGCAGCACCACATCGATTACCTGCCGGGTTCGGCCGAGCTGGGCGATTTCGATGCCACCTCCACCACCATCGCGCTGGCGCCGGGTGGCGAGCAGGGCCGCCTGCCGCAGCAGGCGCTGGAGGCGACCTTCGAGCGCTACTGGAAGGAGTTCGTGGCCCGCCGCGACGGCAAGCGCGAATGGAAGGACTACACCCCTTACGAGTGGCGCAATGTGGCCGCGTTCGTGCGCCTGGGCTGGCGCGATCGTGCCTGGCAGGCCACCGAGTTCTTCTTCAGGGATCGCGCGCCGCAGGCCTGGAACCAGTGGGCTGAAGTGGTCTCGCGCACGCCGCGCAAGCCGTTCTTCGTCGGTGACCTGCCGCATGCCTGGGTGGCGTCGGACTTCGTGCGTTCGGCGCTGGACATGTTCGCCTACAACCGTGACATGGATGATGCACTGGTGCTGGCTGCCGGCGTGCCGACGTCGTGGCTGCAGGGCGAGGGCATCGCCGTGCAGGGTCTGCGCACGCCGCAGGGCCAGCTCAACTACCGCCTGCAGCGCAGTGACAAGCAGCTGGTGCTGGAGGTGCAGCCGGGCCTGCTGCCACCGGTCGGCGGCGTGGTGCTGCCGTGGCCGTACGCCGGTGATCCGGGCGAGGCGACCATCAACGGCGAAGCGGCCGAGTGGATCAACAGGGAGCTGCACGTGCACCAGCTGCCGGCGCGGGTCGAAATCGATGTGCCGAGCGCGGTGCGCCGCGCCGAACGCAAGGGGCAGTAACCATGAGGGAGCAGGGGGCGAGGGCGCGCGCATCGGTGCGCGCCCTGGGGCTGGCGATTGCGCTGGCATTGCCGGGCGTTGTGCTGGCGGCCGAGCCAGCGGCCACGACTGCGGCGACCGACGTTGCCAGCGCTGCGGGCATGGGCATGGTCACGTTCAACCTGCACCATGACCGCGAGGACTGGCCGAGCCGCCGCCGCACCATTCTGGCCGAGCTCAAGCGCCTGCAACCCGATGCGGTGGCCCTGCAGGAGGTGATCCAGCGCCGCAACGTGCGCAACCAGGCCCAATGGCTGGCCAGCCAGCTGGGCTACCAGTATGTGTTCGTGTCGACCGATCCGGTCGGTGCACCCAAGCGCTACGGCAATGCGTTGCTGACCCGGCGCCCGATCCTGGCGCGCGGCGATCATCTGCTGAAGCCGCTGGACGACTACCGCACGGTGGCGCACCTGCGCATCGACGTCGATGGCGCGCCGGTGAACGTCTATGCCACGCATCTGAACGAGCGCAGCGACGAGAACGGCCAGCGCATCCGCCGCACCCAGGTGGAGGACCTGCTGCGTTTCATTACCGAAACCTCGGCCGGTGCGCCGGTGGTGATCGCTGGCGATTTCAACGCGCTGGTCGATGCCGGCGATCTGAGTGAGTTGCGCAGCCATTACGGCGACAGCTACGGCAGCGTGCACGTCAACACCGATCTGGCCGGCGTCAGCACCTTGAACCGTCACTATTACCAGGCGCCCTCGCGCATCGACCACATCTTCTTCCAGCAGGACGCGATGGTCGCGCGCGAAGCGAAGATCCTGTTCGATCAGCCCGACGACAGCGGCCGCTGGGCGTCGGACCACTACGGCGTCTGGACTCGGTTGCAGTTCGCCCCCAAGCCCTGAGCAACACCCGCTTCGGTAGGTGCCAACCTGGCTTGGCACGAACCACGGCGCCGACCAAGGTCGGCATCTGCCACGGCGGTGCCCGTGCTATCGGCGGCGCCTGTGTCCTTGCTCTGGCAGGTGCCAACCCTGGTTGGCACGGGCGTATCCGTGTGCATTGAATCTACGGCGCCGACCCAGGTCTGCCACCACATCACGGTACGGCACAAACAGAAACGGCGGGGATCATCGATCCCCGCCGTTTCGTTCTACGCGATCAAAGAACGATCAGTTCGCCGGCGGCGTGCGCTTGGCAGCTTCTTCGTCTTCGTCCGATGCCTGGGCATCAGCGGCCTGGCTGGCCGAATCGGCATGGCCATCGGCCATCGGGTCGATCGACGGCGTCACCACGGCTTCAGCCACCGGTGCGGCAGCTTCGACCGGCGCGGCCTCGACGGCCACCGGTGCTGCCGGCTGTTCCACGACCGGTGCAGCTTCGACCACCGGGACGGCCTCGACCACCGGCTTCGCTTCCACCACCGGAGCGGCTTCAACCGCCGGAGCGGCCTCAACCACGGGAATGACGTCGGCCACGATCGGTGCGGCTTCGGCAACCACCGGCTTGGCTTCAACGACCGGAGCCGCTTCCACCACCGGCGCAGCGTCGACCACCACCGGTGCCGGCGCGGCCACCGCGGCGACCTCCTCGACAACCGGCTTGGTTTCAGCCACCGGAGCGATCGGTGCCGCCGGCTGGGCCGGGGTAGCGGCGTCGATCTGATCCAGCATGCTGGTCTGAACCGGCTGCGGCGCCGGCTCGGCCTTGATGACCGGTGCCGGTGCTTCGGCCACGACCGGCGCTGCGGCATCGACCACGGCGCTGCTCACCACCGCAACCGGCGCAGCAACCACGGCGGCGGCAGCACGGGCCGGCTTCTCGGCTTCAACGGTCGCCGGCTCGGCTTCGTCATCGAAATCGAATTCCGGCTGCGAGCGGGCCGGCTGCGCCACGGCCACCGGGGTGGCCTCGGCGCTGCCGTCGGCAACCGGGTCGGTGCTGTCGCTGTCATCACCTTCGTCGGCGTCATCCTGGTCATCGCCCAGGGCATCGCTGACGGCAGCGTTCTCGGCGCCACCACGGCGACGACGACGGCCACCGCGACGACCGCGACGACGGCGGGTCGCGCCTTCGCCAGCCTGCTCGCCTGCGGCGTCGATTGCCGCATCGTCGCCGGACACGGCAACGGCGTCGGCATCAGCGTTGACCGCGGTGTCGGCCACCGGTGCTGCATCAGCCAGGCCCACTTCGGCCACCGGTGCGGCCGGAGCCGTACCTTCCTGCGCGGTCACCACGTTGGCGGCAACGGCGGTCGCGGCCACGGCGGCGGCTGCGGGCACTGCATCGACCGGCGCCTCGGCGGCATTGCGCTGCGGCTTGTCGGCCGGCTTGTCGCCGTCCTGCTGCTGCGGACGCGGCTGCTTGGGCTGCTTCAGCTTCGGCTGCTGCTGGTTCTGGTTCTGGCCCTGCTGCTCGTTGCGCGGCTTGTTCTGCTGCGGCTGCTGCTGGCCATCCTTCTGCTGCGGCTCCTTCTGCTTGCCCTGCTGCGGTTGCTGTTGGGCATTGCCGTTGTTGCCGTTGCGGCCGTCCTTGCGCTGCTCGCCGCGGTCCTTGCGGTTGCCGCCGTCCTTCTGCTGCTGCGCGTTGCCGTTGCCACCATTGCCACGATTGTCGTCGCGACGGTCCTTGCGGTCCTTGTTGCGATCCTTGTTGCGGTCCTTGCGGCCGCCTTCCTGCTGCTGACGTGCCGCCGGGGGCGCCGCCGGAGCAGGTGCCGCTTCGCCACCGAACACGCGCTTGAGCCAGCCGATCACGCCACCGCTCGGGGCCGCTGCCACCGGCGCTGTGGCGACCGGGGCCGGCGCGGCCTTGGCCGGTTCTGCTTCCTCGCGCACCGGGGCGGGCGAGGTGTGCTTGACCTGGGTCACTGCCGGCGGCGGGATGTTCAGCTGGCCCTTGGTCAGGGCATGCACCGGCAGCTTGCGCGGGGTGCCGCGCTGGTAGCTGGGCTTGTTGCTCTCTTCACCCAGCTCGTTCTCGCGCAGGCGGGTCACGGTGTAGTGCGGGGTGTGCAGCTGCTCGTCGGCAACGATCACGATCGGCGCTTCGTGACGGCGCTCGATCTCGCGCAGCGCACTGCGCTTCTCGTTCAACAGGTAGTTGGCGATCTCCACCGGGGCCTGCACCAGCACCTGCCCGGTGTTTTCCTTCATCGCGTGCTCTTCGGCAACGCGGATGATCGACAGCGACAGCGACTCGACGCTGCGCATGCGGCCGTGGCCGTCGCAGCGCGGGCAGACGATCTGGCTGGATTCGCCCAGGCTCGGGCGCAGGCGCTGGCGGCTCATTTCCAGCAGGCCGAAGCGCGAGATGCGGCCGACCTGCACGCGCGCGCGGTCGTACTTCAGCGCGTTGGCCAGGCGGTTCTCGACCTCGCGCTGGTGCTTGTTGGAGGCCATGTCGATGAAGTCGATCACCACCAGGCCGCCCAGGTCGCGCAGGCGCAGCTGGCGGGCCACTTCTTCGGCCGCTTCCAGGTTGGTCTGGAACGCGGTGTCCTCGATGTCGCTGCCCTTGGTGGCGCGCGAGGAGTTCACATCGACGGCGGTCAGCGCTTCAGTCTGGTCGACCACGATCGAGCCGCCCGACGGCAGGCGCACGTTGCGCTCGTAGGCGCCTTCGATCTGCGATTCGATCTGGAAGCGGTTGAACAGCGGGATGTCGTCCTTGTAATGCTTGAGCTTGCGCAGGGTCTGCGGCATCACCTGCTGCATGAACTCGCGGGCGTGCTCGTACATCTCCTCGGTGTCCACCAGGATCTCGCCGATGTCGGCGCGCAGGTAGTCACGCAGGGCGCGCACGATCAGGCGCGATTCCTGGTAGATCAGGAACGGGGCCGGCTTGCTCAGCGCGGCGTCGGCGATGGCGCGCCAGACGTTGAGCAGGTAGTCCAGATCCCACTGCAGCTCTTCGGCATCGCGGCCGACGCCGGCGGTGCGGATGATCACGCCCATGTCGTCGGGGATGTTCAGCTTGTCCAGCGCGTCCTTCAGGGCGGCACGGTCTTCGCCCTCGATGCGACGGGAAACACCGCCGGCGCTGGGCGAGTTCGGCATCAGCACCATGTAGCGGCCGGCCAGCGAGATGAACGTGGTCAGGGCAGCGCCCTTGTTGCCACGCTCTTCCTTGTCGACCTGGACGACGATTTCCTGGCCTTCCTTGAGCAGCTCGCGGATGCCGGCCTTGTTGTGGTCGACACCGGCCTGGAAGTAGTCGCGGGAGATTTCCTTCAGCGGCAGGAAGCCATGGCGGCCACCACCGTATTCGACGAAGGCCGCTTCCAGCGAGGGCTCGATGCGGAAGATCCGGCCCTTGTAGATGTTGGACTTCTTCTGTTCCTTCGACGGCTGTTCGATGTCGATGTCATACAACGACTGGCCATCCACGATGGCAACACGCAGCTCTTCAGCCTGCGTGGCGTTGATCAGCATTCGCTTCATTGTTGCGTTCCTCGCAAGCGGCTACCGCGCGGAACGCCATGGGGTTTCGCCTCTGGACACGGCTCGCCGCCCATTCGCGCAAGCGCGGGGAGGGCGGCTTGGGTTTCCAGCGCTACGACACCACGGCAGGCCGCGGGAGCGCTTCACTCTTATGGGTTTTGGGTGTTGCAGGGCCGCAGGCAGCTGTCAGCCAGGCTGGAGCGCCACGCGGGACATGTTCAGCACGGTTGCGTGTCAGGCATCCGGCGATGGCCGGGAAGGCCGGTGAGCCGCTAACATGGCCGCCCCGCGGGCGGTGGTCGCGCACTGTGCCGGATTCGTCGGAAGCTGGGCTTCTGGCCCTGAGTAACTTCCAACGAAATCAATCCCTTATCTCGCCCCCCGAGTGTAACAGAATAAACAGCCAGATGACTGCCTCAGACCCCACCAAGCCAGCCGGCGACAAGCCTTCCGTGCGCATGATCACCGTTCCCGAGGACCGTGCCGGCCAGCGCCTGGACAATTTCCTGCTGGGCCAGCTCAAGGGCGCCCCGCGCAGCCTGGTCTACAAGCTGGTGCGCAGCGGCCAGGTCCGCGTGAATGGCGGCCGCGCCAAGGCCGAACGCAAGCTGGAGGCGGGCGATGAGGTGCGTGTGCCGCCGGTCCGTCTCACGGAGGAAGGAGACAAGGCGGGCCCGCCCGAGGCGTTCATGCGCCGGCTGGAGCAGGCCATCGTCTTCGAGGATGCGCGCCTGCTGGCGCTGAACAAGCCCACCGGCGTGGCCAGCCATGGCGGCAGCGGCATCAGCTTCGGTGCCATCGAGACGCTGCGGGCGCTGCGCCCGGGCCAGACCCTGGAGCTGGTCCACCGGTTGGATCGCGACACCTCCGGCCTGCTGATCGTGGCCAAGAAGCGTTCGGCGCTGAGCGAACTGCAGGCCCTGCTGCGTGAAGACCACGGCGCCGGCATCCGCAAGCGCTACCTGACCCTGCTGGCCGGGCGCATGCCAGATGGCGTGATGACGGTCGATGCGCCGCTGCACGTGGGCCTGCGCCAGGGCGGCGAGCGCCATGTGCAGGTCAACGCGATCGGCAAGGAATCGATCAGCCACTTCCGGGTGCTGGAGCGCCGCGGTGGTCATTCCTATTGCGAAGTGCGCATCGAGACCGGTCGCACCCACCAGATCCGCGTGCATGCCCAGCATCTGGGTCATCCGGTGGCCGGTGACGACAAGTACGGCGATCCGGCGGTCAACAAGCGGCTTCGTGAGCAGATCGGGCTGAAGCGGCTGTTCCTGCATGCGGCATCGCTGGAGTTCGCGCTGGATGATGGCAAGACCCCGTACGTGCTGAACGCGCCGCTGGCCGAGGAGCTGGTCGAGGCGCTGGACCGGCTGAAGTAGCCCCTGCGGGGCTGACCGGCCAACGGGCGCAGCCCCCTCGCGGCTGGCGTCCAAAGCGGGATTCCGGTTTTGGTCGGTCCGGATGGGTTGGCGGGGGACGCCGTGAACCCGTCCTTGGGGGCTTGGCCGCGGCATCCATGCCGCGGACACCCCCGCCAACCCATCCGGGCCGCCCTTCGACAGACCGCGTGCGCGTCAGCCACGGAACATCAAAAGAAAAGCAGACCCGGGCCGCGCGGCGGCCCGGGTGGAGTCGAGCCACGCTCGACTCACGCGCACGGCGCGGGCTTCGCTTTCTCATTCCTTCATCGCGCGGCTGGCACGCCTATAGCCTGTCAGAGGCTGGGCGAGGTGGGTTTGCGGGGGTGTAAGCGCCATGGATGGCGCGCTCAAGCCCCCATGGATGGGTTTACCGCGTCCCCCGCAAACCCACCTCGCCCGGCCCAACCCCGGCATCTCGCTCCGCCAGCCGCCAGGGGGCTCAGCCCGTTGGCCGGCAACCCCTCACCACTTGAACAGCACCAGGCTGATCGCCAATGTGCCCATGCCGGCCACCAGCCCGTATACGGTCTCGTGGCCCTTGGCATAGCGCTTGGCCGCTGGCAGCAGCTCATCCAGCGCCAGGAACACCATCACGCCGGCAATCAGCCCGAACACCCAGCCGAAGGTGGCGTGCGACAGCGATCCGGACAGCAACCAGTAGCCCAGTGCCGCGCCCACCGGCTCGGCCAGGCCGGACAGCAGGCTGGCACTGAACGCATAGAACTTGTTCTGGGTGGCGAAGTACACCGGCACCGCGATCGCGATGCCCTCGGGAATGTTGTGGATGGCGATGGCGAAGGCCAGTGGCATGCCCACCGACGGGCTTTCCAGCGTGGCGAAGAAGGTCGCCAGGCCTTCCGGGAAATTGTGCGCGGTGATCGCGATCGAGGTCAGCAGGGCGACGCGCTTCAGGTACTCGCGGCTGTTCTCGCGGAACGCGGGGTCCTGCTTGTCCAGGCTGTCATGCGGATTGGGAATGAAGTGGTCGATCAGCACGATCGCCACCACGCCCAGCAGGAATGCCAGCGTGCCGTAGGTGAAGCCGGTGCGCTCGCCATAGGCCAGCGCGAACGATGCAATGGACTTGTTGAGGATTTCCGACAGCGACACATAGACCATCGCGCCACCGGCGAAAGCCAGGCCGAAGGCCAGCAGGCGCGGGTTGGGCCGCCGCGAGAACAGCACCATCAGGCTGCCGATGGCGGTCGCCAGGCCGGCCGCAAGGGTGACCGCCAGTGCGATCCAGATGTTTTCGGTGGGAATCTGCAGCATCTACCGACGCGGTCCTGTTGACAGACAACCGCCCCGGGCAGGGCCGGGGCGGCGAGGGCGAGGCGGGCGTCGGCTGGCCTCGTCGGAGTGCGCGATCAGCCGCCGCGGCGCAGGCGTTCTTCAATTGCGAAGCACTGGTCGGGCTTCGGTTGCGGCGGATTGAAGCTGACCGGCACCTGGATGGTGGCCGGCACCGGCTGGCCGTTGCGGGTGGCGGCATTGAACTGCCAGCCCTGCACGGCGGTCCTGGCCAGCTCGTCCAGCTGCGGATTGCCAGCGCCGGTCAGCAGGGCAACCTCGCTGGGCTTGCCGTCGGTGCCGATGGTCACCTTGAAGGTGCTGGTGCCGCCCACGCCCATGCAGGCCAGTTCGAGCGGGTACTGCGGCGGCGGCGTCTTCACCGCGGCCACTTCGGTCGGCGGCGTCGGTGGCGGTGCCGGCGGTTCGGACGGGCCACAGCCGGCCAGGCCGGTCGCAGCGATCAGGGACAGGCTCAGCAAACGTACGTTCATGGCAGTTGCTCCGTCAGGGCCGAAGTCTTTGCCGCGCAGATGAAGTCGTTCTCGCTCAGGCCGCCCACGTCGTGGGTGGAATAGCGCACGACGGCGCGGTCGTAGTGCACGCCCAGGTCCGGGTGGTGGTCCTCGTGGTGGGCGATCCAGGCCAGCGCGTTCACGAAGGCCATCGTTTCGTAATAGTTCTTGAACCGGAAGGTGCGCACCAGCGCCTGGCCGGCCTCGGCCAGCTCCCAGCCCGGCACCTGCGGCAGCAGCTCGGCCAGGCGGGCCTCGCCCAGCTTGTGGTCGCTGCCCTTTCGCGGCACGCAGTGCGCCTGTGCCAGCGGAATCAGGTCGGACATGGGTTCCTCCACCTCGTGTTGACTGAACAATGCGCCGGACGGTGTATAAACCGAATGAGCGGCCGACGCTGACTTGGCTAGAATAGCCTGATGATCCAGATCTCCGACACTGCCCAGACCCACTTCCGCAAGCTGATCGAACGCGAGGGCGTGCCCGGCATGGGCGTGCGCCTGAGTGCCGTCGATCCCGGTACGCCGCGCGCCGACGCCCGGCTGGAGTTCGCCGAGCCAACCGACCTGCTTGGCGACGAGTGGGCGGTGGATTGCGATGGCTTCACCCTTTATGTCGATGCCGGCAGCGTCGGCTGGCTCGACGGCGCCGAGATCGATATCGTCGCCGGCAGCGCCGGCACCCAGCAGCTGACCATCAAGGCACCGCGCATCAAGGGCGAAGCGCCCGGCGATGCGGCCTCGCTGGTCGAGCGCGTGCACTGGGTGGTGGAAAACGAGATCAATCCCCAGTTGGCGTCGCATGGGGGCAAGGTGGCCGTGCAGGAAGTCTCGGCCGAAGGCGTGGTGCTGCTGCGCTTCGGTGGCGGCTGCCAGGGCTGCGGCATGGCCGACGTGACCCTCAAGCAGGGCATCGAAAAGACCCTGATGGGGCGCGTGCCGGGCGTGACCGCTGTGCGCGACGCGACCGACCACGACAGCGGCCACGCGCCGTACATTCCGCGCGGCAACGCCGCCTGATCGCCGACGCGTGCCTCTGACCCGGGCCGAGCAACTCATCGACCTGCTGCTGGCGCGCCAGCAGCCAGGCGCCATCCTCGAAAAGACCACGCGCCTGCCGTATGGCTGGGCGCTGTGGTTGCGCTCATTGGGTCCGCTGCCCAGGCCATTGCACGCCCGTGAGGTGATCGCGGTGCTGCTGCCGCGGCCGCTGCCGGGCCCGCCGGGCCGGCTGCCGCGTTTGTCGCCCTGGCAGGCCCTGCGCCGCCTGTTCTGGCAGGACTGGGATGCCGCGCCGCGGGACCAGCGCTGGATGCGCTGGACCTCCGCGCTGGCCAGTGCGCTGCTGCATCTGCTGTTCTTCATTCTGCTGCTGTGGGTGGCGGTGATCCGCACCACGGCGCCGGACGAAGAGGGCGCCGAGGGCGAGCGCGTGCAGGTGGAATTCGTCGGCCGCGCCAGCCAGGAAGGCGGCGGCGATCAGCCCGGCGCTGAAGCGGCTGCGGCCGCGCCGGCCGGTCAGGTTGCGGCGGGCCATGACGCGGGCGCGGCGACCGCGCCCGAGCCGCGTCCGGCCGCAGCATCGGCGCCTGCGCCCGCGCCAGCAGCGGCACCCACCGCCAGCCAGTCCGTGCCGCCTGCCACTGCCGAACCCGCGCCGCTGGCAGCTCCACCGCCCTCGCCGGTGCAGGCCACCACCGTGGCCGAAGCCAGCAGCGATTTCGTGGTGCCTCCGGTCAGCGTGCCACGTACCGAGGTCAGCATCGTGCCGCGCGACGCCACGCCGGTGGTGCGCGAGCGCAGCGTGCAGCCGGTGCAGGCGCCGCCCACCCCGACACCGCTGCGGACGCCGGAGGTCGCGGTGCGCGCGCCGCAGGTGCGTGAGATCCAGGTGCAGGAACGCGAGGTCAGCGCGGTGGATGCGCCGGTTGCACCGCAGCCGCTGCGCACGGCTGATGTGCAGGTGCGCGTACCGCAGCGCGACGTGCAGGTGCGCGAACGTGAGGTACAGGCAGTGGTCGATCCGCAGGTGCGGATGGCGGACGTGGCCGGCCGCGTGCCGGCGGTGCGTGCGCCGGCAGGTCGCGAGGTGCAGGTGCGCGAGCGCGCCGTCGCGTCGGCGCCGGCAGCGTCGCCTTCCACCTCCAGTGGCAGTGCGCCGGCCGCTATGCCGGCGGCCAGCGGCAGTGCGGCGCAGGCCAGCAACCGGACATCGGCAGCGTCGGTGCCCAGCACCGCACCCGGCCAGGCAGGCGCGCGCCCTGCGCCAACGCCGGGCAACTGGGCCACCCCCGCCAAGGGCGATGACTGGGGCGCGTCCAGCCGCAACCGTGATGGCGCCGCCAGCGGTGCCCGCCAGGCCAGCAGCGCAGGCAAGGGAGATGGCCTGTTCAATGCCGATGGCAGCGTGCGTGTACCGGGGCAGGACGGTGAGGGTCATGCCGAGCGCGGCGCGCCGGGCGGTGCCAATGATGGCTGGAGCCGGGAGCGCATCGCCCAGTCGGGCACGTGGTTGAAGCGGCCGCCGTACGACTACACCCCCACCTCGTTCGACAAATACTGGGTGCCGCAGGAATCGCTGCTGGCCGAGTGGGTGCGCAAGGGCATCCAGACGATGGAGATCCCGCTACCGGGCACCAGCACGCGGATTTCCTGCGTGATCTCGATCCTGCAGGCCGGTGGCGGTTGCGGCCTGAGTGATCCGAACATGCAGGACCAGCCGGCCGTGGCGCGTCCGCCGCCGGACATCCCGTTCAAGAAGGAACTGCAGGAAGACAACGGAAGCCGCTAGCGGCTGCCGTTGTCCACGCCTGTTTCCATCGCGGGGTGTGGTCGTCGCGATGGCGGGCTCTGGTAGGTGCCAACCTTGGTTGGCACAGAAGCGCCAACCAAGGTCGGCCTCTACCAAGGCACCAGCCCATGCCGACCAGGGCCGGCCTCTACCAGGGCATTGCGCCTACGCGCTCTGCGACAGGAACACCCAGAACGGCACGTCGCGGCCGACCCAGTCGCGGCTGGCTTCATCCATCACTTCCAGCAGGGTGTCGAAGTCCTTCTGCGTGGTGGCCCGCAGTGCGTCCACGTCGGCCAGGAACAATGCATAGCCGTTGGCCGGCAGCCACTGCAGGTCGCGCAGGTTGTCCGACAAGGCATCCCAATTGCCGCCGAAGCCGGCCGGGAAATCCAGCTGCGCGGCCAGCCGGGCCAGCAACGTGCGCTTGTCCGTCACGCCTTCCAGATCGATGCGGATCACTTTCAGGCCGGCATCGCGCATCGCTGCGGCAAGCGCGCCGATGTCCTCGCTGTCGATGGCGTAGACGCCGGCATTGTTGATGTCATGCAGGCCGAGGCCGAAATCATCATGGCTCATCACTGCGCTCCCTGGGCCGGTACGGTGAAGCTGCGGAATGACGCGTAGTGGTCATCGGTGTAGTACCACGCCTCCGGCGGATCGCCACCGGTAACGATGCGGCGCGTGCCACGGGTGCGTGCGCCGGGCGTATCGACGGTGTATTCGCGGTAGTAGCCGCGCGCACGCTGCGGCAGCTGCTGCTCGCGGTTGCCAAAGGTGCTGCCATCCTGGCGATGTGGGAACGGGCCGCCGCGCTGGATCAGGGCGATGGTCTGCCGTGCCTCGGCGGGCAGGAACGCCGGCAGCCCGCTGGCGTCGCCGGTACTGCGCGCCGCCGGTGCACGCGCGGCGGGCGCGCCCTGCAGGTCCGGTGCGAACTGCGGCGCCGGTGGCCGCTGCATGAAGTGGTTGACGACCAGGCCGAGCAGCAGCAGGGCGATGGCGGTGATCAGCAGCCGGGGGTTGCGCATGGGCGGGGGCAGGCGAGGGTGATGCACGCACTGTAGCGCCTGCGCGCTGCACGGTGAATGAGGAGGGCGGCGCGTCACTGCTGCGTAACAATTGTCGGGATGCTCACCGGCAGGACGCAATTTCCTTTACATCCCCCTTGGTAATCTGGCGGTCTGTCCCCATCATTCACCGCGCACCGCCCGACACCGTCGGGTGCCCTCGCTATCAGGAGATGCATCATGGCCTACACCCTGCCCAAGCTGTCCTACGCCTACGACGCGCTGGAACCGCATATCGATGCGGCGACGATGGAAATCCATCACACCAAGCATCACCAGACCTACATCAACAACGTCAACGCGGCGCTGGAAGGCACCGAGTACGCTGACCTGCCGGTCGAAGAACTGGTGAAGAAGCTCAAGTCGCTGCCGGAGAACCTGCAGGGCCCGGTGCGCAACAACGGTGGTGGCCACGCCAACCATTCGCTGTTCTGGACGGTGATGGCGCCGAACGCCGGCGGCAACCCGGTGGGCGACGTGGCCAAGGCCATCGACAAGGACCTGGGGGGCTTCGACAAGTTCAAGGATGCCTTCACCAAGGCCGCCCTGACCCGCTTCGGCAGTGGCTGGGCCTGGCTGAGCGTGACCCCGGACAAGAAGGTCGTGGTCGAAAGCACCGGCAACCAGGACAGCCCGCTGATGGAAGGCAATACCCCCATCCTCGGCCTGGACGTGTGGGAGCACGCGTACTACCTGAAGTACCAGAACCGTCGCCCGGAATACATCGGCGCGTTCTTCAACGTCATTGACTGGAACGAAGTCGAGCGCCGTTACCAGGAAGCGATCGCCTGATCTGCGTCACTGGATGAAATGAAAAGGCCGGGGGAGACCCCGGCCTTTTTGTTGCAGCAGTCATTGGGTAGTGCCGGCCGCTGGCCGGCATCCGTGTGGTGCCGGGGGATCCGGCCAGCGGCCGGTACTACCTATTCTGCGGTGGCCGTATCGCCCTGCAGGCGCAGGGTTGCCATCACGCCCAGGCGCAGGCCGGGCAGGTCACCGTCGGCCGGCAGCAGGATCGGCTGCTGGCGGATGCCACCGAAGTGCTTGACCTGGAACAGCACGTCCAGGCCGTGGCCACTGGCGCCGCCACCACTGGCCGCAGGTGCTTCGGGGCGGCCGCCGGGATTGCGCCGGGCCGGCTGGAAGCCGGGCGTGCTGCGCACCAGTTCCACCGTGGTTGCCGAGAAATCACCGGCGATCAGGCTGGGCATGCCTTCGGCCGTGGCCCCGATCCAGGTCATCAGATCGCTGGTCTGATGCTGACGGGCGGCCGCCTCGTCCGGGTCCGGGCGCAGCCGCGCCACGTAGATGTTCACCAGCGCCTGGCCCAGCTTCAGGCGCATCATGCCGGCGGCGCTGAAGGTGCCAGGCGGATGCAGCAGGGTGACTCCGTCTTCGCTGACCGGCAGCCGGGTCAGCATCGCGTTGCCATGCCGCAGCGACTGGCTGGGCGGGTCGGCGGTGACGAAGTCGCAGCTGTAGCGCAACCGGCTGGCCAGCCAGCAGGCCGGGTTGCGGCCCTGCTGCTGCAGCACCTGCTGCACCGAGATCACATCCGGCTGCAGTTCGGTGAGCAGCTGCGCGACCTGCTCGCGGCGCAGCTTCCATTGCGCGTCGTCGCGGCTGGGCAGTTCCAGGGCGGCCACCGTCAGCTGGCGGGGCTCTGCATCAGTGGCAGCACTGGCTGGCGCCTGTGGACGCGCCTGCGCCTGCAACGCCAGCACCAGCGCAAGGCAGCTGAGCAGGAGGCGGGCGGGGGGGAGGGGGCGCATAACGATAAGTTTACGCTTTTGTCGTGCAGGTGCCGTGACTTCCGGCAGGGTCGGCGTCGCCTGCCATGGATTGCCACCGTTGTCATGCAGCCCTGCAGCGTGCCTCGCAAGCCCGGGTTCCGGTAATCTTGCGCCTTTCGCTTTGCAGGAATGCCTTACAGGATGAGCCACGACGCAGTCGCCCCCATCGCCGGCCAGGGAAAGATGCCGCGCCAGATCCCGTACATCATCGGCAATGAGGCCTGCGAACGGTTCAGCTTCTACGGGATGCGCAACATCCTGGTGCAGTTCCTGATCACCTCGCTGCTGCTGCAGGAAATCACAGCCGAAGGCCGTGCCGGTGAAGCCAAGGACATCATGCACAGCTTCATGATCGGCGTGTATTTCTTCCCGCTGCTCGGTGGCTGGCTGGCCGACAGGTTCTTCGGCAAGTACCACACCATTCTCTGGTTCAGCCTGGTCTATTGTGCCGGCCATCTGTGCCTGGCGCTGTTCGAGAACAGCCGCGAAGGCTTCTTCCTCGGCCTGGGCCTGATCGCGCTCGGCGCCGGTGGCATCAAGCCGCTGGTGGCTTCGTTCATGGGTGACCAGTTCGACCAGAGCAACAAGCACCTGGCCAAGATCGTCTTCGACGCCTTCTACTGGATCATCAACTTCGGTTCGCTGTTCGCCTCGCTGCTGATTCCGCTGGTGCTGAAGAACTGGGGCCCGCAGTGGGCGTTCGGCATCCCGGGCATCCTGATGTTCGTGGCCACCTTCGTGTTCTGGCTGGGCCGCAAGCGCTACGTGCTGGTGCCGCTGCCGCCGAAGGATCCGCATTCGTTCGCCAACGTGGTGCGCACCGCGCTGACCGCGCGCGTGGCCGGCCAGGGCCGTCCGGGCCTGGTGATGGCCATTGCCGGTCTGGTGCTGGCCGCCGCCTCGTTCGGCCTGGTCGGTTCGCTGGGCATCGTGATCTGCCTGTGCCTGGCGCTGGTGGCCATCCTGGCCGGCATCGGCGGCGGCACCTGGCTGCAGCTGGACCGCGCCCGCGGCCAGCATCCGGCCGAGGCGGTGGAGGGCGTGCGCTCGGTGCTGCGCGTGCTGGTGATCTTCGCGCTGACCACGCCGTTCTTCTCGCTGTTCGACCAGAAGGCCTCGACCTGGGTGCTGCAGGGCCAGCAGATGCAGATGCCGAGCTGGTTCACCGCTTCGCAGATGCAGGCGCTGAATCCGCTGCTGGTGATGATCCTGATCCCGTTCAACAATCTGGTGCTGTACCCGGCGCTGCGCCGCTTCGGCTTCGAGCCGACCGCGCTGCGCCGCATGACCGCCGGCATCGCCTTCAGCGGCCTGGCCTGGATCGTGGTCGGCGGCATCCAGGTGATCATGGACGGTGGCAACGCCATGTCGATCTTCTGGCAGATGCTGCCGTATGCGCTGCTGACCTTCGGTGAGGTGCTGGTCTCGGCCACCGGCCTGGAATTCGCCTACAGCCAGGCGCCGCAGGCGATGAAGGGCGTGGTGATGAGCTTCTGGAACCTGACCACCACCATCGGCAACCTGTGGGTGCTGCTGTCCAACGCGGCGGTGCGCAACGATGCGGTGACCCACCAGATTGCCAGTACCGGGCTGAGCGAGGCCGCCTTCCTGATGTTCTTCTTCGCCGGCTTTGCCTTCATCGCGGCGTTGGCGTTCGGTTGGTATGCAAAACGCTATCGTATGGTCGACAACTACCGCAGCGCCTGAGCCTGAGATGACCCCTGTCAATCTGCTGTTGATCGCCATCACCGCCATCCTGTCCTGGATGGCGTTCAACAACCGCAAGCTGGCCGACCGGCTGATCCTGTGGCCGCCGGCCATCGACCGTCACCGCCAGTACGACCGGCTGGTGACCTATGGCTTCATCCACGCCGACTGGTCGCACCTGATCTTCAACATGATCACCCTGTTCTTCTTCGGGGGATTCATCGAGAGCGTGATGGTGCAGCTGACCGGCAGCTACCTGACCTATCCGGCGTTCTACATCGGCGCGCTGCTGGTCTCGATCCTGCCCAGCTACCTGAAGAACCAGAAGAACCCGAACTACCTCAGCCTGGGGGCGTCCGGTGCGGTATCGGCGGTGCTGTTCGCCTTCATCCTGATCAAGCCGTGGTCGATCATCCTGGTGTTCTTCATCCCGGCACCGGCGATCATCTACGCCGCGTTCTATGTCGGCTACAGCATCTGGATGGACAAGCGTGGCGGTGACCGCATCAACCACAGTGCGCACCTGGCCGGCGCGGCGTTCGGCGTGATCTTCATGCTGGCCATGCAGCCGAGCATCTTCAGCCACTTCCTGCGCGAACTGTCCAACCCGACCTTCCGCCTCGGCGGCGGTTGAGGGGCTGGGGTCGGATCCGCTGGATCCGACCCCGGGGCAGGGACCTGGTTGCTGGTCAGGCCCGGGTCTGCTGGCCGTAGGTGTCCAGCAGGCGGGCGAACACTTCCTCGCCGATGCGCTGGAAATCCTGGTCTTCGGTCTGCCCTTCCACTGCCAGTTGCAGCAGCCCCTCGAGCAGGGCGTGGTCGGTGTCCGAATGGGTGTCGCTGGGGTGCATGAAAGCCTCCGCGGGGTGCACGTGATCAACGTTCGCAAGGGCCGTGCCAGCCAGGCCGGACCCCTCCACAGGCGATAGCGGCCGCCCCGGCTCCAGCTTGAGGGTCGAAAAGTGACGTGAACGGACTGGACTTGCCCCTGTTCAGGCTTCACGCGATCATGGCGCCCGGCTGCGCACCATCCACGCAGTCGCCGCAGGAGACAGTTCCATGGCTTCGGTCACGCCCCCCGGTCTGGCCTACGAGGTCGAGCACGACCTGGCCAACCACCGCTTCACCGCTCGTGTGCGAGGACAGCTGGCGGTACTGGACTACCAGATCAAGCGCAGGCGCATGGTCATCACCCACACCGAAGTGCCCGAGCCGATCGCTGGCCGTGGCATTGCCGGCGAGTTGACCCGCGTCGCGCTGCGTTTTGCCCGCGAACAGAAGTACAAGGTGGTGCCGGCGTGTTCCTATGCCGAAGCCTTCCTGCAGCGGCACGAGGAGTACCACGACCTGCTGGTGGGCTGAGCGCCAGCGGGCCACGCTTCAGCCAGGGCAGGCGATGATGGACAAACATGAACAGGGGATCCCGATGAAGATTGGAAACAACCGGCCACTGCACATCAGCGTGCTGGCCGGCGTGGTGGGCGTGCTGTTGCTGGCCGGCTGCCAGCGCGAAAGCGAGCCGGCTCCGGCGACCGACGCGGCGCCTGCCGCCGAGGCCACCGCGGCGGGTGAAACGCCGGCCGCGGAAGCGCCGCTGGATCTGCGCGACGTGATCGAGAACAACGAGCGCGAAGTGGTGGGTATCAGCTACCCGGCCGGCATCGATCGCTACCCGGGGCTGGCGCGCGCGCTGCAGGGCTATGCCACCAGTGCGCGCAGCGACCTGCAGCAGGCGCTGGATGGGTTGGGCAATGACAAGCCGACCATGCCCTACGAACTGTCGCTGAGCTTTGAGAAGCTGCTGGAAACCCCGCAGCTGGTGGTGGTCAGCGCCGATGGCAGCCGCTATACCGGTGGCGCCCACGGCGAGCCGCTGGTGGCGCGCTTCGTGTGGCTGCCTCAGCAGCAGCAGATGCTCAGTGCCGAGAAGCTGGTGCCCGACGCCAAGGGCTGGAAAGCGATCAGTGATTTCGTCGCCGACCAGCTGCGCGAGCGCGTGGCCACCCGCCTCAGTGGCGAAGACATGGACCCGGCCCAGCTGCAGGAATCGCTGCGCAATGCCTCGCGCATGATCGCCGACGGGACCGGCCCGCAGGCCGATAATTTCAGCCAGTTCCAGCCGCTGACCGACGACAAGGGGCAGATCACCGCGCTGCGCTTTGTGTTCCCGCCGTACCAGGTGGGTCCATACTCGGACGGCACCCAGACCGCTGACGTACCGGCGGCGGTGGTGTTGCCGCACGTGGCCAAGGACTACGTGGAGCTGTTCGCACGCGGTTGACCGCAGTGGAGGACGTGGGGTGGATACAGGGTTGCAGGAGCGGGTCGCCGGCCTGCTGCACGAAGCCGGGGTCCGCATCGGCGGCACCCAGCCACAGGACATCCAGGTGCATGACCCGCGCTTCTTCGCGCGGGTCATGGCACACGGCTCGCTCGGCCTCGGCGAGAGCTACATGGACGGTTGGTGGGATGCCACCGTCCTGGATGAATTCCTTGTCCACCTGATGCAGGCGCACCTGGACGAACGGGTGCATGGTTGGCGCGAAGTGGCCGATGCGCTGAAAGCGCGGCTGTTCAACCTGCAGAGCGGGCAGGGCAGCTACGAGGTCGGCCGGCGCCACTACGATCTTGGCAATGATCTCTACCAGGCCATGCTCGGCCAGCGCCTGGTGTACAGCTGTGGCTACTGGCGCAGTGCCGGCGATCTGGACGCCGCGCAGGAGGCCAAGCTCGACCTGGTCTGCCGCAAACTGGGGCTGCGCCCGGGCCAGCGCGTGCTGGACATTGGGTGTGGCTGGGGCGAAGCGCTGAAGTTCGCTGCCGAGCGCTATGGCGTCAGCGGTGTCGGCGTGACCATCTCGCAGGAGCAGGCCGACTTCGCCCGCGAGCTGTGTGCCGGCCTGCCGATCGAGATCCGCCTGCAGGACTATCGGGAACTGGATGAGCCGTTCGATGCGATCTTCTCGATCGGCATGTTCGAGCATGTCGGCGACAAGAACTACGCCAGCTTCTTCGAGGTGGCCCGGCGCTGCCTGTCGCCGCGCGGCCTGCTGCTGCTGCACACCATCGGTACCAACATCTCCCGGCACCGCACCGATCCGTGGATCGCGCGCTACATCTTCCCCAATTCGATGCTGCCTTCGGCGCTGCAGATCAGCAAGGCGTTCGAAGGACGCTTCGTGCTGGAGGACTGGCACAACTTCGGCACCGACTACGATCTGACCCTGCAGGCCTGGCGGCGGAATGTGGAAGCGGCCTGGCCGCAGCTGGATGCCCGTTATGACGAGCATTTCCGCCGCATGTGGCGGTTCTACCTGGCCGGCTCGATGGCCACCTTCCGTTGCCGGCATGCGCAGCTATGGCAGCTGGTGCTGTCGCCGGAAGGCGTGCCGGGCGGGTACGTGGCGCCGCGTTGATTCAGGTCCATCCACGCCATGCGTGGATGGGGCCAGAGCCCTTTCCGATGGAACAGGATCCGACCCCGGGGTCGGATCCCGTTTCGTAGAAATGGCCTCTGACCCCATCCAATAAAAAAACCGCCCGGTCTCCCGGGCGGTTTTCGTTTCACGCTACCGCGCCAGCGATCAGTTGCCGGCGCCGGTCAGGCCACGCTTTTCCAGCAGCGGCTCGATCTGCGGCTCGTGGCCGGCGAAATCGCGGAACAGCTGCATGGCATCCACGCTGCCACCCTTGGACAGCAGGGTGGCGCGGAAGTGGTCGCCGTTCTTGCGGCTCAGGCCACCGTTGTCCTTGAACCACTTCTGGGTGTTGGCGTCGAGCACTTCCGACCAGATGTAGGCGTAGTAGCCGGCCGAGTAGCCGCCCATGATGTGGCTGAAGTACGGGGTCTTGTAGCGCGGCGGAACCGGTGCGTAGTAGATGCCGTCCTTCTCCAGCGCAGCACGCTCGAAGGCCATCACGTCCTTGGCGGCCGGCACCTGATCAGCGCCGATCTGGTGCCAGCGCTGATCCAGCATGGCCGCACCCAGGTACTCGGTGGTGGCAAAGCCCTGGTTGAACTTGGCCGCGGCCAGCACCTTGTCCAGCAGTGCCTGCGGCATCGCCGAACCATTCTGGTAGTGCTTGGCGTAGTTCTTCAGGATGACCGGGTTGTCCGACCACATCTCGTTGACCTGCGAGGGGAACTCGACGAAGTCACGCGGCACCGAGGTGCCGGAGAAGTACGGGTACTTCACGTTGGAGAACATGCCGTGCAGGGCGTGGCCGAACTCGTGGAAGGTGGTGTTCACCTCGTCCCAGGTCAGCAGGGTCGGCTGGCCGGCCGGCGGCTTCGGGATGTTCAGGTGGTTGGCGACCACCGGCTTGAAGCCGGTCAGCTTGGACTGCGATACGTAGGAGTTCATCCACGCGCCACCGCGCTTGGAGGCGCGTGCATACGGGTCGAAGATGAAGATCGCCAGCTGGCTGCCGTCGGCGTCGAACACATCGTAGACAGTGACGTCATCGTGGTAGACCGGCAGGTCGGTGCGCTGCTTGAAGGTCAGGCCGAATTCCAGGTTGGCGGCATGGAACACGCCGTTCTCAAGCACGTTCTTCATTTCGAAGTACGGCTTCAGCTGCGACTCGTCGAAGTTGTACTTGGCCTGGCGCACCTTCTCGCTGTAGAAGGCCCAGTCCCACGGTTCCAGCGCGAAGGTCTTCTTGCCGGCCGCTTTCTGTTCCTGGTCGATCATCGCCTGCAGGTCGGCAGCTTCACGCTTGGCGTTGGCCACCGCGGCCGGGGCCAGCTTGCCCAGCATCGCATTGACCGCTTCGGGGGTCTTGGCGGTCTGGTTGGTCAGGTTATAGGCGGCGAAGTTCGGGAAGCCCATCAGCTTGGCCTTGTCGGCACGCAGCTGCATGATGCGCGAGACCAGTGCGGTGTTGTCGAACTCGCCGCCACGGCTGCCACGGCTGACCGAGGCTTCGTAGATCTTCTGGCGCAGGGCGCGGTTGGCCAGGTTGGTCAGCGGCGGCTGGCCGGTGGTGTTGAGCAGGGTGATCACGTACTTGCCGTCCTGGCCGCGGGCCTTGGCCGCTTCGGCGGCGGCCGCGATCTGCTCCTTGGACAGGCCGTCCAGTTCCTTGACGTCGGCGACGGTGATCGCCGAAGCGTTCACTTCCGACTGCACGTTCTGGCTGAACTTGGTGCCCAGGTTGGCCAGCTCGGCGTTCATTTCCTTCAGCTTGGCCTTGTCGGCGTCGGACAGCTTGGCGCCGGCGCGTACGTAGTTGTCGTAGTACTTCTCGACCAGGCGCACGCCTTCGGCGTCCAGGCCCAGCTGGCTGCGGGTGTCGTACAGTGCCTGGATGCGCGCGAACAGCTTGCCGTTCAGCGCGATCGCATCGCTGTGCGCGGCGAACTTGGCCGAATAATCAGCCTGCAGCTTCTTGCGGGTGTCGTTGGTATCGGCGCCGACCAGGCTGAAGAACACGGTGGTGGCGCGATCAAGGACGTCACCGCTCTTTTCCAGGGCGATGATGGTGTTGTCGAAGGTCGGCTTGGCCTTGTTGTTGGCGATCGCTTCCACTTCCTTCAGCTGCTGCGCCATGCCGGCGTCGAAGGCCGGGGCGAAATCGCTGTCCTTGATCTTGTCGAACTGCGGGAAGTGCAGGGGCAGCGGGCTTTCGGCGAAGAACGGATTGGCCTGCTGGGCGGCGGTGCTGGCGGCCGGGGTGGCGGCGCCGGCGGAGAAGGCGGGCAGGGCAAGGCCGAGGGACATGGCCACGGCAAGGGCAAGGCGAGTGGTCAAGGTAGGAACTCCGGTAAGGCAAACAAGGTTCCGAGGGTAACCCGGCCGGTCGCGCGCCCACTTGTGTCAAAAGACATGCTGGCAGCGCCGCCGCATGGGTGGCTGCCGGGCACGCGGCTCCCCCGGTACCATGCGGGTGTCCTTTCCCCGGGCCCACCGCCATGACCACCGCCTACGATTTCAGCTTCCGTGACCTGGACGGCCAGCCGCAGGCGCTGGCCCGGTACCAGGGCCAGCCGCTGCTGCTGGTCAACGTCGCCAGCCGCTGTGGCTTCACCCCGCAGTACACCGGCCTGGAACAGCTGTGGCAGGACTATCGCGAGCGCGGCCTGGTGGTGATCGGCTTCCCCTGCAACCAGTTCGGCGCACAGGAGCCCGGCGATGCCGCGCAGATCCGCCAGTTCTGCTCGCTGGATTACCCGGTCAGCTTCCCGCTGTCGGAGAAGATCGAGGTCAACGGCGAGGGCGCTGATCCCCTGTGGGCCTGGCTGTCACGCCAGAAGCGCGGCCTGCTGGGCAGTGCCCGCATCAAGTGGAATTTCAGCAAGTTCCTGGTCGACCGCCAGGGGCAGGTGGTGTCGCGGTATGCGCCCACCACCCGGCCGGAGCAACTGCGCGGAGCGATCGAAGCGCTGCTGTAACCGCCTGCGCCCTGCGGCAGCGCCAGGCCATGCCCGGCGTCGCTCGTGATTGCCGCCGCTCAGTTTCCTGCGGCCGCTCCTGCCTGGCGGTTGCGGACTTCTTCGGGCAGCGCTTCGATGACCTGTTGCATGATCCGCGGCAGGCTGGCCTCGCTGTAGCCACGATGGGCGTGGGCGATGGTGCCGTCACGGCCGACGATGAACATGTGGGGCACGGCGACGATGCCGAACTGCTCGGCCAGCACGCCACCGGGATCGTGCAGGTAGTCCAGCTTCGGCCAGCCACGTTGGCGGATCAGGCGGTTGACCTCCCGTCGCGGCTCGCCCCAGTTGACGGCATAGACCTGCAATGCGTCTTCGCCGACGACCTGCTGCAGATGCGCCAGGATGGGCAGTTCCTTGCGGCACGGGCCGCACCAGGAAGCCCAGAACGTCACGATCACCACCTTGCCGCGCAGCTCGGTCAGGTTGACTGGCTTGCCCTTGGCGTCATCGCCCAGCGCCTGCGGTGGCACGTCGCCGCTGGCGGGCGGCGAGGCCCATGCCGGAATGGCGGCCAGCAGCAGGCAGGCCATTGCCCAGGCCCGCATCCAGTGCGGAACAGGTGTGTTCGTCATCCGTGTCGTCCCCAGGGGGCCATTGGCCCATGTGCGGTGCACGATGCCCGCAATGCGTGGAGCACGCAAGCGGGCACGCACAAAGGCCGCCTTACTTCTCGACGAACGCGCGCTCGAACACGTAATGGCCCGGCTGGCCGATGCGCGGCGAAACCTGGAAGCCACGCGCGTCGAGCACGGCGCGCAGGTCGGCCAGCATCTGCGGGCTGCCGCAGATCATCGCGCGGTCGTTTTCCGGGCTCAGTTCCGGCAGGCCAAGGGTGCGCTGCATCTCACCGCTTTCCATCAGCGAGGTCAGGCGGCCCTGGTTGGCAAACGGTTCGCGGGTGACGGCCGGGTAGTACAGCAGCTTGTCGCCGATCATCTCGCCGAGGAACTCGTGCTCACGCAGTTCCTTCTCGAAGTAATCGCGGTAGGCCAGGTCCTTTTCGTAGCGTACGCCGTGGCACAGGATCACCTTCTCGAAGCGCTCGTAGGTCTCCGGATCCTTGATCACCGACAGCCACGGCGCCATGCCGGTGCCAGTGCCCAGCAGATACAGGTTCTTGCCCGGGTGCAGGTCGCTGATCAGCAGGGTGCCGGTGGGCTTCTTGCCGACCAGCACCTTGTCGCCCGGCTTGATGTGCTGCAGGCGCGAAGTCAGCGGGCCGTCCTGCACCTTGATGCTGAAGAACTCCAGATGCTCTTCCCAGTTGGCGCTGGCGATGGAATAGGCGCGCAGCAGCGGCCGCGCCTCGGTTTCCAGGCCGATCATCACGAACTGGCCGTTCTCGAAGCGGAAACCGCTGTCGCGGGTAAGGGTGAAGCTGAAGTAGGCGTCGGTCCAGTGACGGACCTCAAGCACCGTTTCGGCGCCGAAAGCGGAGGACATGGGCGTATCTATCGAAAGTCGTCGGGGGTGATTCTATCTCAAATGAGACAGGTTCTCATTAGGCGGAACGAGAGGCGTTCTCAGCGGTAACCGGCCGCCTGCAGCTCGAACAGCTCGGCGTAGCGACCGCCCTGGGCCATCAGCTGGGCGTGGGTGCCACTGGCCTCGATCCGCCCATCGGCCAGCACCAGGATGCGATCGGCCATGCGTACCGAGGAAAAACGGTGGGAAATCAGTACAGCGGTGCGATTATCCGCCAGTTCCCTGAACCGTTGGAACACCTCGAACTCGCTGCGTGCATCCAGCGCCGCCGTGGGCTCATCCAGGATCATCACCTGCGCATTGCGCATCCATGCGCGGGCGATGGCGATCTTCTGCCATTGGCCGCCGGACAGGTCCACGCCCTGCTTGAAGCGCCGCCCGATCAGCTGATCATAGCCGCCGGGCAGTGCGTCGATCACTTCTTCGGCCATGCCACGCCGGGCGGCGTCGGCGATGCGCGCCTGATCGTGCATGGCCTCGACCTGGCCGACGCCGATGTTCTCGCCGGCGCTGAGGTTGTAGCGCACGAAGTCCTGGAAGATCACTCCGAGGTTGGCGCGCAGGTCGTCCAGGTCGTAATCGCGCAGGTCGCGGCCATCAAGCAGGATGCGGCCCTCGTCCGGTTCGTACAGCCGCGCCAGCAGCTTGACCAGGGTGGTCTTGCCGGCGCCGTTCTCGCCCACCAGGGCCAGCACTTCGCCCGCATGCAGCTGGAAATCCAGATGGCGCACCGCCCACTGTTCCGCATCGGGATAGCGGAAGCCGACGTTCTCGAACACGAAGCCCTGGCGGATCGGCTGCGGCACGCGTACGGCGCCGTCGCGGGTGTGGATCTCCGGCTCGATCTGGAAGAACGAGAACAGATCGTCCAGGTACAGCGCCTGGCTGGCCACCTGCGAGAACCCGATCAAAAGGCCTTCCAGCAGCTGGCGCAGGCGCAGGAAGCTGCCGGCCAGGAAGGTGAGGTCACCGATCGAGAAATCGCCGCGCACCGTGCGCCAGGCGATGTAGGCGTAGGCGGTGTAATAGCCCAGCGTGCCCAGCGCAGCCAGCAGCGTGCCCCAGAACGCGCGGCGCCGGGCCAGTGCCCGGTTGGCCTGGAACAGCGCCACCGACAGGCGCCGGTAACGCTCCACCAGGAAGCGGTGCAGGTTGTAGATCTTCACTTCCTTGGCCGTTTCCACACTGGCGCCGAGCTGGCGCAGGTAGTCGAGCTGGCGGCGCTCGGGCGTCCATTGGAAGTTGAGGCTGTAGCCGGCCGCGTTGAAGTGCGACTCACCGATGAAGGCCGGCACCAGCGCCAGCGCCAGCAGCAGGATCAGCCACGGCGCGTAGACCAGCAGGCCGACGGCGAGGCTGGCCACGGTGATCGCATCCTGCACCTGGCCGAACAGCTGGCTCATCAGGTTCATCCGGCCCATGGTCTGGCGCCGAGCACGGTCCAGCTTGTCCTGCAGGTCCGGGTCCTCGAAGTCCTCCAGGTCCAGCGTGGCGGCATGTTCCATCAAGCGGATGCTGGTGACGTTGGCGAACAGTTCCGAGAGCAGCGCATCGGCATAGCTGACCAGCCGGCCGAGCAGGTCCGAGCCGATGGCCAGGCCGAACTCCAGCGCCAGCAGGCCCAGCAGCGGATTGAGCAGGCCACTGGACAGCGCCTCGCCCAGGGGCGGGAAGCCCGCATCGTGCTGACTCAGGTGCAGCGCGGTGTCGATGATCAGCTTGCCGACGTACAGCATCGCCACCGGCAGCAGCGCACGGATCAGGCGCAGGCCCAGGCTGGCCAGGGTGAGCGCGGGGCTGGTCTGCCAGACCATGCGCAGGAATGGCGGCAGGTTGCGCATCGCTCTGAAGCGCTGGCGCAGGCTGGGCTTTCTTTCGGAGGCGGCGGGCATGCGCGCATTGTGCGCGCCCGGGCCGTGCAGAGGGGGTCAGTGCAGCCGTGCGGCAGCGCCGGGGTCAGAGCCCTTTGCCACGCAAAGGGATCTGACCCCGGTGAGAATTACGGCAGCGGCGGCAGCAGGCCGGCACCCAACCGGTTCCAGGCATTGATCACCGCAATGCCCATGCTCAGGTCGCTGATGCCTTTCTCATCGAAGTGCGGGGCCAGCGCATCGAACGCGGCCTGTGACGGCGCGCCGTCGGTCAGCCGGGTCAGCGCCTCGGCCCAGCCCAGCGCGGCACGCTCGCGCGCATCGAAGAAGCGGCTTTCGTGCCACGCGGGCAGGGTATCGAGCTTGCGCGGCTCGATGCCCCCCTTGCGCAGCGCGGTGCCGTGCATGTCCATGCAGTAGCCGCAGCCATTGAGCTGGGATACGCGCAGGAACAGCAGTTCCATCAGGGTCGGGTCGATCGAGCTGTCATGCACCGCCTTGCTGGTGGCCAGCAGGCCCTTGAAGGCCTCGGCGGCCAGGCGGGTGTACGGGACGCGGGGAGAGGCGTGGTCGGACATTTTCGGCTCCACGGCAGCCACGATGGCCGCCTTTCACTACCAGGACGCCGCAGCACCCTCGCGCGTGACAACCGTCGGCAGCTTTTCCGGATTCAGCACGCTGTAGAGGTTGGCGATGCGGCCATCGATCACTTCGATGGTGGTGACCGAGTGCAGGCGATCACCGATGAAGAGCAGGATTGCCGGCTCGCCGTTGACATAGCCCAGCTGCGCCGGATGCACCGCCCCACGGCGCGCGATCGCCCAGAACAGGCGGCCGATGCGCTCGGCGCCCAGCAGCGGGCGGATCGCGGCGGTAACCACGCCACCGCCGTCGGAGACCAGCAACGCGTTGGCGTGCAGCAGGACCTGGATCGCTTCGCTGTCGCCGCGCTGCGAGGCCTCCATGAAGCGCGCCAGCAGCTGCCGGTGCTGGCTGGCGTCGGCGTTGAAGCGCGGCCGCCCGGACTGCAGGCGTTGTTTCGCGCGGTGCACCAGCTGCCGGCAGTTGGCTTCGCTGTGGCCGATCAGGACGGCGATCTCGCGATAGTCGTGGTCGAAGGCTTCCTTCAGCAGGAACGCGGCGCGCTCTTCAGGGCCGAGCTGCTCGAGCAGGGTCAGGAAGGCGACCGAGACATCGTCGGCCAGCGCATGCAACTGGGCCGGGCCGGGGGCCGGATCGGGCTCGAGGGTGACCGCCAGCGGCTCAGCCAGCCATGGGCCGACGTAGTGCACGCGCTCGCGCCTGGCCGCGCGCAGGCGGTCCAGCCCGAGCCGCGTGGTGGTGGTGACCAGCCACGCCTCGGCGTCGCGGACGCTGGCCGGGTCGGCGCCGGACCAGCGCAGCCAGGCGTCCTGGACCACGTCTTCGGCATCGGCGCGGCTGCCGAGCAGGCGGTAGGCCAGGGCCATCAGGCGCGGGCGGTGGGTCTGGAAAGCGGTTTCGATGTTCATGTTGACCAGGACGCCGGACAGGAATGAACCGTGACAGAGGGGGGTCAGATCCCTTTCCGCTGGAAAGGGATCTGACCCCGGTGAATCTACGCGCAGTCGGCGGAGGGGGTAAAATGGGCGGATTACCCCCGCCAGCCTCGAGCAAGCGAGCAAGCCGTGACATCGATCAAGCAGGAAGACCTCATCCAGTCCATCGCCGACGCGCTGCAGTACATCTCGTACTACCACCCGGTCGACTACATCAAGAACCTCGCCGCCGCCTACGAGCGCGAGGAGTCGCCGGCCGCGAAGGAAGCGATGGCCCAGATCCTGATCAATTCGCGGATGTGCGCCGAAGGCCACCGTCCGATCTGCCAGGACACCGGCATCGTCACCGTGTTCCTGGAAATCGGCATGGACGTGCGCTGGGACGACGCCACCATGGGCGTGGAAGACATGGCCAATGAAGGCGTGCGCCGTGCCTACCTGCACCCGGACAACAAGCTGCGCGCTTCGGTGCTGGCTGATCCGGCCGGCAAGCGCATCAACACCAAGGACAACACTCCGGGCGTGGTCAACGTCAAGGTGGTGCCGGGCAATACGGTCGACGTGATCGTCGCCGCCAAGGGCGGTGGTTCGGAAGCCAAGACCAAGTTCGCCATGCTCAACCCGTCCGACTCCATCGTCGACTGGGTGCTGAAGACCGTGCCGACCATGGGCGCTGGCTGGTGCCCGCCGGGCATGCTCGGCATCGGCATCGGTGGCACCGCCGAGAAGGCGATGCTGCTGGCCAAGGAAGCGCTGATGGAGCCGATCGACATCACCGAGCTGCAGGCCCGTGGTGCCTCCAACCGCATCGAAGAGCTGCGCCTGGAGCTGTACGAGAAGGTCAATGCGCTGGGCATCGGCGCACAGGGCCTGGGCGGCCTGACCACCGTGCTCGACATCAAGATCAACGATTACCCGACCCACGCGGCCAACCTGCCGGTGGCGATGATCCCGAACTGCGCGGCCACCCGCCATGCGCACTTCACCCTGGACGGCAGCGGCCCGGTGATGCTGGATCCGCCGTCGCTGGAAGACTGGCCGAAGCTGACCTACGACGCGTCCAAGGGCACCCGCGTGGACCTGGACACGATCACCCCGGAAGACGTGGCCAGCTGGAAGCCGGGCCAGACCCTGCTGCTCAACGGCAAGCTGCTGACCGGCCGCGACGCCGCGCACAAGCGTATGGTGGACATGCTCAACAAGGGCGAGCAACTGCCGGTCGACCTGAAGGGCCGCTTCATCTACTACGTCGGTCCGGTCGATCCGGTGCGCGACGAAGTGGTGGGCCCGGCCGGTCCGACCACCGCCACCCGCATGGACAAGTTCACCCGCCAGGTGCTGGAGCAGACCGGCCTGCTGGGCATGGTCGGCAAGGCCGAGCGCGGCCCGGCGGCCATCGAGGCGATCCGTGACAACAAGTCGGCCTACCTGATGGCGGTCGGCGGTTCGGCCTACCTGGTGTCCAAGGCGATCAAGGCGGCCAAGGTGGTTGGCTTTGCCGACCTGGGCATGGAAGCGATCTACGAGTTCACCGTGCAGGACATGCCGGTGACCGTGGCGGTCGACTCCACCGGCGAATCGGTGCACAAGACCGGTCCGCGTGAATGGCAGGCCCGCATCGGCAAGATTCCGGTGGTGGTGGAGTAATTCCTCCGCTTCCGTTTCAGGCAACGGCGCCCGCGTGGCGCCGTTGCTGTATCTGGAGCGGCGGTTAACGAATCTGCAGCGATTGCTCTGCTACGGTCGGCATCCGCTCACACAGGACGTGTCCATGGCTCTGCATCGATTCATCGTGGTAGGCGTGCTGCTGGCGCTGGCCGGCTGCAGTACCCCAGCGTCGTACGAAGGCGCGGACTTCTCCGCATCGGCGCAATGCCGCATGCAGTGCCAGGCCAGCTACCGCAGCTGCATGGCGCAGAATGATTCCATCGGCAGCCGCCAGAGCAACTGCGAGCAGCGGGTGGCGCCGGCCCCGGACAAGCATTGCAAGGACGTGGACAACCCGGAGTTGCGGCGCTCCTGCGAACTGAAAGCACATGACTGCACGATGCGCGCGCCGATGATGTCCTGTGGTGAACGCCGGGATTCCTGCATGAGCAGTTGTGGTTGAGCAACGATTGCCCGCGTGGGCGCATAATCGGCCGCTCCACCCGCACAGGATCTGCCGCATGAGCACCACGCTGTATGGTTCGCCCAGTACCGCCGCCCTGGTGGTGCATTGGCTGCTGATCGAACTGGACATCGCGCATGAACTGGTGTCGCTGGATTTCGATACGCAGGAGCACAAGGCGGCCGGGTACCTGGCGCTGAATCCGGCCGGCGTGGTGCCGACGCTGGTGATCGATGGCGTGGTGCTGACCGAAGCGGCGGCCATCGCGCTGTATCTGGCCGACCGGCACCCGGAGGCCAACCTGTTGCCGGCGCTGGGCACGCCACAGCGGGGCGATGCCTACCGCTGGATGTTCTGGTGCGCCAATACGCTGCAACCGGCCTATCGGGCCTGGTTCTATCCGCATGAGGTGGCGGGCGAGGCGCACGTGGCCGCCAGCCGCGAAATGGCGCGGCAGCGCCTTGAAGCGGCCTGGCAGCACGTGGCCACCCATCTGCAGGCGCACGGCCCCTACCTGCTGGGCTCAACCCCCTGCGTGGTCGACTACATGCTGGTGATGCTGATGCGCTGGTCGCGCAACATGCCCCGGCCCAGCGACACCTGGCCGGTGCTGAAGGCGCATGCCAGCGCGATGAAGGCGCGCCCGGCCTTTGCCGAGGTGTACCGCCGCGAAGGCATCGCCGACTGGCTGTAAGCCTGTTCTGTAGAGCCGAGCCATGCTCGGCTGCATTCACGGTTTGCACGCGGACCGCAGCCGAGCATGGCTCGGCTCTACCAGAGCGGGGTGGGTTACAGCAGCTCCAGCACCGTTTCCGGGGGACGGCACAGGCGCGTGCCGCGCGCGGTGCGCACCACCGGACGGTTGATCAGTCGCGGGTGTTCAGCCATGGCCGCCAACAGGGTGGCCTCATCGGCGTCCGCCAGGCCCAGCTCGGCGAACGATTGCTCCTTGCTGCGCACCAGCTCATGCGCGGACAACCCCGACTCGGCCAGCACCTGGCGCAGCGTGGCGATGTCGGGAGGACTGTCCAGGTAGTCGATCACCACCGGTTCGAAGCCGGCGTCGCGGATCAGCTTCAGCGCCCCCCGCGAGTTGCTGCAGGCCGGGTTGTGCCAGATCGTCACGTGCATCAGAACCACTCCAGCAGCGACACGCCCACGCCCACATACGTGGCCTTGTGGTTATAGTCGATCAGGCTCTCGCCATAGCCATCGAAGACCTGCACGTGGCCGCGCAGCAGGTTGCTGATCGGGAAGCCATAGTCCAGCTGCAGCGCACCGTGCGAGCGGCTGCCGGTGCGCAGCGAATGGCGGGCCATCAGCGAGACCTCGTGGCCGTTGCGGTTCCACGTCAGGGTCGCATCACCGCGGCCCATGTAGTCCTCGATGTCCGGGTTGTTGTCATCGCTGCGGGTTTCCGGAATGCGGTACCAGGGGCGCAGCACCAGCGCCCAGTTCTCGCGGTCCAGGCCGATGTTGAGCATCACCCGGTTCCAGCTGCGCGACAGCGGGTCGGCGCGGCCGTTGGACTGGTGGTTCAGCGCGATGCCGGTCATGCGCCCGCGCCAGCCCCCGATGGAGTAGCCATTGCGGAACACCATCATCACTTCCGGCTCGTAGTTGGTTTCGCGGAACGGGCGTGAATCGGCGCTGTTATAGGCCTGCCAGCGCGAGCTCTGGGTGTAGCCGGCCCAGATGTCGCCGTTGTCGCCGAACAAATTCTCGGCGATCTTGGTCTTGAAACTGATCTGGAACTTCAATTCGGCGCTGTCCAGGACCTGCGGCGTGGTGACCGTATTGGCCGGGTTCGGCGAGTGCGGCATGGTGTTGCGGTCACTGGTCCAGAACGCGGGCAACAGGTACACCGGCTTGTAGGCGCGCAGCTGGAACGGGCCCAGCTTGGAGTCCTCGGCCAGTTCCCAGCGGCTGTCCAGCAGCGAGCCGCGGCCGGCATTGGCCAGCGCGCTGTCCGGGGCGGCCGGGCGGAACAGGTCGCTGACGCGTTCGCGCAGCTTCTCCTCACCCTGGCTCACGCGTGCGGTCTGGCGTTCTTCGCGGCGGGCCTGGGCGGCGGCTTCGGCGGCTGCATCGGCGGCGGCCGTGGCCTGCGGGGTATGCCCGAACTGACGGTCATAGCAGGCCAGGCGGGCCGCATCGGTGGTGATGGCCGCGCACGCCGCCGGCGAGGCTTCGGCGCTGGGCGCGAACTCCTGGGCGGCCGCCGTAGCGCTGGCCAGGGACAGGGCTGCGGCCAGTGGTGCGAGGCGGGGAAACAGCGTGGGGAGGGTCATTGCAGCAGGCCCTTCATTGAATACGGGGAACGCACAGTGTGGCGACTGCACCGGATGGCGGCCAGCCCCCACGGTTTATGCACGGGCACAGCGTGCGCGCAGCGTGAAGGCAATGCCCGCTACAGGAACCAGGCGAAGGCAAACAGGCCCAGCATCGCGATGACCACGGCCAGCTTCAGCGCCAGGCCCAGCAGGATGCCCAGCCAGGTGGCCAGGCCGACCCTGGTCGAGCGTCCCAGTTCGCGGGTATGCCAGTACTCGCCGGCCAACGCGCCGAGCAGCGGCCCGGCGAACAGGCCGATCGGCATGAAGAACAGCCCGACGATGCTGCCCACGAACGTTCCCCACAGGGCTTTGCGGCTGGCCCCGACCCGTTGGGCGCCGACCACGGTGGCCAGCACGTCAACCAGCAGCGAGAGCAGGGTCAACACGCCCAGCGCCACCAGGGTGGGCCAGCCGACATGCGCGAAGCCATCGGCCCAGGCGGCCAGCAGCAGGCCGACGAAGACCAGCGGGATGCCTGGCAGGGCCGGCAGGATGATCCCGGCGATACCGACGAGGACAAAAATGACCGCTAGCAGATACAAGATGAATGAGAGTCCCATGCTGGTCCGTATGGTGGTCGTTTTGGGGTTGACAGTGAAAGATTTTGCCAGTTGCTTTTTCGTTTTGGGCGGGTTAAGTTGCAGTCGCTGAGCTTGGCAAGGTCACCGTGGATCGTGGCCTGATGAAGCAAGATCTTCCCGATCCGCTGCATCGATGCACCTCGCTTCCCCCTTGCTTGTCAGCCGCCCACCAGGCGTTTCCAACAACAAGAGAGAGTCATCAGGGAGTTAGTGAGATGTCCGAACGCGAGACCGGTACCGTCAAGTGGTTCAACGATGCAAAGGGCTTCGGCTTCATCAGCCGTGAAAACGGCGAAGACGTGTTCGTGCACTTCCGCGCCATCCAGACCCAGGGCTTCAAGAGCCTGAAGGAAGGCCAGAAGGTCACCTTCACCGTCGTGCAGGGCCAGAAGGGCCTGCAGGCCGACGCCGTGCAGCCGACCTGATCGAGCTGCATCACGTCAAACGGAAAAGGCCCGCGCAAGCGGGCCTTTTTCTTTACCGTTGGCCCGTTGCCGATCAGCGCAGGATGACCTTGCCGTTGACCACGCGCACATAGGTGTTCTCGCGGATGCCGGCCAGATCACGCTGGTTGACCACGATGGTGCGGCCATCATCCATGCGCACGCTGATGTCGTAGGTGTCGCTGGTGACGTTCTTCTGGATCTGGTTACCGGCCAGTGCACCACCGACCGCACCCGCGGCGGCGGCGATGTTCTTGTTGCCACGGCTGCCACCGGTGTGGTCGGAGATCTCATGACCGGCCACGGCGCCGACGATGCCGCCCAGGATCGCGCCGGTCGCGCTGGGCGCGGTACGGCCCGAGGGCACCACGTTGATGCGGGTGACGATGCCGCAGTCGGCGCAGCGGCCCTGGTTGTAGCCGCCGTTGTTGCCGTAACCGCCCGAGTTGTAACCGCCATTGTTGTAGCCGCCACCGCCGTAGCCGGGCGAGGTGGCACAGCCGGCCAGGGCAAGGGTGGCAATGGCGCTGGCAGCGATGAGCTGGATCTTCATGGGGCGTCTCCTGGCCGTGAAGGCGGGTGCGTTGGGTGGTACTGCGTCATGCAGCAGGGTGGACGAATCGTCCCCTTTTGAACGTGAACGAGGTGCCAACCACGCGTGCACAGTCCGGCTGGAAGATGAATGCGCTTCAGCGGAAATCCTGATGGCAGGCCCGGCACTCGCTCTGCACGCTTTCCACCACCTTGGCCAGGGCGGTGCAGTCACTGGGCGGCGCAGCGAGTGCACTGTTGAGGGTGCCGCGCAACCGGCTGGCATGCTGCTGGAACTGCGCGTTGTCCTTCAGCCCGGGAAAGGCCAGGTCCAGGTCGTTGGACAGCAGGCGCAGCGCCTGCAGGCGCGGAACGCTGTCGGCCAGGCTGCAGCGGTTCTGCTGCTGGGCCTGCTGCAGCAGCTGCGACTGCCGCTGCATCACCTGCATCAGGCTGTTCGGGAACGGATCGCGGCGAGCCTGCAACACGCGCCCGACCATCACCGTGGCGACCAGGCCGATCAGCAGGCCCAGGCACAGCACGAACAGGTAGCGGTGGGCGGAGGACAGGCGGCGGGGCGGGCTGGCGTTCATGGCGGGCTCTCCGGTCGTGCAACGGTGGGTTTGGTACCGGCGCGCTGTAGGCACGCGTGCCTGCACGTTAAAATAGCCGGATGAACGAACAGGTCAAACAACGCTTCGCCGGCATCGAACGGCTGTATGGCGTAGGTGCGCTCGAGCGCCTGCAGGGCAGCCGCGTGGCGGTGGTGGGCATGGGCGGCGTCGGCTCGTGGGTGGTGGAAGCGCTGGCGCGCTCGGCGGTCGGCCACCTGACCCTGATCGATGCCGACGATATCTGCGTGTCCAACACCAACCGGCAACTGCCCGCGCTGGAAGGAAACTATGGCCGCAACAAGGCCGAGGCGATGGCCGAGCGCTGCCGTGCGATCAATCCGGATATCGGTGTCGATGCGGTGCAGGCGTTCCTGACCGTCTCCAACATGGCCGAGCTGCTGGACCGCGGTTTCGACCTGGTGATCGATGCCTGCGACAGCTTCCGGGTCAAGGTCGAGACGATCGCCTGGTGCCGCCGCCGCAAGCTGCCGCTGCTGACCGTAGGGGCTGCCGGGGGCCGCACCGACCCGACCCTGGTGCGCATCCGCGATGTCTCGCGCACCGAGCATGACGCCATGCTGGCGCTGATCCGCAAGAAGCTGCGCAGCGAGTTCAATTTCCCGAAGAATGCCAAGCGCTATTTCGGCGTGCCGGCGGTGTATTCGCTGGAGAACGTGAAGTATCCCCAGGCCGACGGCAGTGTCTGTGGCCTGCGCCCGAACCTGGGGGCCGACGCCGCGCTGAAGCTGGATTGCGGTGCCGGCCTCGGTGCGGCCACCCACATCACCGGCGCCTTCGCATTTGCTGCGGTGGGCAAGGCGCTGGAGATGCTGCTGGAGCCGAAGAAGGTGAAGGCTGAGGTGGTCCCGGCCGACGCAGAGGCATGACGGTAGTGCCGGCCGCTGGCCGGCATCCGCGTCGATTCAATCGTTCCGGGGTTGCCGGCCGGCGGCCGGCACTACCCTCGCTGCGCCGGCAGCGCGAACAGCCGACGCGCATTCCCGGTGGTGGCGTGTGCCACGGCGTCTACCTCCATCCCACGCAGCGCGGCCACGTGGCCGGCGATGACCGCCAGCCGCGCCGGCTCGTTGCGCTGGCCACGGATGCCGGCGTCGGGCTGGTCCGGCGCGTCGGTCTCCAGCAGCAGCTGTTCCAGCGGCATCTCCCGCACCAGCCGCTGCAGCCGCTGCGCGCGCTCGTAGGTCAACGGGCCGCCCAGGCCGAGCAGAAAGCCCTGCCGGTGCAGCTGCGCGGCCTGTTCCGGGCTGCCGGAAAAGCTGTGCACCACGCCGCGCAGGCCGCCGATGCGGCGGATCGCCGCGATCACCGCATCCACCGCGCGGCGCGCGTGCACGATCACCGGCAGGTCGAATTCACGGGCCAGTTCCAGCTGGCCGATGAAGTAGGCCTGCTGGGTGTCCGCATCGAGTCCCTCAACGAAGAAGTCCAGCCCGCACTCGCCGATCGCACAGGGGCGCTCGCGCTCGATCCATGCGCGCAGCAGCGGCAGATGCTCGGGCCGGTGCGCCGCCAGAAACATCGGATGCAGGCCATAGGCCGGGTACAGCCCCGGCGCCTGTGTGCAGACCTCGCGCAGCTTCGGCCAGCTTGCGGCGGTGACTGCCGGCACCACCTGGACATGGACGCCGGCCGCCTGCGCACGCGCGATCACGGCCGCGCGGTCAGGGTCGAACTCACTGGCATCGAGGTGGCAATGGCTGTCGACCAGCACGCTCAACGCTGTTCCAGGGGCGGCGGCGTCGCGGTGTTGCGGCTTTTCCAGTTGGCCAGCAGCAGCGTTCCGAACCCCAGCACCAGCTCATCGACGAACGGAATCGGGTCGGGGATGAACAGGGTCAGGATGAACAGGCCGGCGGTCAGCTTGAACAGGGTGGGGTAGCGCAGCCGGCGGGCCCATTGCAGAACCGGCAGCAGCATCGGGTTGGCCATGGCGGCAATCCTCGTGGGGAATATGCAAACGCTACCACGGGCCCAGCATTTCCCGATGCTGAATGGGTTACAGGAATGAGCAGGAAATGTGGAGATTCCGTTCAGGCAGTGCATGCTGCAATCTGCGTCGAGAACGTTGCGGATGGTCCGCAAGGAGCAGGTCATGAAAAGTACAACAACAACTGTCCTGGTCGCAGCGGGCGCGCTGCTGGTCGGTGGCATCGCCACCGCTGCCTTCATGAAGAGCGGCGGTTCGTCGCCCGATTCCATCAGCGCCGGAACCCCCAACGGCGAATCGCGCCTGGCCAGTGGCAACGCCAGCGACGACGGTGCCCGTGGTGACATGCTCGACCCGTCCGCGCCGCGTGGGCTGGAATATGCCGACGTGCTGAAGGTCGACCCGATCACCGAGAAGCAGAAGGCCTACGCCACCGTGATCGGCACCGATCCGGTGCGTGAGACCTCCACCACCCAGACCCCGCACGAAGTCTGCGAAGACGTGACCGTGCAGGAACGCCTGCCTGAGCGCGACGGTAATGTCGGCGGCACCGTGGTCGGCGCGGTGGTCGGTGGCCTGCTCGGCAACCAGGTGGGTGGCGGCAACGGCAAGAAGGCCGCCACCGCAGCCGGTGCAGTGGCCGGTGGCCTGATCGGCAACCAGATCGACAAGCGTCATGTCGGTGGCCGCGTGGTCAACCGTACCGAGCGCCAGTGCCACACCGAGACCGCGACCTCCGAGTCGAGCCGCGTCACCGGCTACAACGTGACCTACCGCAATGAGGATGGCACCACCGGCACGATGCGCATGGCCAGCAAGCCGGGCACCCGCATTGCCATGGGTACCAACGATGTGGTGAAGGGTTACAACGTGACCTACCGCTATGACGGCGCAGAGAAGACCGTGCGCCTGGACAACAAGCCGGCCAGCGATCGCCTGCCGGTGGTAGACGGCCAGCTGGTCACGCAGACCGCTGCCGCCGGTGCGACCGCCGCTACGCGCCAGTAATTCCGGCGCAGCGTGCAGTACCGAACGGGCCGGCACATGCCGGCCCGTTTCGTTGTGCGCGCCGGCATTCATCCCTGTGGCGGCGGAATCCACCATCATGGTGGCCCCTTCGACATGGAGTCGGCATGAGCATCTTCGACCTGCGCCTGGAAACCGAGCGGCTGATCCTGCGCCCGCTGCTGCGCGAGGACTACGAACCCTACCTGGCGTTCTGTGCCGACGAGGAAACGATGCGCACCCTGGGCGGGGTGCAGCCGCCATCGGTGGCCTGGCGCGGCTTCTGCAGCCTGGCCGGTGCCTGGCAGCTGTTCGGCTTCTCGATGTTCAGCGTTATCGAGAAATCCAGTGGCCAATGGATCGGGCGGATGGGCCCTTGGCAGCCGCAGGACTGGCCGGGCACCGAGGTAGGTTGGGGCATCCGCCGTGCCAGCTGGGGCCGGGGCTATGCGCCGGAAGCGGCGGTTGCCGCCATCGACTGGGCCTTCGATACGCTGGGCTGGGACGAGGTGATCCATACCATCGCCGAGAACAACGAGAACTCGCGGGCGGTGGCGCGCAAGCTCGGCAGCACGCTGCTGCGCATGGGGGAGTTGCCGCCGCCGTACAACGACAAGCCGATGCAGATCTGGGGCCAGTCGCGCGAGCAATGGCGACAACGCGTGCGCTGAGCGTTGCCCGCTAGTGCCGGCCGCTGGCCGGCACTACCGTGTTGCCATGCTGCACCCGCGCTTGGCATTCACCGGCACGCTTGCCAGACTGCGTGCAGCCGGCCGCCGGCCGGATCCGATGGAGCAGGCAATGGTGGAAGAGCGCGTCCCGTTGACGGTGCATGGCATGTCGGTCTCGGGCAATTGCCACAAGGTCCGACTGCTGCTGGAGCAGCTGGGCAGCCGCTACCGCTGGGTGGAGGTCGACAGCGCCCACGGGCAGACCCACACCGCCGAGTTCCTGGCACTGAATCCCAATGCCAAGGTGCCGCTGATCGTCCGCGACGACGGCCGCGTGCTGACCGAATCCAATGCAATCCTGTTCTGGCTGGCCGAAGGCACGCCGTATCTGCCGGTGGATGGCTGGGAGCGTGCGCAAGCGCTGAGCTGGATGTTCTTCGAGCAGTACACGCATGAGCCCTGCGTGGCCGTGGCGCGCTTCATCCGTGGCTGGACCGCAGCCGATTCGCCGCGCCGTGCCGAGCTGCCGCGCCTGCATGAACGCGCCGCCAGCGCGCTGGCGGTGATGGAGCAGCACCTGCGCCAGGCGCAGTGGTTCACCGGCAGCGGCTACGGTATCGCCGACATTGCCCTGTTCGCCTACACCGATGTGGCGCACGAGGGCGGCATCAGCCTGGAGCCGTTCCCGGAAGTGCGCGCCTGGCTGCAGCGCGTACGTGCACAGCCCCGCTTCCTGCCGATGCCGGCGGTGACCGCCGAGGTGCGCGCACGCTTCGAGGCGGCGTGATTCTTTCTGAGGTGAACCCCACACGTTAGCGCCGGGCCATGCCCGGCGGAAAGCAACAACGACACGGAGGGTGTGCGATGTTCGCTGTGGTTCCCGATCCGATTCCCGCACGCATGCGCGTGCTCAACCGCGCCGATGTGTGCGATGTCAATTTCCTCGAGGCGGTGCGCGGTTGGCGCGGCAGCCCGCGCCTGCGACCGGCGCCGGATGCACCGATCCTGCCGGGCAGCACGCTCACCGCCGCGGCCTTCGATGAACTGTTCGATTCGCAGCTGGCCAGCCGCCAGCTGGACCTGATGGCACGCGTACTGCGCGTGCAGAACAAGGTCTTCTACACCATCGGTTCGTCCGGCCATGAAGGCAACGCGCTGCTGGCGCGGGCCTGCCGACACACCGACCCTGCGTTCCTGCACTATCGCTCCGGCGCCTTCATGGCCGAGCGCTCGCGGCAGGTACCAGGCATCGATCCGCTGCGCGATGCCGCCCTGTCGTTCGCCGCCAGTGCCGAGGATCCGGCCAGCGGTGGCCGCCACAAGGTGTGGGGCAGCAAGCCGTTGTGGGTACTGCCACAGACCTCGACCATCGCCTCGCACCTGCCCAAAGCGCTGGGTACCGCGCTGGCCATCGAGAGCGGCAAGCGGCTGGGCCAGGACCTGCCGATTCCCGCCGACAGCATCGTGCTGTGTTCGTTCGGCGATGCCTCGGCCAACCACGCAACCGCGCAGACCGCCTTCAACACGGCCATGTGGTCGGCCTACCAGAAATTGCCGGCGCCGATCCTGTTCGTCTGCGAAGACAATGGCCTGGGCATCTCGGTGAAGACGCCTGAAGGCTGGATCGCCGAACGTTTCAGCCGGCAGCCGGGGCTGGACTATTTCTTCGCCGACGGTCTGGACCTGGCCACCGGCCATGCCCAGGTGCAGGCGGCGGTGGAGCATTGCCGGCGCACCCGGCGGCCGACCTTCCTGCATCTGCGCACCACGCGCCTGATGGGCCACGCCGGTACCGATTTCGAGGTGGAATGGCGCGCGCTGCCGGAACTGTGCGCGGCCGAGGCGAGTGACCCCCTGCTGCGCTCGGCGCAGATCGCGCTGGAGTCGGGCTGGATGGATGCGGCGGCGATCGAGGTCGCATACGAAACGATGCGCGCGCGCTGCATGGCCGCCGCGGCTGACGCCGAAGGTAGCGCCACGCTGCAATCGCTGCAGGAGGTGATGGCCCCGCTGGCGCCGTACACGCCGGCAGCAGTGCAGGCCGAGGCGCAGCGGGCGGTGCCGGCGGCAACGCGCGAGGCACTGTATGGCGACGCCGGGGCCCTGCCCGAGCGGCAGGCACCGCGGCACCTGGCGATCCAGATCAACCATGGCCTGCAGGAACTGTTGGCCAAGTACCCGCAGAGCCTGCTGTTCGGCGAGGACGTGGCGCAGAAGGGCGGCGTCTACACCGTCAGCAAGGATCTGCTGCGCCGCTTCGGCCCGCGCCGGGTGTTCAACACGCTGCTGGATGAAACCATGATCCTGGGCATGGCGCAGGGCCTGGCCAACATGGGCATGCTGCCGATTCCGGAGATCCAGTACCTGGCGTACCTGCACAACGCCATCGACCAGCTGCGTGGCGAGGCGTGTTCGCTGCAGTTCTTTTCCAATGACCAGTACCGCAACCCGATGCTGGTGCGGGTGGCGGGACTGGGCTACCAGAAGGGCTTCGGCGGCCACTTCCACAATGACAATTCGATCACCGCGCTGCGCGACATTCCGGGGCTGGTGGTCGGCTGCCCGTCGCGCGGCGATGACGCGGTGATGATGTTGCGCACGCTGGCGGCGATGGCGCGGGTGGATGGGCGGGTGGCGGTGCTGCTGGAGCCGATCGCGCTGTACATGAGCAAGGACCTGCATGACGCCGGTGATGGCCAGTGGCTGTTCGACTACCCGGCGCAGGGGCAGGCGCTGGTGCCGGGCGAGGGGCGGGTCTATGCCCCCGAGGCGGACGACCTGGTGGTCTACACCTATGGCAACGGCGTGCCGATGGCGCTGCGGGCGGCGCGGGCAATCGAGCAGCAGCTGGGCTGGCAGGTCAGGGTGGTGGATCTGCGCTGGCTGGTACCGCTGGATGCCGGCTTCATCGCCGGCCAGGCGGCCAGCGCACGGCGGGTACTGGTGCTGGACGAGGGCCGCCATAGCGGCGGGGTGGGCGAAGGCGTGGTCACCGCCCTGGTCGAAGCAGGGTTCGGCCATCTGCCGCTGCGCCGGGTCTGTGGCGCCGATACCTATACCCCGCTGGCAGGGGCAGCAATGTTCGGGCTTCCAAGCGACAATGCGGTGATTGGCGCCGCCCTCGACCTGGCGCAGGAACCCTGATGCATGTGTGGATTGGCGGGAATGTTGTTGCCGGCGCCGATGGCGTCGGCCGAGGCGCTGCAGGCGCAGGTGCTGGCCATGGGCCAGGCGCTGCACCATCGCGGGCCGGATGATGGCGGCAGCTGGGTCGATGCCGGGTCCGGCATCGCGCTGGCGCATCGCCGCCTGAGCATCCTCGATCTGTCCCCGCTGGGCCACCAGCCGATGGCCTCGGCCGATGGCCGCTACGTGATGGCCTACAACGGCGAGGTCTACAACTTCGCGGCGCTGCGCGCCGAGCTGGAGCCGCTGGGGCATGGCTTCCGTGGCCATTCCGATACCGAAGTGCTGCTGGCGGCGATCCTGCAGTGGGGCGTGGAAGAGACCCTGCAGCGCTGCAACGGCATGTTTGCCATCGCGCTGTGGGACCGTCAGCAGCAGTGCCTGTGGCTGGCCCGCGACCGCGTCGGCAAGAAGCCGCTGTACTACGGCTGGGCCGGTGACACGCTGGTGTTCGGTTCGGAACTGAAGGCGCTGTGGCAGCACCCGGCCTTCGACAACGATATCGACCGCGACGCACTGACCCTGCTGCTGCGCCTGGACTACATTCCGGCGCCGCACAGCATCCACCAGCGCTGCTACAAGCTGATGCCCGGCCGCGTGCTGCGTCTGGACGCGGCGATGGTTGCTGCCGGTGCGGCCGCGCATCGCCCGGAGCAGGCGCAACGCCCGTACTGGGATGCGCGTGCACGCATGCAGGCGGCACTGGCCACGCCGTTCCAGGGCCGCATCGAGGAGGCCGAGGAACAGCTGGACACGCTGCTGCGCGATGCGGTGGCGCTGCGCATGGTGGCTGATGTACCGGTCGGTGTGTTCCTGTCCGGCGGCACCGATTCGTCGCTGGTGGCCGCGCTGATGCAGGCGCAGAGCGGGCAGCCGGTGCACAGCTTCAGCATCGGCTTCAGCGATTCGAGCCATGACGAGGCGCCCTTGGCCAGGGAACTGGCGGCGCAGCTGGGCTGCGACCACACCGAGCTGTATGTCAGCGGCGCCGACGCGCTGGCGGTGGTACCGCAGCTGCCGGTGATGTTCGATGAGCCCTTCGCCGATGCCTCGCAGGTACCGACCGCGCTGGTCGCCCGGCTGGCGCGGCAGGGCGTGACCGTGGCGCTGTCCGGCGATGGCGGCGATGAACTGTTCTTCGGTTACACGCGCTACGTGCGCGCGCTGCGCAACTGGCAGATGCTCGGCCGCGTGCCCGGCCCGTTGCGGCGCTGGATGGGCGCACGTTCGCAGCAGCAGGGCGAGGCCTCGCGCACCGGTGGGTTGGCGGCACTGCTGGCCGAGACCGGCGCGCGTGGCATCGGCGACGTCTACCGCAACCGCATTTCGCGCTGGCGCGATCCGGCTGCCGCAGTGCCCGGCGCGCAGGCCGCGGGCAGCTTCTATGACCTGGCCGATCCCCTGCACGGCGCCGGCACCCCGGCCGATGCGATGATGCTGGCCGATTTCGTGAGCTATCTGCCCGACGATCTGCTGTGCAAGGTCGACCGCACTTCGATGGCGGTCAGCCTGGAGGCGCGGGCACCATTGCTGGACTGGCGCGTGGCCGAGTTCGCCTGGTCGCTGCCGCTGGGCTTCAAGCGCAGCGAAACCACCAGCAAGGTGCTGCTCAAGCGCGTGCTGGGCCGCTACGTGCCGCAGTCGATGGTGCATCGACCCAAGCGTGGCTTCGGCGCACCGGTCAGCGATTGGTTGAAGGGCGACCTGCGGCCGTGGGCCGACGATCTGCTGCAGCCCGCGCGCCTGGAACGTGAAGGCGTGTTGTCGGCTGCGGCGGTGCAACCGCTGTGGCATCAGTTCCTGGGCGGGCAGCGCAAGTGGCACACCCATCTGTGGAACGTGCTGATGTTCCAGGCCTGGCAGGCGCATTGGCGGCAGGTGCGGGCCGGCGTGACCGGCGGCTGATCTTCACCGGCCTGCACGGGCCCGGCCACTAGGCTGGGTCTCCCGCACCGTGAGGAGTATGTTCCGATGTCCGTCCCCACCATTGCCGTGCTCGTCGGCAGCCTGCGCAAGGACTCCTGCAACCGCAAGCTGGCCCATGCGCTGGAGAAGATCGCCGGTGACCGCGCGCGCTTCCAGTACGTGCAGATCGGCGACCTGCCGCTGTACGACCAGGATTTCGATGGCCACTATCCGCCGCAGGGCACCCGGTTGAAGGATCAGGTGCGCGCGGCCGATGCGGTGCTGTTCGTCACACCCGAGTACAACCGCTCGGTGCCGGGTGTGCTCAAGAACGCCATCGATATCGGCTCGCGCCCCTATGGTGACAGTGCCTTCGCCGGCAAGCCGGCGGCGGTGATCGGCGCCTCGATCGGCCAGATCGGCACCGCCGTGGCCCAGCAGCACCTGCGCAACAGCCTGGCGTTCCTGGACATGCATGTGCTCGGCCAGCCGGAGGCGTTCATCCACTTCAAGGACGGCCTGATCGATACCGATGGCACGATCCACAACGAAGGCACGCAGAAATTCCTGCAGGGCTACGTGGACCGGTTCCTGGCGCTGATCGCGGTGCACGTGAAGGGTGATTGAGGCCGGCGGGGTCAGAGCCCTCTGCGTTGCAGAGGGATCCGACCCCAGCCACGCCCCCAGCCACGCCCGGGGTCGGACCCCGGCGCGCAGCGGCGGGCTCTGCCCCCACATCCCCCTGCGCGCGTCTGCACGGGCTCCGACCCGGGCCGCCTGATCTGCGATAATGCTCCGCTCGGGTGCCGCAACGGCGCCCATCGCAGGTATTGCGACGCCTCCACGCCAGAATGGCCAGGTACCGGCGGATATCCCCCGTTCTTCCACGGCTTATCCACAGGCTTGTCCATGGCTGCCGGGGTCGGCGCATGCCTACACTGGCCCGGCCCACTTTTGCAGGAAACACCGCAGCATGTCCGCTCGTTCCGGCTTCCGTTCCAACCGCAGAGAGCGCGGTGATGGCTTTGATCGTGATCGCGACGAGTCGCGCATCGATCAGTTGCGGGTACCACCGCATTCGGTGGAAGCCGAGCAGGCGGTGCTCGGTGGCCTCATGCTGGCACCGGAAGCCTATGACCGGGTCAACGACCAGCTGACCGAAGGCGATTTCTATCGCCGTGACCATCAGATGATCTATCGGGCGATCCGCGAGTTGTCCGAGCGCGAGCGGCCCTTCGATGCGGTGACCCTGGGCGAGTGGTTCGAATCGCAGGGCAAGCTGGAACTGGTCGGCGATGGCGCCTACCTGGTCGAGCTGGCCAGCACCACGCCGTCGGCGGCCAATATCGTGGCCTACGCCGAGATCGTGCGCGACAAGGCGGTGCTGCGGCAGCTGATCCAGGTCGGTACCGACATCGTCAATGATGGCTTCCAGCCCGAAGGCCGTGACAGCAGCGAGCTGCTGTCGGCGGCGGAAAAGAGCGTGTTCGCCATCGCCGAGCAGGGCGCACGTGGCCGCACCGACTTCGTGGCCATGCCTGGCGCGCTGAAGGACGCCTTCGAGGAACTGCGCAACCGCTTCGAGAACGGCGGCAACATCACCGGCCTGCCGACCGGCTACAACGACTTTGATGCGATGACCGCCGGCCTGCAGCCGACCGACCTGATCATCCTGGCCGCGCGCCCGGCGATGGGCAAGACCACCTTCGCACTGAACATCGCCGAATACGCGGCGATCAAGTCGAAGAAGGGCGTGGCGGTGTTCTCGATGGAAATGTCGGCCTCGCAGCTGGCGATGCGCCTGATTTCCTCCAATGGCCGCATCAACGCGCAGCGCCTGCGTACCGGCCAGCTGGAAGACGAGGACTGGAGCCGCGTCACCAGCGCGATCAAGATGCTGAAGGAAACCAAGATCTTCATCGACGACACGCCGGGCGTGTCGCCGGAAGTGCTGCGTTCCAAGTGCCGCCGGCTCAAGCGCGAGCACGACCTGGGCCTGATCGTGATCGACTACCTGCAGCTGATGAGCGTGCCGGGCAACAGCGAGAATCGCGCGACCGAAATCTCGGAGATCTCGCGTTCGCTCAAGGGCCTGGCCAAGGAACTGAACGTGCCGGTGATCGCGCTGTCCCAGCTCAACCGCTCGCTGGAAACGCGTACCGACAAGCGCCCGGTGATGGCCGACCTTCGTGAGTCGGGCGCAATCGAGCAGGACGCGGACATGATCGTGTTCATCTACCGCGACGACTACTACAACAAGGAAAATTCGCCGGACAAGGGCCTGGCCGAGATCATCATCGGCAAGCACCGTGGTGGCCCGACCGGCTCGTGCAAGCTGAAGTTCTTCGGCGAGTACACCCGCTTCGACAACCTGGCCCACGACTCGGTCGGCTCGTTCGAATAGCCGTAGTGCCGGCCGCTGGCCGGCACCCCCCTGGCCGGCAAACCATTCGAAACACCGAACGTGCGTACGTGGCGTGTAAATGACATGTAACGCGACGCTTCTACGATTCCGCCGCTGCTGCCCTTCGACGCCGCCCTTCGGCGTCCAGCGTGCCCAAGGAATCCGCCTTCATGCCGTCCCACGCTCCGCTCCGCCGCAATCTGCTGGCTCTGCTGGTCTGCGCATCGCTGCCATCGCTGGCTGCTGCCGAAACCACCCCCGCCACCGACGTGCAGTCGGCCACCACGCTCGATTCGGTCTCAGTGATCGGCCGCGGCGAAGCCCGCCAGGTGCAGCGCGTGACCGCCGAGGACCTGAAGGTGCTGCCGCCCGGCGCCAACCCGCTGAAGCTGCTGGCGACCAAGCCGGGCGTGCATTTCGAATCGGCCGACGCCACCGGTGCGTATGAGTGGTCCACCACCATCAGCCTGCGCGGCTTCAACCAGAACCGCCTGGGTTACACGCTCGATGGCATCCCGCTGGGCAACATGGCCTACGGCAACAGCAACGGCCTGCATATCAGCCGTGCGGTGATCAGCGAGAATCTGGGCGGTGCCGAAGTGTCCACCGGCATCGGTGCTCTCGGCACGCCGTCCACCAGCAACCTCGGCGGCGTGTTCCAGTTCTATTCGATCGACCCGTCCACCGAGTACGGCGTGGTGCTGGCGCAGGGCTTTGGCAGCGACAGTGCACGCCGCAGCTATGCACGTCTGGACACCGGTGAACACCAGGGCTTTGCCGCCTACCTGTCCGGCGCCTACTCCGAAGGCGACAAGTGGAAGGGCAAGGGATCGCAGGAGCTGAAGCAGTTCAACGGCAAGGCCACCTACAACTTCGGCACCGACAGCAGGATCACCGCGCTGTTCAATGCATCGCGCCGCGTCGAGGCCGATTATCAGGATCTCTCGCTGGAGATGATCGATCGTCTCGGTTGGGATTGGGATAACTACGCGCCGGACTGGGATCGCGCCGTCGCTGCCGCACGCGGCACGTTCAGCGGCGGCGTCAACAGCCCGTGGGATGCGTACTACTCCGGCCACGGCCTGCGCAACGACGACCTGTCCAGCATCACCGGCGATTTCGGCCTGAACGAGTCGATGCGGCTGAAGGTCAACGTCTACAACCACAGCAACCGTGGCCAGGGCCACTGGTTCAGCCCGTCCAATCCGTCCAACCCGGGGACCAGCCGCGAGATCCCGATCTCGATCCGCACCACCGAATACGCGATCGACCGCACCGGTGTGACCTCGGCGTTCACCTGGAACGTGGCGGGCCACGAACTGGAAGCGGGCCTGTGGTACGAGGACAACGGCCATAGCGTGCAGCGCAACTTCTATTACATCGACGGCCCGGTCACCGACGATTTCTTCCTGCGCAATCCCGACCAGCGCGTGTGGCACCAGCGCTACACCACCATCACCCGCCAGTTCTACGTGCAGGACCGCTTCCGCCTGTTCGAGGACCGCCTGACCATCGACATCGGTGCAAAGTCGCCGAACACCCGCACCCGCGTGCGCACGCCGCTGGGCAGCTATGCCAACAACAGCAGCCTGACCTCGAAGAAGGGCTTCCTGCCGCAGGCCGGCTTCAACTTCAAGCTCAACGAAGGCAATGAGATCTTCGGTTCGTTCGCCAAGAACATCGCGGCCTATGCGCTGGGCGTGGGCAGCCCGTTCAACGTGCCGCAGGCCGCATTCGATGCCAGTGCGAAGAACCTGAAGCCGGAACAGTCGCGCACGATCGAGCTGGGCTGGCGCGGCTACGGCCAGGGCTATGAAGCCTCGGTGGCGGTGTACGACGTCAAGTTCGACAACCGCCTGCTGGCCATCGCGCAGTGCGTGGGCATCCTCGGTTGCCCGGCGCTGTTCTCCAACGTCGGTTCGGTGACCAGCCGCGGCGCCGAGGCGACCCTGCAGCTGAAGCCGATGCAGGACCTGACCTGGTCCAACGCGCTGTCCTGGAATGACAGTACCTACGACAACGACTACGTGAACAACGGCGTGGTGCCGACCCGCGGCAAGAAGACCGTCGACACCCCGGAATGGATGTTCGCCAGCACCCTGGCCTGGACCCCGGGCCCGTGGGACCTGCGCCTGGCCGCCAACCATGTCGGCAAGCGCTACGTGACCTATACCAACGACGTTTCCGTACCGAGCTACTGGCTGGTCAATGCTTCGGTGGCGTATGACTTCGGCAAGCTCGGCCCGGCACAGAACCTGACCGTGGCGCTGAACCTGACCAACTTGACCGACAAACGTTACCTGTCCTCGATCAACACCAACGGCACCTACGCCGCCGACCCGACCCGCAGCCTGGCGACCATGCAGGTCGGCGCGCCACGCCAGGTGATGGCCACCGCCACCGTGCGCTTCTGATGCGAGGCCCTGTCGATCCGGAGAGCCGCCGTCGCCTGCTGCGCATGGCGTGGCAGGGCACGGGGGCGGCGATCGCACTGGCGGCGATGCCGGGGCTGGCCACGGCCGGTCCGCGGCCGCGGCTGGGGCGTGATCCATTTACCCTCGGCGTTGCCGCCGGCGATCCGGATCCGCAGGGCGCGGTGTTGTGGACGCGGTTGGCACCGGACCCGCTCAACGGCGGCGGTATGCCGTCGCGGGCGGTGCCCGTGCGCTGGTTCGTGGCCGAAGACCCCGGCATGCGTCGGCTGGTGCAGCGGGGCGTTGCTGCGGCTGTGCCCGAGCTGGCCCATTCGGTACATGTGGAGGTCAATGGCCTGCGTCCCGGCCGCGATTATTACTATCGTTTCGCCTGCGACGGCGATGAGGAAAGCGTGGTCGGCCACTTCCGCACCGCGCCGCTGCTGGACACGCAGCTGCAGCAGCTGCGGCTGGCGCTGTGCACCTGCCAGGCCTGGAACAGCGGCTACTACCCGGTGCTGCGTGACATCGCGCAGAGCGACGTGGATCTGGTGCTGCATGCGGGCGACTACCTGTACGAGTACAGCCCGCTGCAGAACGCGCGCGGCAGCACGCTGGATGCAGCGCGATTCAGTGGCGAGACGGTGAGCCTGGAGCGCTACCGTGACCAGTACGCACTGTACAAACTCGATCCCGATCTGCAGGCCGCGCACGCCGCACACGCGTTCGCGGTGATCTGGGACGACCACGAAGTGCAGAACGATTATTCCGGCATCCATCCGGAAAAGCCCGGCGTCTCGACGGAGGACTTCATCGTGCGCCGCGCGGCGGCCTACCGCGCGTTCTACGAACACCTGCCGATGCGCAGCACGCCAACCGGCAACGGCGGCCTGCGCGTGCACCGGCGCCTGCGTTACGGCGATCTGGCACAGCTGACGCTGCTCGACTGTCGCCAGTTCCGCCCGGCCAATCCGTGTGGGGTGGGCGAATCGCCACGCTGCGAGGCAGCGCTGGACCCGCGCATGAGCATGCTGGGCCTGGGCCAGGAAGCCTGGTTCACCCAGTCGATGGCGGCCGCACGCGGCACACGCTGGAATGTGGTGGTGCAGCAGTTGCTGATGGCGCAGCTGCGGCTGGACGGCGGCACGCCGCGCGAACGCTTCTGGAACGACGCCTGGGACGGTTACCCGGCCGCACGCACCCGCCTGCTGCAGGCGCTGCAGGCAGGCGGGCAGGGCAACGCCATCGTGCTCGGTGGCGACTGGCATTCCACCTTCGTCAACGACCTGAAGCTGGATTTCGACGCCGCCAACGCGCCGGTGCTGGCCACCGAATTCATCGCCCCGGCGATCAGCAGTGGCGGCGACGATACGCCGTATGGACCGTACTACGGGCCGTCGATTCCACAGAACCCGCATATCCGTTATTTCGACGGCGACCGCCGTGGCTGGTGGAAGCTGCAGCTGAACCGGCAGACGGTGGATGCCGAACTACGCTTTGCCGACAGCGTCCTGCGCGCCGATGCCGCGGTGCGTACCGCGGCGCGCTTCCAGGTGAGCCACGGCCGCCCGGGCGCAGTCCCGGTGTGAATCCGTTCGGCAACCCCATGAACCACCGCTTTCATCGCCCCCAGCCCGGTTTCGTCGCAATCCGTTTGCGGTCGCCGGGGCAGGGCGCCATGGTGTCCGCAGGCGGCAGGGTGCCGCCCAAGGAGACCGTGATGAAGACCCTGTTCGCGCTTGGTGTGTGGTGCCTGCTGTTCGTGCTGTGCTGGCCACTGGCGATCCTGGCCCTGATTGCCTGGCCGTTCGTGTGGCTGCTGAGCCTGCCCTTCCGCCTGGTCGGCATCACGTTCTCGGCACTGTTCGCGTTCCTGCGCGCGCTGTTCATGCTGCCGGCGCGCCTGCTCGGCGGTGGCCCGGTGACCGCATGAAGCCGCTTGCCATCATGACGTTGATGCTGTTGATGGCCGCACCGGCGCTGGCGAAGCCGCAGCCAACCGGGGCCTACCTGGAGCGCCAGCAAGATGGCGACAAGGCCGAGTTGAAGACGCCGCAGAAGCCTCCGCAAAAGGAGAACTGCCGGGTGGTGAAGGAATGGAAGGTTGGCGAGACGGTGGTGCAGCACCGGATCTGTGACGACCCGCCGAAGAAGCCGGTTGGGAAGGTGTAGCGCCGAGCCCATGCTCGGCTGTGCTTTCCCGGATCGCCAACCGGAGAGCCGAGCGTCGGCTCGGCTCTACATCATGCGGCCTCGGCACGTAGCGCCGCCTGCACGGCCGGTCGCGCGTTGACCCTGCGGACGTAAGCGGGCAGCGCCGGCCACGCCGCAAGGTCGATGGCGAAGAACCGGCACCAGCCCAGCACGGTGAACAGATAGGCATCGACCACACTGAAGCACGGTCCCATCAGGAAGTCCTGCTGTGCCAGTGTCTCCTGCAGCAAGTCGAAATGCTTGAACAGCTTCTCGCGGAAGAATGCCTTGGCGTCCTCCGGAAGTGCGGCGTTGAACAGCGGCGCCGAGCCAGCATGGATTTCGCTGGTGACGAAGTTCAGCCATTCCTGCAGTCGAACCCGCTCCCAGCTGCCGACGGGCGGGGCCAGCGCGTATTCGGGTTTCAGGTCGGCCAGGTACTGGACGATGGCCGGTCCTTCGGTCAGCACCTGACCGTCATCCAGTTCCAGCGCCGCTACATAGCCTTTGCGGTTGATGGTGCGGAAATCGCGGCCATCGGTGGTCTGTTTGGTGGTGTTGTCGACCTTGACCAGTTCGAATGGCAGGCCGAGCTCGCGCAGCACGATATGCGGCGAAAGCGAGCAGGTGTAGGGCGCGTAGTACAGCTTCATGGAAGGTCTCCGGGGCAGGGCGGCGTAGCCAGGACACGGCTTGCCGATGCCAGGCAGTCTGCAGACGCCGTGCCATCCGGTAAAATTAATGTTCAACTTTCAATGCATAAGCTGTACTACTGTCCAGCATGATGAACCTTGCACATTGGCGCCTGCTGGTCGCCGTGGCAGACGCAGGCACCATTTCGGGGGCCGCGCAGCGCGTAGGCATCACCCAGTCGGGCGCTAGCCAGGCCATTGCGCAGCTGGAAGCGGCCCTGGGGTTTGCCGTGTTCAACCGTGAGCGCCGACAGGTGGGCATCACCGCCTTGGGCGAGCAGGTGATCGATCACGCACGGACGATGCTGGCGGGACTGCAGGCCATCCGCACCCTTGCCGATGACAGCCAAGGGCTGAGTGGCGCCCGCATCCGGCTGGCCAGCTTTCCCTCGATCGTTTCAACCGTGCTACCCGCGCTGCTGCGTGATTTCCACCGCCGCCACCCGGGCATCGAAATCGCGGTTGTTGAGGGCTCGGATGAAGAGGTGGAACGCTGGCTGGAATCAGGCGCGGTCGAGGCCGGCGTGGTGATGAATCCGGCCGCTGAACGATCTGCCCTGACGCTCGGTAGCGATGTATGGGTGGCGGTGCTGCCGCAAGCGCACGCCTTGACACGTCGCGCCACCGAACGTGGGATCGGGTTGCACGAACTGGCTGCCGAGCCCTTCATCCTCGCCACTGGCGGTTGCGCGGTGAATGGTCAGCGCTTGATGGAAGAGGCCGGTTTGCAGCTGAGGGATGTGCGGATCACGGTGCGCGACTGGGCCAGTGCGTGCGTGCTGGTCCGCGAGGGCATGGGTGTTTCGCTGGTGCCGGAATCGACCCTGCCAGCGGATCGTCATGGTCTGCGGGTGCTGCCGATAACCCCTGGCATCCGCCGTGTGTTTGGTCTGGTCTGCTCGGAGGTGGGTCGCGCTTCGCGCGCGACGCAGGTCTTCGTGCGGGGCCTGGGCGTGGCTGTGGATCCATTGGCCCCACATTGATACACGTCGCTTTCGCAATCTAGACTGCCGCTTCCCAATCAACATGGATGTTGGACATGGATATTGCACCACCCTGGTTCGCCGACCTGTGTGCGCAGCACGGACTGGCTGCCCAGGCCGACGCCTTGTCCAGCCTGCTGCGGCCCTGCCTGGCGTTCGCGCCCGCTGCAACGGACCCACCGATGCTGGGGGCGTCACGCAAAGGTGGCGGTCCCGATGTTCCGGAAGGGTTTGCGTGGCCCGTTCATCGAGGGCGTGCGCTGGACTTCCTGCTACAGATCAACCTGGCGGATCTGGCCGATGCGCCATCGGGGCTGGATCTGCCGTCAACGGGGGTGTTGTCGTTCTTCTACGACATGGACGAACAGCCATGGGGGTACGAACCGGAACATCGCACGGGACACCGCGTCTTCCTGTTCAACGCCGACGAGCTTGTGCGACGCCTGCCCGCGGCCGATGAAGCGTTCGCACTTGTCCCTTCCGCGTTGGTGTTCCACCCCGGGCTCCGCCTGCCTCAGCTGGAATCGGCCGAGGGCGCACGCGTCGGCGGATGGATGACGGAACAAGGCCTGGGCTGGGACGAACGCTGCGAAGACGCGTACTTCGAGCTGGTCGATGCCGTCGCAGCCCATCATGCTGGCCGCGCCAAGCCACTGCACGCGGTGGGAGGCCATGCGCATAGCATCCAGGGCGACATGCAGCTGGAAGCGCAGCTGGTCACTCACGGCCTGTCGTGCGGTGACGGCACTGCCTACAGCGATCCGCGCAGGCCTGCATGGGAACAGGACCGGGGCCAGTGGCAGCTGCTGTTGCAGCTGGACTCGGCCGACAACGACGCGATGTGGGGCGACTCGGGAATGCTGTATTTCTGGATTCGCCGGCAGGACCTGGCCGCGCGCGATCTGTCGCAGACCTGGATGGCGCTGCAGTGTTGTTGAGTTGATCGGGCCGCGCGCACAAAAAACCCCGCCGAGGCGGGGTTTTTCGTTTGCAGTTCAGTGCCGACCAACGGTCGGCACCCACCCCGAAGACGAACGATCAGTTCGCCTTGTGGATGGCGCGCTTGCTGACCGCCATTGCTGCGTCGTGGATCACTTCCGACAGCGACGGGTGGGCGTGGCAGATGCGGGCCAGGTCATCGGCCGAACCGCTGAACTCCATGGTCAGCACGCCTTCGTGCACCAGCTCGGAGACGTTGGCGCCAACCAGGTGCATGCCGAGGATGCGATCGGTTTCGGCATGGGCCAGGATCTTCACGAAGCCAGCCGGCTCGATCATCGCCACGGCACGGCCGTTGGCGGCGAACGGGAAGCTGCCGGCCTTGTACGGAATGCCTTCGGCCTTCAGCTGGGCTTCGGTCTTGCCGACCCAGGCCAGTTCCGGCTCGGTGTAGATGACCCACGGAATGGTGTCGAAGTTGACGTGGCCCGGCAGGCCGGCGATCAGCTCAGCCACCGCGATGCCTTCCTCGAAGCCCTTGTGCGCCAGCATCGGGCCGCGCACGCAGTCGCCGACCGCCCACACGCCGTTGACGCCGGTGTGGCAGTGCGCGTCGACTTCGATCTGGCCACGCTCGTTGATCTTCACGCCGGTGCCTTCAGCCAGCAGGCCCTTGGTGGCGGCGCGACGGCCGACGGCCACCAGCAGCTTGTCCACGGTCAGGGTCTTTTCGCCTTCGCTGTCGGTGTAGGTGACAACGACTTCCTTCTTCTTGCCCTTGCCGGTGATCTCGGTCTTGGAGACCTTGGCACCGAGGCGGATGTCCAGGCCCTGCTTCTTGAATTCCTTGGCAGCGGTCTTGGCCACTTCGGCGTCGGCCACGGCCAGGAACTCCGGCAGTGCTTCCAGGATGGTGACTTCAGCGCCCAGGCGCTTCCACACGCTGCCCAGTTCCAGGCCGATCACGCCGGCGCCGATCACCGCCAGGCGGTTCGGCACTTCGGTGAAGTCCAGGCCGCCGACGTTGTCGACGATGGTCTCGCCGTCGAACTTGGCGAACGGCAGTTCGATCGAATCCGAACCTGCGGCGATGATCACGTTGGTGCCCTTCAGCTCGACGATCGAGCCGTCATGCTGGGTGACCTTGACCACGTTGCCCGGCTGCAGTTCGCCGAAGCCGTAGTAGGCGGCGACCTTGTTGGCCTTGAACAGCATGCCGATGCCGCCGGTGAACTGCTTGACGATCTTGTCCTTGCGGCCAACCATCGCTTCGACGTCGATCTTGGCATCCTTGAAGCTGATGCCGTGGTCGCCAAAGATGTGGCCCATGTTCCAGAACTGGCGCGAGGAATCCAGCAGCGCCTTGGACGGGATGCAGCCCACGCGCAGGCAGGTGCCGCCGAGGGCCGGCTTGCCGTCCTTGCCCAGCGCTGCGTCGATGCAGGCGGTCTTCAGGCCCAGCTGGGCCGCGCGGATGGCAGCGTGGTAACCGGCCGGGCCGGCACCGATGACGACGACGTCGAATTGTTCAGCCATTGAATTATTCCTTGATGCATTACCAGAACCCCTCCGCGCAGGCGCGGAGGGGCGGGAGGTGTCTTACAGGCCGAACAGCATGCGGCCCGGGTTTTCCAGCTGGTTCTTGATGTCCACCAGGAACTGCACCGAGTCCTTGCCGTCGATGATGCGGTGGTCGTAGGACAGCGCCAGGTACATCATCGGCGCGATCACGACCTGGCCGTTCTGGGCGATCGGACGCTCCTTGATGGCGTGCATGCCCAGGATGGCGCTCTGCGGCGGGTTGATGATCGGGGTCGACAGCAGCGAACCGAAGGTGCCGCCGTTGGTCACGGTGAAGGTGCCACCCTGCAGTTCGTCCAGGCCCAGCTTGCCGTCACGCGCCTTCTTGGCGTAGTCGGCGATGGTCTTTTCGATGTCGGCGAACGACATGCGCTCGACGTTGCGCAGCACCGGCGTGACCAGGCCCTTCTCGGTCGACACGGCGATCGAGATGTCCGAGTAGCCGTGGTAGATGATGTCGTCGCCGTCGATCGAGGCGTTGACCAGCGGGAAGCGCTGCAGTGCGTTGGCCGCGGCCTTCACGAAGAAGCTCATGAAGCCCAGCTTGATGCCGTGGGCCTTGACGAACTCGTCCTGCAGTTCCTTGCGCGCCGCCGAGACCTTGGACAGGTCGACTTCGTTGAAGGTGGTCAGCATGGCGGTGGAGTTCTTCGACTCCATCAGGCGTTCGGCGATGCGCTTGCGGATGCGGGTCATCGGCACGCGTTCTTCCGGACGTGCGCCACCGGCCTTGCCGGCGCCGCCGTTGCGGGCGAAGTTGACGATGTCTTCCTTGGTCACCGCGCCGCGACGGCCGGTGCCGTCAACGTCGGCCGGGTTCACGCCTTCGGTGATGGCGGTGAAGCGGGCGCCCGGCGGCAGCGCATCGGCAGCCGACTTGGCGGCCGGGGCCGGAGCGGCAGCGGCGGCCGGAGCAGCAGCAGCGGCCGGGGCAGCGGCTGCAGCCGGAGCGGCTTCAGCGGCCGGAGCCGGGGCAGCGGCCACGGCGCCTTCCTCGATGATCGCCACGACCTGGCTGGAGGTCACGGTCGAGCCTTCGGCGAACTTGATTTCCTTGATCACGCCGTCGACCGGCGACGGCACTTCCAGGACGACCTTGTCGGTTTCCAGGTCAAGCAGGTTTTCGTCGCGCTTGACGGCGTCGCCCACCTTCTTGTGCCAGGTGGCGATGGTGCCGTCGGCGACGGATTCGGGCAGTACCGGGGCTTTGACTTCGGTGGCCATGCGGGAGCTTCCTGGTTTGTCTTCTAAATAGGGGGAGGATTATTCAGCGAACGTGTCGTTGAACGGGTTGACCAGTGCATCGGCGACCAGCTGCTGCTGTTCGCGGACGTGGTCAGCCATGTGACCGGCAGCCGGCGAAGCCGAGCGTGCGCGACCGGCGTAGTGCAGGTTCTGGCCATCGGCCAGGCAGAACTGCAGGTGGTGGCGGATCTGGTACCACGCACCCTGGTTCTGCGGTTCTTCCTGCGTCCACACCACGTCGGTGGCCTTGCCGTACTTCTTCAGTTCGGCAGCCAGCAGCGCACGCGGGAACGGATACAGCTGCTCCACGCGGATGATCGCCACGTCGTCCTGGCCACGCTTGGTCTGGTCTTCCAGCAGGTCGTAGTAGACCTTGCCCGAGCACAGCACCACGCGCTTGACCTTCTTGGCGTCGGCGTTGGCGTCGCCGATCAGGTGCTGGAATTCGCCGTTGGCCAGCTCGTCCAGGCTCGACACGGCCAGCTTGTGGCGCAGCAGCGACTTGGGCGACATCACCACCAGCGGCTTGCGCGTGGTCAGATGCTGCTGGCGGCGCAGCATGTGGAAGGCCTGTGCCGGGGTGGACGGCACCACCACCAGCATGTTTTCCAGTGCGCACAGCTGCAGGAAGCGCTCCAGGCGGGCCGAGCTGTGTTCCGGGCCTTGCCCTTCATAGCCATGCGGCAGCAGCAGGGTCAGGCCGGAAATGCGGCCCCACTTGGCTTCACCGGCGGCGATGAACTGGTCGATGACCACCTGGGCGCCGTTGGCGAAGTCGCCGAACTGGCCTTCCCAGATGCACAGCGTGTTCGGATCGGTGGTGGAGAAGCCGTATTCGTAGGCCATCACCGCTTCTTCGCTCAGCAGCGAATCGATGACGGTGGCCTTCTCCGGCGAATCCACCAGCTGCCGCAGCGGCATGTAGTAGTTGTCGGTCTTCTGGTCGTGCAGGATCGCGTGGCGGTGGGTGAACGTACCGCGGCCGACGTCCTGGCCGACCAGGCGCAGTGCATTGCCTTCGTCGAGCAGGGTGGCGTAGGCCAGGTTCTCGGCAAAGCCCCAGTCGCCCGGGATCTCACCGGCGGCCATCTTGCGGCGGTCTTCGTAGACCTTGGCCACGCGCGAGTGCAGCTGCACTTCGTCCGGAATGGTGTTGATCAGCTTGGCCAGCTCGACCAGCTTGTTCTTCTCGACCTTGGTCGAGATCGGATCGGACAGCTTGCCTTCCAGCAGCTTGGGCCAATCGACGAACAGCGGACTGCTCGGCGGGGTCTTCTCGACCTTGGCCAGCTCGGTGGTCACTTCACCGGCGTCCAGCTTCTCGCGGTAGGCATCGACCATCGCCTTGCCGGCGCCGGCGGCGATCACGCCCGCCTTTTCCAGCTGCTCGGCGTACATCTCGCGGGTGGTCGGGTGCTTGCGGATCACCTGGTACATCAGCGGCTGGGTGATCGCCGGTTCGTCGGCCTCGTTGTGGCCCCAACGGCGGTAGCACATCAGGTCGATGACCACGTCCTTGGCGAACGTCTGGCGGAACTCGAAGGCCAGCTGCGCGGCGAACACCACCGCTTCCGGGTCATCGCCGTTCACGTGCAGCACCGGCGCGGCGATCATCTTGGCCACGTCGGTGGCATAGCGCGTGGAGCGCGTATCCAGCGGGTTGGAGGTGGTGAAGCCGACCTGGTTGTTGACCACGATGTGCACGGTGCCGCCGACGGCGAAGCCGCGGGCCTGCGACATCTGGAACAGCTCCATGACCACGCCCTGGCCGGAGAAGGCCGCGTCGCCGTGGATCAGGATCGGCATGACCTGCTTGCGGGCGGTGTCCTTGCGGCGCTCCTGGCGCGAACGCACGGAACCGGCCACGACCGGGTCAGCGATTTCAAGGTGCGACGGGTTGAACGCCAGCGCCAGGTGCACTGGGCCGCCTTCGGTGGCAACGTCGGCGGAGAAGCCCATGTGGTACTTCACGTCGCCGGCCGACGCGTGCTCGTCGTGCTCGAACTTGCCTTCGAATTCGTCGAACAGCTTGCGCGGGTTCTTGCCCAGGGTATTGACCAGCACGTTCAGACGGCCGCGGTGGGCCATGCCGACCACCACATCCTTGACGCCATCCTTGCCGGCGCTGCGGATGATGGTGTCCATCATCGGGATCAGCGAGTCGCCGCCTTCCAGCGAGAAGCGCTTCTGGCCGACGTACTTGGTGTGCAGGTAGCGTTCCAGGCCTTCGGCTGCGGTCAGGCGCTCCAGGGTGCGGCGCTGGGTGTCAGCGTCCAGCTGGTAGTTGCCACCGGCCAGTTCCAGCTTCTTGTAGATCCACTGGCGCTGCTCGACCTCGGAGATGTGCATGAACTCCGCACCGATCGAGCCGGTGTAGGTCGCCTTCAGGCGCGCCAGCAGGTCGCGCAGCTTCATGCGCGGCTGGCCACCGACGCCGCCGGTGCTGAACTCGCTGTTGAGGTCGCCATCGGACAGGCTGTGGAACGGCAGGCCCAGGTCCGGGGTGTTGACCGGCTTGGTCAGGCCCAGCGGGTCCAGGCGCGCATCGAGGTGGCCGCGCGAACGGTAGGCGGTGATCAGACGACCGACATTGCGCTCACGCTCGTCGCCCGCACCGGTGCCGGTGCCGGCTTTCAGCGCATCCTTGGCCGCTTCCGCGATGTGGGAGATGACGGCCGAGTGCGGGATGTCACCTGCTTCACGGCCCTTGAAGCCGTCGAAGTAGGTCTTCCATTTGGGATCGACACTATCCGGGGAGACCAGGTACTGCTCGTACAGGTCCTCGACATAGGAGGCGTTGCCGCCGGCGAGTTGCGAAGATTGCGCAAACTGCTTCAGTAGATTGTCCACGATGGAGGGTGCTGATTCGCTTTGTGGGGTATGGCTTCAGAAGGACCCGGCAGGAACATGAATAGCCCTGCACGGGCGCGTTCAAACAGCCAAATTGTACCCCCATCCGGACACGAAGGGGCAGCAGCGGCGGCATCCCGCGTCCCCCGATGCCGCTTCCAGACAGGTTGGGGCGGCGCTGTCGGCTCAGATGCCGAGCGCGCGAAGTTCGCTGCATTCGCGCGAACGGTCCCAGACACGCTGCAATTGCTGCTCGAACGGCTGCGAACGTGCCGGCAGCGCGATACCGGCCTCGCCGTCGAGGCGATGCCCGATCAGACGAAAGTAGAAGTCGCCCGCATCGTTGAGCAGGCAGGCCGAGACCAGTGCACGGTCGATCGGGTCGGTCACTTCGCGGAACTGGATCACGCTGGGCAGGCGCTGGGCCAGCGCCAGCAGCGGTGCCCCTGCGGCGGCGATGGCGGCAGCGTCGTGCACGATCACCCGCAGCTGCTTGTCGTGGCGGGCGGTGGCGAAGCGGCGCAGGGCGGCCTGTACCGGTGGCGCGTCCAGCAGGCCCGGGTCCAGCTGGCGGCTGTGCAGCCACAGCTGGCGGCGGGCACGGTGGAGGATGGCGGTGGTGATGGCCAGCGCCTCTGCGCGGCTGTCGATGGCGCTGGCCACGCCCAGCCGGCGGCGCATCTGCTGGTGGCCGATGCCGGCTTCCTCGAACACCTCACCTTCGGGCAGGAAGCCCTGGCGGGCGTAGAAGTCGCGGGCCGGCAGCTGGGCGTGCAGATGCAGTTCGGCCAGGCCGAGCCGGCGCCCGGCTTCGACCAGCGCGTCCAGCAGGGCTTCACCGACGCCCTGGCTGCGGTGGCTGGCCAGCACCGCCATGCGGCCGATCCGGCCATCCGGGGCCAGGCGGCCGGTGCCGACCGGCTGGCCGTCGGCGTCCAGGGCCAGCACATGGGCACTGACCGGGTCCAGCGCGTCGCGCTCCAGTTCGGCGGCGATGCCCTGTTCCTGCACGAACACCCGCTGCCGCACGTCGTGGATGGCGACGTGGGCGTCGGCGTGGCTGACCTGCTGGACCCGGATCATGGCAGGGCTCAGGCGCGGCCGTCGTTGCTGTCGTCCTCGTCCTCGTCGTCGAAGCTGACGATGACCTCGATGCCGTCGTCATGCACGGTCACGGAGTGGACATCGTCGGACACCGCATCGGCGTCGATCGCATCGACGCGGTCACGGCCCTCGACCACCTCGCCGAGCACCACGGCATCCACGCCGTCGTCTTCATCTTCGTCTTCGGCCTCGTACATCTCGTCCGGATCGATCAGCTGGAATACGCCCCCGACCAGCAGCTGCTGGACCACCGCGCGGCCCTTGTCGGACAGGCCGCGATAGGCGGCGGCGTCGAGCTGCTCGGCACCTGCCAGACGCTGGGCGTCCTTCACCGGCAGCGCGAAGTCCTGGCCGCTGACATACAGGCTGGCGCCGCGCTTGGCCCGGCGCCAGGCCAGCCGCGCCCACGGGTGGCGCTGCAGCAGCAGACCGGAGGCCAGCGCTTCGACCACCTCTTCCTGGGCCGGCGCGGCCTGGTGGGCCATCACTTCGCCGGCGGCGCGGTAGGTGGTGATGAAGCGGCCGAACCAGTCGCCCAGCTTGTCCGGGTCGTTCATGCGGATGGCATTGAGCGCGGTGATCACCCGCGCCATCGCCACCGTGTCGATCTCGTTCGGGTCGGCCGGCACCTTCAGGTCGGCATCCTGGTAGCGGATGTTCTCGTCGGCATCGGCGATCAGGGTGTCCAGGTAGTCGCTGATCAGCTCGGCCGAGGCCGGTGCGCGCATGCCGAAGGAGAAGGTCAGGCAGGGATCTTCGGCGACGCCGTGGTGCGGCACGTTCGGCGGCAGGTACAGCATGTCGCCCGGCGCCAGCACCCAGTCGTGGGTCGGCTTGAACACCTGCAGCAGCTTCAGTTCCACGTCCGGGCGGAAGCCCAGCGGCGGGCGCTTGCCCTTGATCGATTCGCTGGCGTCGATCTGCCAGCGGCGATGGCCCTGGGCCTGCAGCAGGAACACGTCGTACTGGTCGACATGGGCGCCGACCGAGCCGCCGGTGGCGGCAAAGCTGATCATCACATCGTCCATGCGCCAGCGCGGCAGGAAGCGGAAGTGCTCGATCAGAGCGCGCACGTCCTTGTCCCACTTGTCCACATCCTGCACCAGCAGGGTCCAGTCGTGGTCGGGCAGGGCCGGGAAGATGTCTTCCTGGAACGGGCCGCTGCGCACGCGCCAGCTGTCCTGGGCCTTGTTGTGTTCGATCAGGCGCGCCAGCACGCCTTCCTCGCAGGCCAGGCCGGCCAGGTCTTCCGGCTGCACCGGGGTCTGGAAGTTGGGGAAGGCATTGCGGATCAGCAGCGGGCGCTTCTGCCAGAAATCGCGCAGGAAGGTGGCCGGGGCCATGCCCAGCGGCTGGCCGGGGCGGGCGGTGACTTCGATGAGCGGAGCGGAGGACTTGCGGGCGGCCATGGGGGAATCCTTGCAGCGGAAAGCGGGAGGGGCGGCGTGGCGGGCCGCCAAGGGTTCCATTGTCCGACGTTCGTTGGGATTGCGCACGTGCGGTGGTTTGTCGCGGGGTTCCGGCCAACGGCGGAGCCCCTCGTGGCGGGGTGGGGGGGCGCGGAATGCGCTGGCTTCATGTGTTGGGCCGGGTGGGGTGGGGTCGCGGGACACGCCGTAAACCTGTGGTGGTCCAGTATTTTTGGACACTCCCAAAGGGAGTTCAGGCCACCTGCTCTTCACAAAGCGCAGGTGGCACAAGGCCGTTGGCACTGTGTAGCCGACGGTGGTTGTACCAGTCCACGAACTGCTCGATGTCTGCTGCCGCCTCCTGTCGAGTGGGGTATTTGGAGTAAAGCCATTCCCCTTTGAGGGTGGCGAAAACCCGTTCCACCACCGCGTTGTCCCAGCAGTTGCCCTTCCGGCTCATGCTCTGGGTGATGCCGTTGTCACGCAGGATTTCGGCCATGGCATGGCTGGTGTACTGCCGACCTTGATCCGAGTGGAAAAGTAGTCGCCCGTTGGGACGACGCTGTTTCAGCGCCCCGCGCAGGGCTCTGACGGCCAGCCAGGCATCCCCTTCGTGAGAGTGAGCCCAGCCCACGATCCGGCGGGCAAACAGATCCACCACGATGGCCAGATAGAGCCAGCCTTGCTGGGTCGGGATGTAGGTGATATCCCCTGCCCAGACCTGGTTGGGGGCCGCCGGGTTGAATTGGCGTTCCAACACGTTGGGCGCCGTCAGTGCCTGCGGCCCAAGGCTGTGGTACTTGTGCCGCCGGTGCTGTCGCGCCCTGACACCGGCTCGGCGCATCAGCGTCCGGGCGCGGTAGCGCCCCATGGGTAGGCCGCAGTTGGTCAGCTCCCTGGCCATCTTGCGAGAGCCACAGCTCCCCCGATGGGACTGATGAATGCGACGAACCAGATCAACCTGGGCCAGCAGCGCCCGGTCAATCCGGGGCTCCCGGTGCAGCCAGGCGTAGTAGCTGCTACGGGGATAGTCCATCAACTGACACACCAACCGGATCGGAGCGACCTTCCCCAATTCCTGGATCACCTGTTCCGGTGATCGCTGTCCCGAATGAAGAAGGCGATGGATTTTTTTAGCAGGTCGCGCTCCTCCTTGAGCCTGCGATTCTGGGCCTCCAGCTCGGCGATTCTGACCTGGGCATCCACCGGCGGTGCCTCGGCCTGAGGGTCATGCTTTCGCCGCCATTGCTCGATCCAGCGCCTCAGCGCCGTCGGGCCGACATCCATCAGCTGGCAGACGTCCCTGACTGTCTGCCCCTCCACAACGACAAGGCGAACCGCCTCATCCCTCATGCCCTGAGTGATCTGTTTTGCCATGGGTCTACCTCGATGCTCGAAATTGATCCTATCGAGTGTCCAAGTTGATTAGACCACCACAACCCATCCATGGGGGCTCGATGGCGCCATCCATGGCGCCAACGGTCCCGCGACCCCACCCCACCCGGCTCCTGACAGTTTCCTGCGCGGCCCGCCACGGAAGGGAAGAAGAAAATCAAAGGCAACGGCGGGTCGCGCGCTGCGCTTGCTTGTGCAAAACCCCCACAAACAAAGAGGGACGCGGCGAAGCCGCGTCCCTCTTTCAAATTCCGTCCCGACACCCCAACGCTCTTCGATCCGTCACCGGGAATCTGTCAGGGGTGGGGCGGGTTGGGTTCGCGGGGGTGTCAGCCGCATGGATGCGGCTGCCAAGCCTCCACGGACGGATTCACGGCGTCCCCCGCGAATCCAACCCGCCCCGCCAATCCCAACAAAAACCCAGAGCCGCCTTTGACGTTGCCGTTGCTGTTGACTGCCGCAGCCAGCGCCCGCGGCCGCCGCCGCAAAGGAAACCCCTTAGATCTTCTTCGCCAGCGACTCGGCCAGACCCGTATAGCTGCCCGGGGTCATGTCCAGCAGACGCTGCTTCGCATCCGCCGGCAGCTCCAGCCCCTGCACGAACGCACGCATCGACTCAGCGGTAATGCCCTGGCCACGGGTCAGCGCCTTCAGCTGCTCGTACGGGTTCGGCAGGCCGTGACGGCGCATCACCGTCTGCACGGCCTCAGCCAGCACTTCCCAGGCCGCATCCAGATCGGCATCCAGGCGCTGAGGGTTCACTTCCAGCTTGCCAAGGCCCTTGGCCAGCGAGTCCAGTGCTACCTGGCTGTGGCCGAACGCGGTGCCCAGTGCACGCAGCACGGTGGAATCGGTCAGGTCACGCTGCCAGCGGCTGATCGGCAGCTTCGCGCTGAAGTGCTCGAACAGTGCGTTGGCGATGCCGAAGTTGCCTTCGGCATTCTCGAAATCGATCGGATTGACCTTGTGCGGCATCGTCGACGAGCCGACTTCGCCTTCCTTCAGGCGCTGCTTGAAGTAGCCCAGCGAGATGTAGCCCCAGATGTCACGGGCGAGGTCGATCAGGATGATGTTGGCGCGGCGTGCAGCATCGCCGATCTCTGCGACGTTGTCGTGCGGTTCGATCTGCGTGGTGTACGGGTTGAACACCAGGCCCAGGCCGGTCACGAAGCGCTCAGCGAAGGCCGGCCAGTCCACGTCCGGGTAGCTGGCCACGTGCGCGTTGTAGTTGCCGACAGCGCCATTGATCTTGCCGGTCAGCTCGACCGCGGCGATCTGCTTGCGCTGACGCTCCAGGCGAGCCACCACGTTGGCCAGCTCCTTGCCCAGGGTGGTCGGCGAAGCGGTCTGGCCGTGGGTGCGCGACAGCATCGGCTGGCCGGCCTGGGCGTGGGCCAGGCTGCGCAGGCTGGCGGCGATGCCGTCCAGGGTCGGCAGCAGCACTTCGCGGCGGGCCTGTTCCAGCATCAGGCTGTAGCTGAGGTTGTTGATGTCCTCGCTGGTGCAGGCGAAATGCACGAATTCCAGCGCCGGGGCCAGCTCGGCGTCGTCCTTCAGCTGTTCCTTGATGAAGTACTCCACCGCCTTGACGTCATGGTTGGTGGTGCGCTCGATCTCCTTCACGCGCGCGGCCTGGGCCGGGCTGAAGCCGGCGGCCAGCCCGCGCAGGCGGGCGGTGGCTGCGTCGGAGAAGGGCGCCAGTTCGACGATGCCCGGCTCGGCGGCCAGCGCCAGCAGCCATTCCACCTCGACCACGATACGGGCCTTGATCAGGCCATATTCGGAGAAGATCGGGCGCAGGGTGTCGACCTTGCCGGCGTAACGGCCATCGAGCGGGGACAGGGCGAGCAGGGCGGAATCGGACATGTCGGCAGGGCTGGGGCAAGCGGCGGGGCCAATATTCTACGACGTGCCGGTGAGGTAGTGCCGGCCGCTGGCCGGCAATCACGTCCGGCCCACGATTCCATTTCGCATGCCCGGCGGGTGGCGGCCGCGCTGCGCGCTCTCCGGGCTCGGCCCGGCGCTACCCGTGTAAACGACCCTGCGGATGAAACGATCTGGCCCGTGCTCGTCATCCCGCACTGCAGGCAAGGGAGTATCGTGGGCGCAGCCGCCAGCCCGGGAAGCGACACCCTGCCAGCCGCCGCTTCCCTTTCCCCAACTGAAGTAGTGCGGAGTCGATGCAATGAGCAAAGCTGCAAGCAAGGGTGGAACCACCGGGTTCCGGATCGAACATGACAGCATGGGCGAGCTGCAGGTGCCTGCCGATGCCCTGTGGGGCGCGCAGACCCAGCGCGCTGTGCAGAATTTCCCGGTCTCGGGCCAGCGCATGCCGCGCGGTTTCATCCGTGCGCTGGGCCTGGTCAAGGGCGCCGCCGCCGGCGTCAATGCCGAGCTGGGCCACCTGCCCAAGACCGTGGCGAAGGCCATCCAGACCGCCGCCGCTCAAGTGGCCGCCGGTGACTGGGACGCGCATTTCCCGATCGACGTTTACCAGACCGGCTCGGGCACGTCGTCGAACATGAATGCCAACGAGGTCATCGCCACTCTGGCCAACCGCGCCGGCAAGGCCGGCAAGACCGTGGTGCACCCCAACGATCACGTCAACCAGGGTCAGAGCTCCAATGACGTGATCCCGACGGCGCTGCGGGTATCGGCGGTGCTGGCCACGCACGAGCAGCTGCTGCCGGCGCTGGTGCACCTGCGCAGGACGCTGGACAAGAAGGGCCGCAGCCTGCGCAAGGTGGTCAAGACCGGCCGCACCCACCTGATGGATGCGATGCCGCTGACCTTCGAGCAGGAGTTCGGTGCGTGGTCGGCGCAGCTGGCCTCGGCGCAGGAGCGCATCGAGGACAGCCTCAAGCGCGTGCGCCGCCTGCCGCTGGGCGGCACCGCCATCGGCACCGGCATCAACGCCGACCCGCGTTTCGGCGCGCAGGTGGCCAAGGCGTTGAAACAGCAGACCGGTTTCAAGTTCGACAGCGCCGAGAACAAGTTCGAAGGCCTGGCCGCACAGGACGACGCGGTGGAACTGTCCGGCCAGCTCAATGCACTGGCGGTGGCGCTGATCAAGATCGCCAATGACCTGCGCTGGATGAACGCCGGTCCGCTGGCCGGGCTGGGCGAGATCGAACTGCCGGCGCTGCAGCCGGGCAGCTCGATCATGCCGGGCAAGGTCAACCCGGTGATCCCTGAAGCGACGGTGATGGCCTGCGCGCAGGTGATCGGCCACCACACCGCGATTACCGTGGCCGGGCAGACCGGCAACTTCCAGCTCAATGTCACCCTGCCGCTGATTGCGGTGAACCTGCTCGATGGCATCGGCCTGCTGGCCAACGTGTCCACGCTGCTGGCCGACAGTGCCATCGCCGGCCTGAAGGTGCGCGAGGACCGCGTGGCCGAGGCGCTGGCGCGCAACCCGATCCTGGTCACCGCGCTGAACCCGATCATCGGCTACGAGAAGGCCGCCGCGATTGCAAAGCGCGCCTACAAGGAACAGCGCCCGGTGCTGGATGTGGCGCTGGAAGACAGCGGGCTTGAAGAGGCCGAGCTGCGTCGCCTGCTGGACCCGACCGCGCTGACCGCCGGTGGCATCCAGGCGGGCGGTGGTGGCGGCGGCGGCGGTTGATCGCCCGGTTGGGTAGCGCCGGGCCGTGCCCGGCGGAATGCTGGCGGACCGAACACTACAGTCGCCGGGCGTGGCCCGGCGCTACCGGGTCAATGAGAAACGCCGCCCTTGGGCGGCGTTTCTGTATTCAACGACGGTCGGCGACGATGTTGCCGAAGGTGTCGGTGTAATCCTTGAATTCGGGGATGCGGTGGATCAGGTCGGCCGGAATCACTTCCATGCCTTCCGGTGGCTGGATCTTCACCGGCTGCATGTTCGGGTCGGCCGGGGCGGCCACCAGCGTGTTCTGGCGCAGCACCTGCAGCTTGCCGAACATCGTCTGCAGCATCTGCTTCTGGCCGTCATCCAGCGGGATCTGGATCTCGTCCACCTTCATCGTGCCATCGCCGAGGATGATGATGTTCGGTGCCGGCGGGCGACGCACGGTCACCATGCCTTCGCTGACGGAGATCTTGGGCTTGCCGCGCTCGGCGCGGTGGTTTCGGTAATCCTTGTCACAGCCGGCCAGGCCCAGGCAGAGCAGGGCGGCCAGCAGCAGGAACAGCTTCTTCATTGCGTCGGTTCGGGGGCGTCCGGGGCTGCCATTGTAAGCGGGTCGGCGCAGAACGGCCGGCTTCGGCAGCCCGCCGCCGGCAGGGTGCGCTGAAATGTCTCAGTCGTCGAACGAGATCGAGAGGGAGCCGTCGCCCTTGCCGCAGGTGTCAACGTCATTCTGTGTCATCGTCGCGTAGGCCTTGAAGGCCGGGATGTCGCGTGCCAGGGCCTGCTGGCTGGCCAACAGCGCGGGCATGCGGGCACAGATGCGTTTGAGCTTCTCTTCGAGCCGGTCGTACTCACCGCCGACCTGTTTCCGGACATCACCACCGTTGCCGAGGAGTCCCTTCAACGTGGCGTCGGCGGCATTGGCGTAGGTTTGATCCGCGTCCAGGCGGTCGGAGGCACTGGCGATCAGCAGGTTGCGATGATCCAGCAGCTGGCGGCGCTGTGCCCCATCGGTGGGGATCGGCCTGCCGTCGATCAACAGCTGGCCGTCGGCGGTGATTTCCGCGCGCGGCTGCCCCTCGGCGTGGAGCGCGGTGTTGTCCCGGATCAGATTCCTGCGGGCTTCATCGGTGGCGTCCCTGACCTTCTGGCCAAGGCCGCCGGAGATCTCGGCCGCACGCGTGCCCAGGCCCTTGCCGGCGTTTTCTGCGCTGCCGTCGCAGGCCAGCAGCGGCAGACACAGCAGGGCGGCCAGCAGCAACGGCTTGATCATGGCTTCGGTTCGTCAGCGTCCGGGGCCGTCATTGTAGGCCCGCCGGCCGGCAGCGCGATGTCACTGCCGGCCGGATGCGCAGCGCCGCCAGCGGTCTAGCGCAGGACCACGGTGTCCTTGCCACAGTCGTCCACGTCGCTCTGGTCCATCGTGGCGTAGGGCTTGAACGCAGGCAGTTCGCGGGCCAGGGCCTGCTGGCTGGCCAGCATGGCCGGCAGGCGCTGGCAGATGCGCTTGGCCTGCGCCTCGATCTTGGCGGCCTCGGCGTTGATGCGCTTCTCCACGCCTTCGCTGTCGCCGCTGAAGATGCCCTTCAGCGCTTCGCCGGCCGCGCTGGCACCGAGCTTGGCGCCGGCCAGGCCGACATCCATGCCGTCCATCGCGATGGCGACCACGTGGCCCCGGTAGGCCAGCAGCTGGCGGCGCTGTGCATCGTTGGCCGGAACATCCTTGCCATCGATCAGCAGGTGGCCGTCCGGTGTGATTTCCGCACGCGGCTGTTTGTCGGCAGAGATCTTGATGTTGCCCTGGGCGATGTCGCGGCGGGCGTCGTCCATGGTCTCCTTCACCGTCTGGCTGACGCCGCTGGTGGCGTCGGCCACGCTCTTGCCGACCGAGCTGTCAGGGGTGGAGGCGGGGCCGCCGCAGGCGATCAGCGGCAGGCACAACAGGGTGGCGGGCAGCAGGCGCAACAGCTTCATGGCATTCCCCTCGAACCGGTTGGAAGGTGGTTACTTGTTGCGCGGCAGGGTGACCTTGCCGCTGACGTTGCGGTGCTCCACATCGCCACTGCCGCTGTGGTCGACGGTCAGCGCGCCGCGCACGCCGTCCACGCGGATGTCGCCCGAGCCGTGGCTGCGCACGTGCACGCTCCCGCCGATGTCATCCAGATCGACGCCGCCGGAGCCGACCACGCCGACCTCCACATTGCCCTGCACGCGCTTGAACTCGATGTCGCCGGAGCCAACCGTGTCCAGCCGCGCATTGCCGCGCACATCGCTGATCTTCAGGTCGCCCGAGCCCACCGTACCGGTGCTGGCATCGCCGCCGATATTGCGCACGTTGACGTCGCCCGAACCCAGCGACAGCAGGTTCAGCGAGCTGCCGCCATCGATGTCGAGATCACCCGAGCCCACGGCCGCATGGATGCTGCCGCGGGTGCCGCGGGCAATGGCATCGCCGGAACCGACGTCCACGCTCAGCGACTGCGCGTTCTCCACGCTGGCGTCGCCGGAGCCGACCTTGAGCTGCAACGGCAGGTTGTCCGGCACGCTGCCACGGATGTCCAGCCAGGCGTAGCTGTTACCCAGGTTGATGCCGCTGGTGCGGCCTTCGCGGCGCAGGCTCACCACCAGCTTGTCACCCACCCGGCGCTGGTCCAGTACCAGCTGGTCCAGCCATTCCTGGCTGGAGGCGCAGGCCCGGCCGTCCAGCTGGCCACCGCCGGCGCTGGCGACGACCTTCAGGTCATGCTGGTTCACTTCGAAGACCACCGCCTTGGCACCGGCCAGGTCCAGCTTCAACGCGCGCGCAGCGGTGAACTTGCAGTTCGGAGCATCGGCGGCCAGCGCCGACAGTGGCAACAGCAACAGCGCAGAACAAGCGAGCAGGGAACGCATGGGTGGTGCCTCCAGAGGGATGGGATCAGATCTCGCCGGCGCGCTTGCGCAGGCGGATGGCGAGGAAGATGAACAGTGCGCCGACGACCGCACCGATCCACAGTTCCGGCATGGCCAGTGACTTCAACTGCGAGGCCGGCGACATCAGGCTGACCACCGAGTCCAGGTCGCGGCGTGCGTTGTCATCGGCGCCGAGGCGGTAGAGCAGGTCCATGCCCGGCACGCCACCCAGCAGCAGGCGGCCGACGATGTTCTGCCAGAACCAGCCGGTGCTCAGGCCAACCAGCGGCATGACCTTGGTGGTGCTGACGATGACGCCGGCAAACAGCGGCAGCATCACCGCCCACAGGAACGGCTTGCTCTTGGCCCAGGCCGAGCACAGCAGCAGCCAGCCGGCGGTCGGCAGCGCCCACAGGGCATAGACCGGAATCCAGGCCAGGTGACCGGCGGCCAGGGTCAGCGGGCTGGCCGGGCCCCAGATCAGGGTCATCGGGCTGCCGCCGTGCATCAGCGCGACGATGCTGATGACCAGCATGAAACCGAACATGGTGATGATGCCGGCCACCACGGCGATCAGCGGCGCCACGATCAGCGCGCTGAGTACCTTGGACAGCACCGTCTGGCTGTCCGACAGCGGCAGCGATTTCCAGAACAGGATGCTGCGGTCGCGGCGGTCGTCATACAGTGCGCCGAGGCAGTAGAAGAACACCACGAAGGCCAGCACCAGGAACGGCCAGGCCGAGCTGAGTACCAGGGTCAGGTCCAGTCCATTGCCGAGGTCGGTCAGATCCTTGGCGCTGATGTCGCGGGTCAGCAGGGCCAGGTCCAGGCCATTGATGTTCACGTCCTCGCCGTCGATGTGCAGGCCACCATCGCGGGCGGCACGATGCAGGGCGAACAGGCCGAAGGCGATGCCCACGGTGCTCATCACCAGCGAGATCAGGCCGGCGATCAGCGGGGCATACAGGAAGCCGCCGCGGTTTTCCCAATACTCGCGCTTGAGCAGCCAGCGCAGGGTGCCCATCGGGCCGACAGGGTGGTTGACGGCATTCATGCGTAGGTCCCCTTCATGATGGCGACGAACAGATCGGCCAGGCCCGGGCTGCGGGTTTCACCGAGGGTGGAAAGCTGGGTGCGCGGCACGCCATCGAACAGCATCACGGTCTTGCCGAACGCCAGGCTGCGCTCGTCGATCGGCTTCAGGGCGCGCGCCGTTTCCAGCTGGTCGGCGTTCACCAGCAGCTCGGTGTAGCGCTGGCCGACGTCGTCCATTTCCGCATCCAGCACGATGCGGCCATCGCGGATGAACATCACATCGCTGAGGATGTGCTCGATCTCTTCCACCTGGTGTGTGGTGACGATGATGGTCTTCTGTTCGTCGAAGTAGTCTTCCAGCAGGCGCTGGTAGAACTCCTTGCGGTAAAGGATGTCCAGGCCCAGGGTGGGTTCGTCCAGCACCAAGATGCGGGCATCGATGGCCATCACCAGCGCCAGGTGCAGCTGCACGATCATGCCCTTGGACAGTTCGCGCACGCGCTGTTTGGGCTGCAGCTTGGTGTTGGCCAGGAAGCGCTCGCAGCGGGCGCGGTCGAAGCGCGGATGCACGCCGGCGACGAAATCGATCGCCTCGCGTACCTTCAACCAGCGCGGCAGCACGGCAACATCGGCGATGAAGCAGATGTCCTTCATCAGCTCATCGCGGTGCAGGCGTGGGTCGCGTCCGAGCACGCTCAACTCGCCTTCCACCGAGGTCAGGCCGAGGATGGCCTTCAACGCGGTGGTCTTGCCGGCACCGTTGGGGCCGATCAGGCCGACGATGCGCCCGCTCGGAATGCTGAAGCTGGCATTGTCGAGCGCGACCGTGGTCTTGTAGGCCTTGCGCAGGCCTCGGGCGGTGATCACCGATTCACTTGCGGAGCTATTCATCAGACATTCCCCTGGGGCAGCAATTCGTCGAGGCTCAGGCCCAGGCGCTGGATGCGTTCCAGTACGGCCGGCCACTCTTCGTTGAGAAAGCGGTCGCGCTCAGTACTGCGCAGCTGCGTGGCCGCCTGCTCGGTCATGAACATGCCCAGGCCGCGGCGCTTCTCCACCAGGCCTTCATCGGCCAGTTCCTGGTAAGCGCGCGAAACGGTGATGGGGTTGAGTTGATAGTCGGCGGCGACCTGACGCACCGAGGGCAGGGCATCGCCCGGCTTGAGGATTCCGTCGAGCATCATGGCGATCACGCGCTCCTTCAACTGACGATAGATCGGAGCGCCGTCGCTCCACTGGATGTCGCTCATGTTCAGCTCCGTGGGGTCAGCGGCTGTGCGAACGAGAAATACGGCATGGACAGGGAGCTGTGCAGCCGACGCGGGGGAGGGGGGGAGGGGGTGGCAGTCCCTGTCGGTGAAACGGTCGCGTCCTGCGCACTGTCGGCCGAGGCCGGGGGGGCGGGCATGGCCAGCCAGGCCAGCACCAGCAGCGTCGAAACGGCCGTGACCGCGGGTGCGGTGAGAGTGCGACGAATCCGAGCGTTCATGGCTTCCCCCTGTCTCAGGTGACTGGTGTTGTATGCAACTATAACACCGGCACGCCGCCGTGCAAGCCCTTGCCGGACCCAACTGATGGCACGGGGGGTCATATGGCCGAAATATTCATTCAACTCATTGTTTTTCAATGAAAATAAAAACTTCGCAGGCGGGGCTCGAGATCGCCCTTGCATTCAGTATTGTAGATGTCGTGTAATTCCTGAGCCGTGCACCGGCGACCGCCGGCAAAGGCGCCATATCGCGCAAAGCCGGCTTGGCCTGCGCCGGCCGGGGCAGCGCAGGCCCGGTGCTATAGTTCGGCCGATCCCCGGCCCGTACCGGTCGGGCCCTGTAAAAGGCCACTACGGACTGACCTTGATGCCTCTGCCGACCGTTTCCCTGCGCCGCCTGCGTGGACTCTCCCTGCTGGCCCTGATGGTTGCCGGCGTTGCCGGTCCGGCCACGGCCCTGGCCGCCGATCTGCTTGACCTGTCGTACCGTCCGTTGGCGGGCAAGCAGCAGATCAATCTGCAGCAGCGCTATCACGGGCAGGTGCTGCTGGTGGTCAATACCGCCAGCAAGTGTGGCTATACCCCGCAATACGAAGGTCTGGAAGCCCTGCACAAGCGCTACGCCGGCCGTGGTTTTGCCGTGCTCGGTTTTCCGTCCAACGACTTCAAGGGCCAGGAGCCGGGCGACGAGAAGCAGATCCAGGAGTTCTGCACGCTGACCTACGGGGTCCGGTTCCCGATGTTCGAGAAGGTGCATGTGGTTGGCGCGCAGGCCACGCCGTTGTACCAGCGGCTGACCGCGGCTACCGGCGTGGCGCCGGGATGGAACTTCCACAAGTACCTGGTCGGCCGCGATGGCAAGGTCATCGCCCAGTTCGCCAGCAAGGTGACGCCGGACGATCCGCAGTTGACGGCGGCCATCGACAAGGCCCTGGCCGCCGCCCAGCATTGATATCCGGCACGGATGCCTCGACATCGGGGGCATGCGTGCGACAATGGTTCTTTTCGCGCCGACGTCGGCGCCCAGACACTTCCAGGAATGCAGCGAATGAAGATGGGAATGCGCGGCGCCGCGGCGTCGGTTCTGATTCTGGCGATGGGCACTTCGGGTGTCGCTCTGTCGCAACAACCGGCTGCTCCGGCAGCCGCCAAGGAGACCGCAACCTTGAATTCCCCCAAGCAGAAGCTGGGCTATGCCATCGGCCTGGACGTGGCCAAGTCGTTCACCCCGATCGCCGATGAGATCGATGTCGCCGCGCTGCGCACCGCCGTGGAGCGTTCCTTCGAAGGCCTGCAGCCGCAGATTACCCAGGAACAGGCCAAGGCCACCGACGCTGCGCTGCGTCAGGTAGTAATGGCGCGCAGCGGCCAGCAGGTGCCGGGCATGGCGCCGGGCACGCAGCCGCCGAAGGTCGATCGTGTCAAGGTCGCGCAGATGATCGGTTCCTACTCGGTCGGTCCGTCGCTGGCACAGCTGAAGGACGACATCGACGTTGCCGCGTTGTTTGACGCAATCAGCACGGGTCTGAGCAAGGGTCAGCCGAAGATGACGGAAGCTGACGCGACCGCCACCATCCAGGCCTTCATGGGCAGCAAGCAGGCTGAAATGCAGGCCAAGGCCGCCGCCGCCGCGCAGACCAACCGTGAGGAAGGCAATGCGTTCCTGTCCAAGAACAAGACCCAGCCGGGCGTGGTGACCACCGCGTCGGGCCTGCAGTACCAGGTGATCCGCCCGGGCAGCGGCGAGCGTCCGCTGCCGAGCAGCAAGGTGCGCGTCAATTATGAAGGCAAGCTGCTCAACGGCACCGTGTTCGACAGCTCCTACGGCCGCCAGCCGGCCGAATTCGGCCTGGACCAGGTGATCAAGGGCTGGACCGAAGGCGTGGCACTGATGCCGGTCGGTTCGAAGTACCGCTTCTGGATCCCGGGCGAACTGGCCTACGGCGAGAACGGCACCCCGGGTGGCCCGATCGGCCCGAACGCCACGCTGACGTTTGACGTCGAGCTGCTGGGCGTTCTGCCGTAAGTCATCCAGGAGCGAATACGGACATGCGCGTTGCAATTTTTGGTACCGGTTACGTAGGGCTGGTGACCGGTACCTGCCTGGCCGATGTCGGTCATCAGGTGGTCTGTGTCGATATCGACCAGGCCAAGGTGGACGGCCTCAACCAGGGCATCATCCCGATCTACGAGCCGGGCCTGGAACCCATGGTGAAGGCCAACCATGCGGCCTCGCGGCTGGCGTTCACCACGGACGCGGCTGCCGCGATCGGCCATGGCCAGGTGGTGTTCATCGCCGTCGGCACGCCGCCGGACGAGGACGGGAGTGCCGACCTGCAGTACGTGCTGGCCGTGGCCCGCACCATCGGCCGGCACATGAGTGTGCCGACCGTGGTGGTCAACAAGTCGACGGTGCCGGTGGGTACCGCCGACAAGGTGCGTGCCGCCATTGCCGAAGAGCTGGCCGCACGTGGTGCGGACATCGCCTTCGACGTGGTGTCCAATCCGGAATTCCTGAAGGAAGGCGATGCGGTGGCCGACTGCATGCGCCCGGACCGCATCATCATCGGTGCCACCAGCGAAGAGTCGGTGGCAGTGATGCGCCGCCTGTACGCACCGTTCAACCGCAACCACGACCGCGTGGTGGAAATGGACGTGCGTTCGGCCGAGCTGACCAAGTACGCGGCCAACGCCATGCTGGCGACCAAGATTTCGTTCATGAACGAAATCGCCAACATCGCCGAACGCGTGGGTGCCGACGTCGAGCAGGTCCGCCAGGGTATCGGTTCGGATCCGCGCATCGGTTGGCACTTCATCTATCCCGGTGCCGGTTACGGCGGCTCGTGCTTCCCCAAGGACGTGCAGGCGCTGGCCCGCACCGCCCAGCAGTACGGTCTGGAACCGAAGCTGCTGAATGCGGTGGAAGCGGTCAATGATGCGCAGAAGGGTCATCTGTTCGCGCTCATCCAGCGTCACTACGACAAGGGCGAGGACGAGGGCGTGCGCGGCAGGACCTTTGCCGTGTGGGGCCTGGCGTTCAAGCCCAACACCGACGACATGCGTGAAGCCTCCAGCCGCCGCCTGCTGGCGCAGCTGTGGGAGGGCGGTGCGACGGTGCGCGCCTACGACCCCGAAGCGATGCACGAATCGCAGCGCATTTTCGGTGAGCGCGATGACCTGGTGTTCTGCAACAGTGCCGATGAGGCCCTGCAGGGCGCCGACGCGCTGGTGGTGGTGACCGAGTGGAAGCAGTTCCGCAGCCCCGATTTCCAGAAGCTGCGCGAGCAGCTCAAGGACGCAGTGGTGTTCGACGGGCGCAACCTCTACGACCCGGCCGAGGTGGAAGCCGCGGGCGTGGCGTACTACGGTATCGGCCGGGGGCGTTCGCTGCATGTCTGAGCTGCCCACCGAACGCGAACAGGCGCTTGAAGCGCGTCTGGTCGAACTGGAAATGCGCGTGTCCTTCCAGGAACAGGCCTTGGCCGAGTTGAGCGATGCGCTGGCCGATGCCCGCATGCAGGGCATGCGCAATGCCGACGTGCTGCGCGTCCTGCTGGAAGACCTGGGCAAGGTCCGCAACGCACTGAATTCTTCCGATCCGGCGAGCGAACCGCCGCCGCCGCACTACTGATCCGAATCCTATGAGCGATACCCTCCGCGACCAGCTGATGGGCCTGGGCTTCAAGCCCGCGCCCAAGCCCGAGCGCAAGAATGATGGCCCCCGCCGTGATGGCCGCCCGCAGGGCAAGGGTGGCAATGGCAATGGAAAGCCGCAGGGCGCCGGCAAGGGCGAACACAAGCCCGGCGAGCGCCGAGGTGGCCACGGCCACGCGGGTGCAGGCAAGCCCGGGCAGTCCCGTGGGCCCGGCCAGCAAGGCCCGCGCAAGCCGCGTTCTGCCGAGGAAATGGACCTGGCCAAGGCCTACGCCATCCGTGCGCAGCGGGAAAAGGAAGAGCGCATCGAGACCGAGCGCCTGAAGCAGGAAGAGGCGCGCGTTCGCCGTGAGGCCAAGGCCAAGCTGGAAGAGCTGCTGAAGGACAAGGGCCTGAATGCCGAGGACGCGGACATCGCCCGCCACTTCCCGTACGGCGGCAAGATCAAGCGCATCTACGTGACCGCCGAACAGCTGACCGCGCTCAATGCCGGTGAACTGGGTGTGGTCCAGCTCAATGGCCGATACCTGCTGGTGACTGCCGAGGTGCTGGCGCAGTCCGAGGCGGTGTTCGCCGCATCGGTGGCGCTGAAGGTCGATCCGAACGCGCCGGCCGAGGAAGATCCGTACGCCGATCCGCAGTACCAGGTGCCGGACGACCTGGTCTGGTAAACGCGTGAATGCTGCGGGCCCACGGCCGTCGCGGCGGTGGGGGAAGGGATGACCGCAGATCCAAGCCGCGGCTATGTACCGCACATCGACGGCCTGCGCGCGATTGCCGTGCTGGCCGTCATCGTGTTCCACCTCGACCCGGCCTGGCTGCCGGGCGGGTTCACCGGTGTGGACGTGTTCTTCGTCATCTCCGGCTTCGTGGTCAGCGCATCGGTACACCGGTTGCCACCGCTTCCGCTGGGGCCGTCGATGCTGCGCTTCTATGCGCGTCGCATCCGCCGAATCGCGCCCGCCCTGTTGACCTGCCTGTTGCTGACCGCGCTGGCCAGTGTGCTGTTCATTCCCGAGTCCTGGCTCAGCGAGGCCAGTGACAAGACCGGGTTGATGGCCCTGTTCGGCTTCAGCAACTGGGTGCTGGCAGCGATCGGCAACGATTACTTCGCCCCCAGGGCCGAGTTCAATCCCTATACCCATACCTGGTCGTTGGGGGTGGAGGAGCAGTTCTACCTGATCTTCCCGCTGCTGTTCCTGGCCTGGGCGCGCGGTGCGCGTGGGCGCTGGATCAGCCTGGGCCTGTTTGCGCTGGTCGGTGTGGCGTCGCTGCTGCATGCAGCGCTGCTGGGCATGCGCGACGTGGCGCCGTCGTGGGCGTTCTATGCCACCAGCACGCGCCTGTGGCAGCTGGGGGTGGGGGTGCTGCTGTTCCAGTGGCTGCACCTGCGCCCGTCGCTGAAGTGCGCAACGGGGCAGGCGCCGAAGCGCACGGCCCCCGTATTCTCCCTGCTGGCGGTGGTGGCGCTGGCCCTGCTGGGGTGGGCGCTGTGGTCCGCGCGTGCAGGGCATTCGCCATGGCCGGATGGTCTGCTGCCGGCCTTTGCCACCGTAGGCCTGTTGTGGTCGCTGCATCATCATCCGCAGGCCTGGGTCGCGCGCCTGCTGGCCAGTGCCCCGATGCGCCGTGTCGGCCTGCTGTCGTACTCACTGTATCTGTGGCATTGGCCGGTGTTCGTGCTGATGCGCTGGACTGTGGGCCTGCAGACACCGGCGCAGATGATCGCTGCGATGGCGCTGGTGCTGCTGCTGTCGTGGCTGTCGTGGCGCTGGGTGGAACAACCCTTCCGCGGCAGGTTGGCGCAGCGCCTTCGCCCCGAGCGGTGGGTGCTGGCCGGCGCGGTTGCGCTGCTGCTCGCTGCCGGCCTGCAGACACTGCTCTACCGGCAGGCGCCACAGCTGTCGTTGAGTACCGTCAGCCGGCATCCGGCCGATTGGTACCCCGACGGCAAGAGCGTGGCCGGCGATTATCCCGGCTGTGCCCTGGTGACGGCCAAGCATCGTTTCGAGGGTGGCAGTGCGCGCACCTATGCCCGCGGAAACTGCGACCGTGCGGTGCCGGCGGGTGCGCCGGCGCGGGTGTTCGTTGCCGGTGATTCGCATGCGATGGCCTACATCGAACTGCTGCAACGCCTGGCGCTGGAAACCGGCGCGGAAGTGTCGCTGTATGGCCGTGGCGGATGCCCGCAGGTAAGCCTGCAGAAGTGGCGTGGTGCAGGTGCGGGCTGTGCCGGATTCGATGCGGCGGTGTTCGCGGACATCGCACGCCGTGCGCAACCGGGTGACGCGGTGGTGCTGGTGTCGCTGCGGGTTCCGCGCCTGTCCGATCAGTTCGTGCTGTTCGACGCGCAGGCGCAGCTTGCCGGAGAGCTGACCGCCGAAGCTGCCGTCGGGCGCAAGACTGAGGTGGCCGAGGCGATCGCGCAGTGGAGGCCGCTGGCCGAGCGGGGCGTGCGCATCGTGCTGGAGGCGCCCAAGCCGGTGCTGCCGGCGCCCCCGTATCGCTGTTCGGACAGCTTCAACGCGTGCAACGAAGTCTGCCGCAATGGCCTGGACAGCACGCGCGAGGCGATGGAGACGCTGCGCGCGCCCATGCTGGGCAGCCTGCGCCAGGTGGTCGACGGCCTGCCCGGCGGCGTGCTCTGGGATCCGTTGCCGGCCCTGTGCGACGACCGCCTGTGCCCGGCACAGCGTGATGGCCGGCCGCTGTTCTTTGATGGCGATCACCTCAGTGCGCAGGGCAATCGCCTGCTGTTGCCTTCGCTGCAGCAGGTGCTGCTGCAGCGCTGAACGCGGATCCGTCCCCTTTGTCTATTCGGGGTCGTAGTCGAGGTTGGAGGCCAGCCAGCGCTCGGCCTGCGCGCGGTCCACGCCCTTGCGGCGGGCGTAGTCGCTGACCTGTTCACGGCTGAGCCGGCCCACCACGAAGTACTGGCTCTGCGGGTGGCTGAAGTAGTAGCCGGATACTGCCGCGGTGGGCAGCATCGCAAAGCTCTCGGTCAGCTCCATGCCGGCGTTGGCCTCGGCCTGCAGCAGGTCGAACAGGCGGCGCTTCTCGCTGTGCTCGGGGCAGGCCGGGTAGCCCGGCGCCGGGCGGATGCCGCGGTACTGTTCGTCGATCAGCGCCTCGTTGTCCAGCGTCTCGGCGTGGTCGTAGCCCCAGAACTGCGTGCGCACGCGCTGGTGCAGGCGCTCGGCCAGCGCTTCGGCGAAGCGGTCAGCCAGTGCCTTCAGCAGGATCGCGTTGTAGTCGTCATGCTCGGCTTCGAAGCGTGCAACGTGCGCGTCGATACCGATGCCGGCGGTCACCGCGAACGCGCCGATCCAGTCGTCGCGGCCACTGTCGGCAGGTGCGATGAAATCGGCCAGGCAGAAGTCCGGGCGCTCGGCCGGCTTGTCCACCTGCTGCCGCAGGAAGTGCAGGGTGGTTTCACCAGCCGGGTGCTGCACGCGCACATCGTCGCCCACGCTGTTGGCCGGCCACAGGCCAAACACCGCCTTGGCGGTCAACCACTTCTCGCCGACGATGCGGTCGAGCATCGCGCGCGCGTCGCGGTACAGTTCGCTGGCCTGGCTGCCGACGATCTCGTCGGTGAGGATGGCCGGAAATTTGCCGGCCAGCTCCCACGCCTGGAAGAACGGGGTCCAATCGATGTAGTCCACCAGTTCGGCCAGTGGGTAATCATCGAAGACGTGCAGGCCGGGCTGACGCGGTGCAGGTGGCGTGTAGTTGGCCCAGTCGCCCTGGAACTTCTGCCCGCGTGCGTGCTCCAGCGAGACCAGGCGCTTGGCATCACCACGGTTGCGGTGACGCGCACGGATCTCGGCATAGTCGGCCTCGTTGGCGGCGACGAAGGCATCGCGCAGATCACGCGAGATCAGCGACTGGGCCACGCCGACCGCACGCGAGGCATCCTTCACCCACACCGTGGGCGCCTTGTAGTGCGGGTCGATCTTCAAGGCCGTGTGTGCGCGCGAGGTGGTTGCCCCGCCGATCAGCAGCGGCAGGTCGAAGCCCTGGCGTTCCATTTCGCGCGCGACGTGGCTCATTTCTTCCAGCGAGGGGGTGATCAGCCCGGACAGGCCGATCAGGTCGGCATGGTGCTCGCGCGCGGCGTCGAGGATCTTCTGCGCCGGCACCATCACGCCCAGGTCGATCACTTCGAAGTTGTTGCAGGCCAGGACCACGCCGACGATGTTCTTGCCGATGTCGTGCACATCGCCCTTCACCGTGGCCATGATGATCTTGCCATTGCTCTTGGCGGTATCGCCGCTGCGGGCCTTTTCGGCCTCGATGTACGGCAGCAGGTAGGCCACGGCCTTCTTCATCACCCGTGCGGATTTCACCACCTGCGGCAGGAACATCTTGCCGGCGCCGAACAGGTCGCCGACCACGTTCATGCCGTCCATCAGCGGGCCTTCGATCACGTCCAGCGGGCGGCTGGAGCCCTGCCGGGCCAATTCGGTGTCTTCCTCCACCCAGGCATCCAGGCCGTGCACCAGCGCATGCGCCAGGCGCTGTGCCACGGGCTTTTCACGCCAGCCCAGATCCTCGGTCTTGGCCGCGCCCTTCTTGCCCTTGTAGCGCTCGGCGATCTCCAGCAGGCGTTCGGTGCCATCGCTGCGGCGGTTGAGGATCACATCCTCCACGCGTTCGCGCAGCTCAGGCTCCAGCTCGTCGTAGATCGGCATCGCGCCGGCGTTGACGATACCCATGTCCATGCCAGCGGCGATGGCGTGGTACAGGAACACCGAGTGGATGGCCTGGCGTACCGTTTCGTTGCCGCGGAACGAGAACGAGACGTTGGAGACGCCGCCGGAGACATGGCAGTGCGGCAGGGTCTGCTTGATGATGCGGGTGGCTTCGATGAAGTCCACCGCATAGTTGTCGTGCGCTTCGATGCCGGTGGCGACGGCGAAGATGTTCGGGTCGAAGATGATGTCCTGTGGCGGGAAGCCGATCTCATCGACCAGGATGCGGTAGGCGCGGGTGCAGATTTCCACCTTGCGCGCGCAGGTGTCGGCCTGGCCTGTCTCGTCGAACGCCATCACCACCGCAGCTGCGCCGTAACGCAGCACCTTGCGCGCGTGCTCGCGGAACAGTGCTTCGCCTTCCTTCAGCGAGATCGAGTTGACCACGCTCTTGCCCTGCAGGCACTTCAACCCGGCCTCGATCACGCTCCACTTGGAGGAGTCGACCATCACCGGGATGCGTGCGATGTCCGGCTCGGACATGATCAGGTTGAGGTAGCGGGTCATCGCTGCCTCCGAATCGATCAGGCCTTCGTCCATGTTGACGTCGAGGATCTGCGCGCCGCTGGCCACCTGCTGGCGGGCCACGTCCACGGCTTCCTCGTAGCGGCCTTCCTTGATGAGCTTGCGGAACTGCGCGCTGCCGGTGACGTTGGTGCGCTCGCCGACATTGACGAACAGCAGGTCCGGGGTGATGACCAGCGGTTCCAGGCCTGACAGGCGGGTGTAGGGGGCGGTGCTCATGCGGCCTGCTGCTCCTGCGCGCCGGGAAGTGGACGGGGCGGCAGGCCGGCCACGGCCTGGGCGATGGCGCGGATGTGCTCGGGGGTGGAGCCGCAGCAGCCGCCGACCAGGTTCAGCAGGCCATCCTCGGCGAAGCCGCGCAGCGTGGTGGCCATTTCCTCGGGCGTTTCGTCGTACTCGCCAAAGGCATTGGGCAGGCCGGCGTTGGGGTGTGCGCTGACATGGCAGTCGGCCACGCGCGCCAGGGTCTCCACATGTGGGCGCATCGCGTCGGCGCCCAGCGCGCAGTTCAGGCCGATCGACAGCGGCCGCGCATGCGCCAGCGAGGCGTGGAAGGCGTCGGCGGTCTGCCCCGACAGGGTGCGGCCGGAGGCATCGGTGATGGTGCCGGAGATCATCACCGGCAGGCGCGCAGCGCGTGCATCGAAGGCTTCTTCCAGCGCATACAGCGCGGCCTTGGCGTTGAGCGTGTCGAAGATGGTCTCGACCATCAGCGTGTCGGCGCCGCCGTCGATCAGGCCTTCAATCGCTTCGCGGTAGGTATCGCGCAGTTCATCGAAGCTGGTGTTGCGGAAGCCGGGATCGTTCACGTCCGGGCTGATCGAGGCGGTACGGCTGGTGGGGCCGATCACACCGATGACGAAGCGCGGCTTGTCCGGCGTGGTCGCTTGCACCGCATCGCAGCAGGCGCGTGCAACGGCTGCGCCGGCCTTGTTCAACTCATACACCAGGTGTTGCAGGTGGTAATCGGCCTGGCTCACCGAAGTGGCGTTGAACGTGTTGGTTTCCACCAGGTCGGCGCCGGCCAGCAGATAGGCGGTGTGGATGTCGGCGACGATCTGCGGCCGGGTCAGCAGCAGCAGATCGTTGTTGCCCTTCAGATCGTGACCCTCGGGCGTACCGTGGTCGCAGCCCGGCCCGTGGGCGTGGTCGTAGCCGCCGGCGAAGCGCTCGCCGCGATAATCCTGCTCCTGCAGCCCGTGGCGCTGGATCATGGTGCCCATGGCACCGTCGATGATCAGGATGCGCTCGCGCAGGGCGACGAGCAGGGCGTTGGCACGATCGGGATGCAACCAGGGCAGCGCGGACATGGTGGACTCGGGCTCAGGGCTTGTTGGCGATCAGCGAGATCACTTCGAAATGCGGTGGGCGCTTCTCGCGGGTGACCGTCTCCAGGCTGGACACCTGCAGGCCGGCCTTGTCGACGAACTTGCGCAGTTCCTTGTCGCTGAAGCCGAGGTTGACGTGGCCGTACGCCTCGACGGCGGCCTTGTGCTCATGGCGGGCCAGGCTGCACAGCAGCAGCCGGCCGCCCGGGCGCAGCACGCGTGCGGCCTCGGTCACCGCCTGCGCCGGCTTGCTGGCGTAGGTCAGCGCGTGCATCAGCACCACCAGGTCGAAGCTGCGGTCCTTGAACGGCAGCGCATGCATGTCGCCCTCGCGTACCTCCACGTTGGGCAGGCGGCGCAGGCGCTCGCTGGCGGCGGCGACCACGCGCGCGCTGGTGTCGATGCAGACGTAGCGCTTGGCGTGCGGGGCGACCAGTTCGGCCAGCACGCCGTCACCGGAGGCGATGTCGAGCACGTCGCCGGTTTCCAGCAGCGGCAGCGCGGTGCGTGCCAGCGCCTCCCAGGTGCGGCCCGGGGAGTAGTGGCGTTCCATGTCGCCTGCCACGCTGTCGGCCCAGTTCTGGTCGGAGGCGCGGTGGGCCAGCACGGCGGCCACCCGTTCAGCATCCTGGCGCAGCAGCGGATCGTCGCTTCCGTTGCTCAATGCGTGCCACAATGCGCGCTGCGCTGGGTCCAGCTGGGCCTCGTCGAAGCGGTAGTAGGCCGATACGCCGGCACGGCGGTCGCGGACCAGCCCGGCTTCCTTCAGGCGCGCCAGATGGGTCGACACGCGGGGCTGCGCCAGCCGCGTGATCGCCGACAGCTCGGCCACGGTCAGCTCTTCCTGTTCCAGCAGCGCCAGCAGGCGCACGCGGGTGGCATCGGCGAACACCTTCAGGCGGGTCGACCAGTCTTCCAGATCCATAAATATCTACCTATCGCGATATAGAGATATATTCGCCGAGAAGGCCTGCCAGGGTCAAGTCGCTGGCGTACGGAACCATTCACGCCCCGGTACAATCGAGCTACCTGGGCGCGCCGCATGCGGCCCATAACTTCATGTACCCGGGAGGGTGTTGTGGATTTCAGCTTTACCGAAGAGCAGTTGATGCTGCAGGACGTTGCGCGTCGCATCGCGCAGGAGAAGATCGCCCCCAGCGCGGAGCACCATGACCGCACCGGCGAGTTCCCGTTGGACAACATCCGCCTGCTGGGCGAGAACGGCTTGATGGGCATCGAAGTGCCGACCGAATACGGTGGCGCGGGCATGGACCCGATTGCGTACGTGCTGGCGATGGTGGAGGTCGCCGCCGGTGATGCTGCGCATTCGACCATCATGTCGGTGAACAATTCGTTGTTCTGCAACGGCATCCTGACCCATGGCAGCGAAGCACAGAAGCAGAAATACGTGCGTGCCATCGCCGAGGGCGAGGCCATCGGTGCGTTCGCGCTGACCGAGCCACAGTCCGGCTCGGACGCCACGGCCATGCGTTGCCGGGCCGTCAAGCAGGCCGATGGCAGCTTCGTGATCAATGGCAAGAAGAGCTGGATCACCTCCGGCCCGGTGGCCAGGTACATCGTGCTGTTTGCAATGAGCGAGCCGGACAAGGGTGCGCGCGGCATCACCGCCTTCCTGATCGACACCGACAAGCCCGGCTTTGGCCGTGGCAAGACCGAACCGAAGCTGGGCATCCGCGCCTCGGCCACCTGCGAGATCGAGTTCAACGACTACGTAGCCCAGGCCGAGGACGTGCTGGGCCAGGAAGGCGAGGGCTTCAAGATCGCGATGGGCGTGCTGGATGCTGGTCGCATCGGCATCGCCTCGCAGGCGATCGGCATTGCCCGCGCTGCCTATGAAGCTACGATCGAGTACGTGAAGGAGCGCAAGGCGTTCGGCGCGGCCATCGGTACCTTCCAGATGACCCAGGCCAAGATCGCCGACATGAAGTGCAAGCTGGACGCGGCGCTGCTGCTGACCCTGCGCGCGGCGTGGGTGAAGGGCGAGGGCAAGCGCTTCAGCAATGAAGCGGCCATCGCCAAGCTGACCGCTTCGGAGGCGGCGATGTGGATCACCCATCAGGCGGTGCAGATCCATGGCGGCATGGGCTATTCGAAGGAAATGCCGCTGGAGCGCTACTTCCGTGATGCCAAGATCACCGAGATCTACGAGGGCACTTCGGAGATCCAGCGCCTGGTGATCGCACGAAACGAGACCGGGCTGCGCTGAGTGGCAAGGGCCGCGCCGCTGCAACGGCGGCGCGGCCAGTAGATCCACGCCATGCGTGGATGCGCTGTTCTCTACAGAGCGGCAACCCACGTACCGCCATCAATTTCATTGTGCGGCGCCCTTCCAAAGCCCCGCTACAATGCAGGCCGTTTTTCTCAAGGGTCTGCACGATGATCCATCGCGGCTGGGGTTTGATGACGCTGGTGACGCCGATCGCAGTGATCCTGCTGCTGGCGTACTTTTATCCGCATGATGGCCCCAAAGGCAACATTCCGTTGCAGCAGGTTCTCCTGGGTGCGGGTATCGGCGCAACCGTGAACGTACTGTTGGGCCTGTGGCTCAATCGCATGCCCCGGAAGAAGGGCGAAGCCGCGCCCCATCATTTCTTCTTCGTACCGATGCAGTGGGTGGCCTCGGTGATTGTGGTGGTATGCGTGCTGGTTGCACTGCTCCGCTGAGACCCCCTGCAGAGCGCCAACCAAGGTTGGCGGCTACCGGGCATGCCCTTGCTTGGGTAGATGCCAACCCTGGTTGGCATGGATTCAAAAGCAGCAACAAAAAAGGCCCCGGATCGCTCCGGGGCCTTTCTCGTTTCAGCTTTCGGCCGGATCAGCGATCCGGACGGTGCGCGGCATCGGCATCGCGCTGGCGTTCCATGAACTCCTTGGAGGGTTCATCGAGCTTGTCGCCCAGCATGCGCCGCACGACCACGAAGAACACCGGGATCATCAGCAGGCCGAGCAGGGTGGCGAACAGCATGCCACCGATCACGCCGGTGCCGATGGCGTGACGGGAGTTGGCGCCGGCACCGCTGGAGATCGCCATCGGGATGACGCCCATGATGAACGCGAACGAGGTCATCAGGATCGGGCGGAAGCGCAGGCGCGCTGCCTCGATGGTGGCATCGCGCAGGTTCTTGCCGGCTGCGCGTTGCTCCACCGCGAACTCCACGATCAGGATTGCATTCTTCGCCGCCAGGCCGATCACGGTGATCAGACCGATCTTGAAGAACAGATCGTTGGGCAGGCCACGCAGCATCGACAGACCCAGCGCACCCAGCACGCCCAGCGGCACCACCAGCAGCACCGCCACCGGAATCGACCAGCTTTCATACAGCGCGGCCAGGCACAGGAACACCACCACGATGGACAGCACCAGCAGCAGGGTCGCAGCGTTACCGGCCAGGATTTCCTGGTAGGACATGCCGGACCAGTCGTAGCCGAAGCCGGCCGGCAGGTCGTCGTTGACGATGCTCTCCATCGTCTGCATCGCTTCACCCGAGCTGGTGCCCGGGGCCTGCGAGCCGACGATGTTGATCGCCGAATAGCCGTTGTAGCGGCTCAACGACGGCGGTGCCGACACCCACTCGGACTTGACCACCGTGTTGAGCGGGATCATCGCGTTGGTGCCATCGGCATTGGTGGTCAGGCTGGACGGGCTGTAGAAGCTCTTCAGCGATTCCTGGCCGGTGCGGTACGGGCCATCGGCCTGCATGGTCACCCGCTTGATGCGGCCTTCGTAGAAGAAGTCGTTGACGTACACCGGGGCCAGCATCAGCTGGATGGTGCTGTACACGTCCGACACCGACATGCCCATCGACTGCGCCTGCACGCGATCGACGTGCAGCTGCAGCTGCGGCGCGTTCTCCAGGCCGTTGGGGCGCACGCCGACCAGCGCTTCAGGCTTCTGTGCGGCCTTGCCGAGCAGGATGTTGCGTGCCTGGGTGAGCTGCTCGTAGCCGGCGCCGCTGCGGTCCTGCAGCCACATGTCGAAGCCGCCGAACTGGCCCAGACCCTGCACGGTCGGCAGGTTGACCACGAAGATCTGCGCTTCCTTGATGCCGTAGAACGCGCCGTTCATGTTCTGGATGAACTCCGGCGCGGTGAACTTGCGTTCCTCCCACGGCTTCAGGCGGATGAAGCCCATGCCCACGTTTTCGCCGGAACCGACGAAGCTGAAGCCGGCCACCTGCAGCATGCCTTCATAGCCGTCCTGCTTTTCCAGCACGCCACGCATCTGCGCGAACACTTCGTTGGTCTGGCTCTTGGTCGAACCCGGCGGCAGCTGCACGATCGCCAGCGCATAGCCCTGGTCTTCTTCCGGCAGGAAGCTGCCGGGCATGCGGGTGAACAGGAAGCCGCACAGCGCGGTCAGCACGACGAACAGGATCATCCAGCGCGGGGCGTGGCGCACCGCCGAGGTGATATGCCCCACGTAGGTGTGGCTGATCTTGTCGTAGTACTTGTTGAAGGTGCGGTAGACGATGTTCGGGTTGTCGTTGTGCGTCGGCTTCAGGAAGGTCGCGCACAGCGCCGGGGTGAAGCCCAGTGCCAGGAACGCCGAGAACGCCATCGAGATGGCGATGGTCAGCGCGAACTGCTTGTAGATCTCACCGGCCGCACCGCCCTGCAGTGCCGACGGAATGAACACCGCGGCCAGCACGACGGTGATCGCCACCACCGCGCCGGTGATCTGGGTCATCGCCTTCTGCGTGGCCGGCTTCGGCGCCAGCCCTTCCTCGGTCATGATGCGCTCGACGTTCTCGATCACCACGATCGCGTCATCGACCACGATGCCGATCGCCAGCACCATCGCGAACAGGGTCAGCTGGTTGATCGTGAAGCCGATCATCCACATGCCCAGGAAGGTACCGAGCAGGGCCACCGGAATGACCAGGGTCGGGATCAGCGTGGCGCGGAAGTTCTGCAGGAAGATCAGCATCACCAGGAACACCAGCAACACTGCTTCGAACAGGGTCTTGACCACTTCCTGGATCGAGATCTTGACGAAGGTGGTGCTGTCGTACGGCGAGAACCAGGTCACGCCGGACGGGAAGCTGGGTTGCAGTTCGTCCATCTTGGCGCGCACCGCATCGGCCACGTTCAGGGCGTTGGCGCCCGGCAGCAGCTGGATGGCGAAGGCACCGGTGGGCTTGCCGTTGTACTGGGTGTCAAAGCCGTAGTTGTTGGCACCGAAGGCCACCCGGGCGATGTCCTTGAGCAGCACGCGCGAGCCGTCGGGGTTGGCGCGCAGGATGATGTTCTCGAACTCCTGCGGCGAGCTGAAGCGGCCTTCGGCCGACACCGTGGCGGTGAAGTGCTGGCCCTCCGGCGACGGGTCCGAACCCAGCGCACCGGCGGCGAACTGCACGTTCTGCGCGCGCACCGCGGCCAGCACCTGGCTGGCCGACAGGCCGTAGCCCTGCATCTTTTCCGGGTTCAGCCAGATGTTCATGGCGTACTCGGAACCGAACTGCTGGGTGCTGCCGACGCCGGGGATACGCGAGACCTGGTCGAGCACGCGCGAGCCGACGATGTCGTTCAGGGCGTCACGATTGATGGTGGGCGTATCGGACTGCAGCGCGATCACCATCAGGAAGCCGGCGTTGGCCTTGGCCACCACCACACCCTGCTGGGTCACTTCCGAAGGCAGTCGTGGCGTGGCCAGCGAGACCTTGTTCTGCACCTGCACCTGGGCGATGTCCGGATCGGTGCCGGTCTCGAAGGTCAGGGTGATCGAGGCACGGCCGTTGGAGGCGGACGAGGAACTGAAGTACAGCAGGTGATCGATACCGGTCAGCTGCTGCTCGATCACCTGGGTGACCGATTTTTCAGTGGTGTCGGCACTGGCGCCCGGGTAGGTGGCCGAGACGGTCACCTGTGGCGGGGCGATGTTGGGGTAGGACTCCACACCCAGGTTGAGGATCGCGATCACGCCGCTGAGCGAGATCAGGATCGCAACCACCCAGGCGAAGACTGGATGCTCGATGAAAAATTTAGGCATGACGGAAGGTTCCCGTTACTGCTTGTTCGATTCGGTGGCGGCCGGCTTGGCCGCATCGGCCTGCTCGGGCTTGGCCGCGTCGGCCGGTGCCTTGCCTGCAGCCGGAGCCGCGGCCGCCGGTGCAGCACCGCCTGCGGCAGGCTTGCCGTTGGCGTCCTGTCCCGGGGTCCACGGCTTGGCCACGGCCGGTGCGCCTTCCTTGACCTTCTGCACGCCGGCCACGATGACCTTGTCACCGGCGGCCAGGCCGTCGCTGACCAGCCAGTTGCCGTTCTGCGCGCCGTCGGTCTTGACGTTCTTGCGAATGACCTTGCCGTCGGCGCCGACCACCATCACGTAGCCGCCGGTGGTGTCGCGCAGCAGCGCCTGCTGCGGCACCAGGTAGGCGTTGTTGCGCTCGCCCAGGTTGGCCTGGAAGCTGACGAAGGCACCTGGCAGCAGGATCTGCTGAGGGTTGGGCAGCAGTGCGCGCAGCGACACCGCACCGGTGGCCGGATCGACCGTGGTCGAGGAGAAGTCCAGCGTGCCCGGCTCGCTGTAGGTGCTGCCATCGGCCAGCTTGACGTTGACCGTCGCCTTGCCGTCACCGGACAGTGCCAGCGCACCCTTGGCCTGCTGCGCGCGCAGCTGGGTCAGTTCGTCCACGCTCAGCGAGAAGTTCACGTACAGCGGATCGAGCTGGTCGACGGTGGTCAGCAGGGTCACATCGCCCTGGCCGACCAGCGCACCTTCGGTGACCTGCTGCTTGTTGGCCACGCCGCTGATCGGCGCGGTCACTTCGGTGTAGCCCAGGTTGATGCGCGAGGAGGTGACGGTGGCTTCGGCCTGCTTGACCGCGGCCAGCGCGGTGCGCTCGGCCGATTCGGCGTTGTCCAGGTCGGACTTGGAGACGAACTGCTGCGGCGCCAGCGAACGGGCGCGGTCGGCGGCCACCTTGGCATTGGCGTAGGTGGCGCGGGCCGAGGCCAGCTGGGCTTCGGAGGCATTGAGCGAGGCGCGCAGCGGGGCCGGGTCGATCAGGAACAGGGCCTGGCCCTGCTTGACCTGCGAGCCTTCCTGGTAGACGCGCTTGAGCAGAACGCCCGGCACGCGTGCGCGCACGTCGGCGCTGCGGAACGGCGACAGGCGGCCGACCAGCTCACGCTGCAGCGGCAGGGTCTGCGGCTTGGCGTCGATCACGCCTACCTCCGGCGGCGGGGGCGTCTGCTGTTCCGGCTTCTTGCAGGCAGCCAGCGCGACAGCAACGGCGCACGTCAAGGCAAGGGTGCGGAGTGGGGCGGTCATCAGGAGGAACTCCGGGGTTGGTTTGTAGACGGGGCCGGCGACGGCTGTGGCGCGAACGCGCGCAGGAAGCTGTCGACGGAGAACTCTGCCCAGCGCCGACGCAGCTGCGCGTCATCACGATGGGCGGTATGGAAGCGCTGTTTGTCGAAATCCTGACCGGCGATCATGCTCAGCAGCAGTTCGGCCATGTAGTGCGGGTCGTCATGGCGGAGCCGGCCTTGCATGCAAACGGTTTCAATCCATTCAGCAAGATGAAGCGTCAGTGCGCCGGCGCCATGCCGGTACAGCGTACGCGCCTCTTCAGGAAACTGCGCGGCGTCGGCGGCGATCAGCCGACAGGCCTGGCCCACGTGCGGTTGGTTGAAATGCTCCAGGAAGTCGGTGGCGAACTGGAGCAGGCTGGCACGCAGGTCGTCAGTGCGGAGTGCACGCAGCATGGCGCCGGTGGCGTGGCCGACATGGCGCTGCATGACCCGGCGCAGCAGTTCCTGCTTGCTGCCATAGCGCGAGTACAGGGTCTGCTTGGAGCAGCCGGCGTGCTGGGCCACCGCATCCATGCTCATCTGCATGCCCTGCTGGGCCAGCAGTTCGCGCACGGCATCGAACACACGCTCATCGCGCGCGTCCAGGGCAGCGGGGGGGCAGGGCGGGTTCACGCGGTGGACTATACCGTCCAGTTCAGCATTGTGGAATCGAATGGGTGTGGCTGCGTGTGTCTTCCGGTAACACGCTTTGCCGATCCTGTCGGAAGTGCTGCGGAGGGCGCCGGGACCATACCGGTGCGAACTGAATAGGCGTCTAAACCGCAGCAAACCCGAATCTGCTTATTCCGTCCTGCAGCAAGGCCTTTTCGTGCGGTAGGGCTACAATTTCATTTTCCCAACTGAGCAAGCGCATCGCTCTGCCATGAAACCGCAAAAAACCGCAGCCAAGACCGTGAAAAACAAGACCAAACCAGCAGAGTCGGAGGTCGCAGTGACCGCTGGTTTCTCCCTGGAGCCGGTGTACACGGCCTTGCGCAAGCGCTACCCCGCGGCCGCACAGGCCGAAGCAGTGGCCTTTGCCACTGGCTTCTACAAGCGCATGGAGTCGGACGAGTTCCCGCACCACAGCGCTGAAGAGTGGGCCGCTCTCGCGGCTGAGACGCTGGAATTCGCCCGTGCCCGCAAGGCCGGCAAGGCCAACGTCCGCGTGTTCAATCCGACCGCCAAGGCCAATGGTTGGGAATCGCCGCACACCGTGCTGCAGATCGTCAACGACGACATGCCGTTCCTGGTCGACACCGTCACCATGTCGCTGGCCGAGCAGGGCGTGGGCGTCCACGTGCTGGGCCATCCGGTGCTGCACTTCAGTCGCGACAAGGCCGGCAAGCTGCTCAAGGTCGGCGAGGGTGATGCCGAGTCGGTGATGCTGCTGGAGATCGACCGCCAGCCGGCCGAAGCCATGGCCGCCATCGAGCAGGCCATCAACAAGGCGCTGGATGAAGTGCGTGCGATCGTGCGCGACTGGCAGCCGATGAAGGACAAGGCACTGGCGCTGGCCGACGACCTGGGCAGCCGCCAGCTGCCGGTCGACGATGCCTCGCGCAAGGAAGCACAGGAGTTCCTGCGCTGGGCCGCCGACAACCACTTCACCTTCTTCGGCTACCGCGAATACCGCGTCGAGAAGCAGGGCAAGGAAGACGTGCTGGCGCCGCTGAACGACACCGGCCTGGGCCTGATGCGCGGCAAGGACAAGTCCGCCGCCCGTCCGGTCAAGACCCTGGCCGCGCAGGGCCTGAACGCCACGTCCGGGCTGAAGGACGCGCTGATCCTGACCAAGACCAATGCCCGTTCGCGCGTGCACCGCGCCGGCTACATGGACTACATCGGCGTGCTGGAATTCGACGCCAAGGGCAAGATCATCGGCGAGCAGCGCTTCCTTGGCCTGTTCACCTCCAGCGCCTACAACCGCCGCCCGTGGGAAATCCCGCTGGTGCGCCAGCGCCACGAACACGTGATGAAGCAGTCCGGCCTGGCCCCGGCCAGCCACAGTGGCAAGGCGCTGCGCCACATTCTGGAAACCCTGCCGCGCGAAGAGCTGTTCCAGTCCAGCGAGGACGAACTGCTGCGCACCGCGATGGGCGTGCTGGGTCTGCAGGAGCGCGTGCGCAGCCGCCTGTTCCTGCGCCGCGACAAGTACAGCCGTTTCATTTCCGCGCTGGTCTACCTGCCGCGCGAGCGCTTCAACACCGACGTGCGCCTGCGCATCGAGGCCATGCTGAAGGACGCGCTGCACGGTGAGTACGTGGACAGCTCGGTGGTGCTGGGTGAATCGCCGCTGGCGCAGGTGCACCTGATCGTGCGCCCGAAGCCGGGCGAAATGCTCGACGTCGATACCGCCGAACTGGAACAGAAGCTGGCCCAGGTGCTGCGCAACTGGCAGGACGACCTGCGTGAAGCGCTGGTGTCGCGCCATGGCGAAACAGAAGGCCTGCGCATCGCTGCCCGCATCGGCAAGGCGCTGCCGGCCGGCTACATCGAAGACAACAGCACCGCCGTTGCCGCCAATGATGTCAGCCAGCTCGACGCGCTGACCGGCCCGGACGACCTGCGCCTGAGCCTGCAGGCGGTGCCGCGCGAAAGCGGTGATGGCCTGCGCCTGAAGCTGTACCGCCAGCTGGACGACATTCCGCTGTCGGACGCGCTGCCGATGATGGAAAACATGGGCCTGCGCGTGATCGCCGAGCGTCCGTACCGCCTGTCGGTCGACAACGCGCCGGTGTATGTGCAGGACTTCGAAGTCGAATCGACCGCCGGTGCAATCGATGCCGCCAGCGTCGATGAAGCCTTCGGTGAGACCTTCGCCCGCGTCTGGCACGGCGATGCCGAGAACGACGGCTTCAACCGCCTGGTGCTGGCCGCCGGCCTGCACTGGCGACAGGTCGCCATGCTGCGTGGCTACTGCAAGTACCTGCTGCAGACCGGCGTGCCGTTCTCGCAGGCCTACGTGGAAGGCACCTTCGCCCGTTACCCGCTGCTGGCGCGCCTGCTGGTGGAACTGTTCGAAGCCCGCTTCGATCCGGCCACCGGCCACGAGAGCAAGGATGACATCGCCGCTGGCCAGGCCCAGCTGAAGGCCCACCTCGATGTGCTGGCTGCCGGCGACGAGGCCACCCTGAAGGTCCTCAAGACCGTGGTCGACGCCCGCAAGGGTGATCGCGATGCACAGATGCAGGCCGCGCGAGATGCGCTGCTGAAGCTGATGGACCGCGTGTCCAGCCTGGACGAGGACCGCATCCTGCGCTCGTTCATGGGCGTGATCGACGCGACCCTGCGTACCAGCTACTACCAGACCGATGCCAATGGCCAGCACGGCCATGTCATCAGCTTCAAGTTCGATTCGGCGCTGGTGCCGGACCTGCCCAAGCCGCGCCCGTACCGCGAAATCTTCGTGTACGGCCCGCGCGTGGAAGGTACCCACCTGCGCTTCGGTGCCGTGGCCCGTGGCGGCCTGCGCTGGTCGGACCGCCGCGAGGACTTCCGTACCGAAGTGCTGGGCCTGGTCAAGGCGCAGATGGTGAAGAACACCGTGATCGTGCCGGTCGGCGCCAAGGGTGGCTTCTTCGCCAAGATGCCGCCGGTGAACGGTGATCGCGATGCGGTCTTCGCCAACGGCGTGGCCTGCTACAAGCTGTTCATCCAGGGCCTGCTGGACATCACCGACAACATCGTCAACAACAAGATCGTGCCGCCGGTGGATGTCGTGCGCCACGACATGGACGATCCGTACCTGGTGGTGGCCGCCGACAAGGGCACTGCGACCTTCTCCGACATCGCCAACGGCCTGGCCATCGCGCACGGCTTCTGGATGGGCGATGCCTTCGCCTCCGGCGGTTCGGTGGGTTACGACCACAAGGGCATGGGCATCACCGCACGCGGTGCGTGGGAGTCGGTCAAGCGCCACTTCCGTGCGCTGGGCCGTGACAGCCAGACCCAGGACTTCACCGCGGTCGGCGTCGGCGACATGTCCGGCGACGTGTTCGGCAACGGCATGCTGCTGTCGCGCCATATCCGCCTGGTGGCCGCCTTCGATCACCGCCACATCTTCCTGGACCCGAACCCGGATGCGGCGACCTCGTTCGTCGAGCGTGAGCGCATGTTCACCGTGCCGCGTTCGAGCTGGGCCGACTACGATGCCAAGCTGATCAGCAAGGGCGGCGGCATCTTCCCGCGCAGCCTGAAGTCGATCGAGATCACCCCGCAGGTGCGTGAAGCGCTGGGCCTGGACGACAGCGTCAAGGCGTTGTCGCCGAACGATCTGATGAGCGCGATCCTGAAGGCACCGGTCGACCTGCTGTGGAACGGCGGCATCGGTACCTACGTCAAGGCTGCCAGCGAGCAGCACAGCGATGTCGGCGATCGCGCCAACAATGCGCTGCGCGTGAACGGTGGTGAGCTGCGCTGCAAGGTGGTGGGCGAGGGCGGCAACCTGGGCATGACCCAGCTGGGCCGTATCGAAGCCGCGCAGGCCGGCGTGCTGCTCAACACCGACTTCATCGACAACTCGGCCGGTGTGGATACCTCCGACCATGAAGTCAACATCAAGATCCTGCTCAATGATGTGGTGCGGGCCAAGAAGCTGACCGTTGAACAGCGCAACAAGCTGCTGGCGTCGATGACCGACGAAGTGGCCGAGCTGGTGCTCAACGACAACTACCGCCAGAACCAGGCCCTGAGCCTGATGGAGCGGATGGCGGTCAAGCGCCTGGGCTCCAAGCAGCACTTCATCCGCACCCTGGAACAGCAGGGCCTGCTCGATCGCCAGATCGAGTTCCTGCCGTCCGATGCCGAGCTGTCCCAGCGCAAGGCACGCGGCCAGGGCCTGACCCGTCCGGAACTGTCGGTGCTGCTGTCCTACTCCAAGCTGGTGGCGTTCGCCCAGCTGCTGGATTCGGACATTCCGGAAGACCCGTACCTGTCCAAGGAACTGCAGCGCTACTTCCCGACCCCGCTGCAGAAGAAGTATGCCGACGCGATGGAGCGTCACCGCCTGAAGCGTGAAATCATCGCCACGGCCGTGACCAACCAGACCATCAACCGCATGGGCGCTACCTTCCTGATGCGCATGCAGGAAGACACCGGCCGTTCCATCGCCGAGGTGGCCAAGGCCTACACCATCAGCCGCGAAACGCTGGATGCACGCGCGCTGTGGGCGCAGATCGATGCGCTCGACGGCAAGGTGCCGGAGTCGGTGCAGATCGACGCACTGGAAGTGATCTGGAAGCTGCAGCGTTCGTTCGTGCGCTGGCTGCTGTCGCGCCCGGGCGCGATGCCGGGCATCACCGAAGCGGTCAACCGCTACCAGGGTCCGTTCAACGACATCCGTGTCGCCTCGGGCGTGCTGCCGGATTCGCAGCGTCCGACCTACGAAGCCCTGGTGGCCGAGTGGAAGGAAAAGGGCCTGCCGTCCGCGCTGGCGCAGCAGCTGGCCGAACTGCACTTCCTGGAGCCGGCGTTCGACATCATCGAACTGGCCCGCACCCGCAAGCTGAAGCCGGTGGACGTGTCCAAGGTCCACTTCCGCCTTGGCGACGCCCTGCAGCTGCCGTGGCTGTTCGAGCAGGTCGACGCGCTGGAGGTCAACGGTCGTTGGCACGCGGTGGCACGTGGCGTGCTGCGTGACGAACTGGCGGCCAACCACCGCAACCTGGCCGGCCAGGTGCTGGGCACCAAGGGCAGCAGCGCGGAGGCCAAGGTTGCAGCCTGGATGGGCCGTGACGACAACAGCCTGCGCTTCACCCTGGCGATGCTGGCCGAACTGGCCGAGCAGAAGACCCTGGACTACCCGACCGTCTCGGTCGCGGTGCAGCGCCTGGGCCAGCTGGCGGCACATGGCGCGTAAGTGAGGTAACGCCGGGCGCTGCCCGGCGAGCGTAAACCGGAACGGCCCCGCGAAAGCGGGGCCGTTCTGTTTCTGGGCACGTTCGCCGGGCCATGCCCGGCGAGCGCAGCGGTGCTCGGTTATGCTCTTGACCAGTTCCCCCCGGATCCACCGATGAGCGACTCCCCCCGCATCGCTTTCCTGGCCAGCACCACCGAACCGGCGCAGATGGCGCGTGCGGCGATGGTGTCGCGCTATGGCGACTACGCTCCCGAGCAGGCCGACGTGCTGTGCCCACTGGGCGGCGATGGCTTCATGCTGCAGACGCTGCACCGGCACGGGCACCTGGGCAAGCCGGTGTTTGGCATGAAGCTGGGGACCGTCGGCTTCCTGATGAACCAGTACCGCGGCGACGATGACGTGCATGCCCGCATCGCCCGCGCCGAGCCGGCCCATCTGCGCCCGCTGGAAATGGTGGCACTGACCGAATCGGGCACCAGCACCGGTTCGCTGGCGTACAACGATGTCTCGCTGTTGCGCCAGACCCGGCAGGCGGCACACATCGGCATCGACCTCAACGGCCAGGAGCGGGTGGCCGAGCTGATCGGCGACGGCGTGCTGGTGGCCACCCCGGCCGGCAGTACCGCCTACAACTATTCCGCGCATGGCCCGGTGCTGCCGCTGGGTTCGCACACCATCGCCTTGACGCCGTTGGCCCCGTACCGGCCACGGCGCTGGCGCGGCGCGATCCTCAAGGCCGACACCGAGGTGCGCTTCCGCGTGCTCGATCCGTACAAGCGCCCGGTCAGTGTCACCGCCGATTCGCACGAGACCCGTGATGTGGTGGAGGTGACCATCCGCGAGTCGAAGGACCGCCGGGTGACGCTGCTGTTCGACCCGGAGCACAATCTGGAAGACCGGATCCTGAGCGAACAGTTCGTTTTTTGAGGACAATAGGCCGCCGGCCCCGCCGACCGCTTGAAGGACCCCCACCGATGGGCGACAACTCCCCCCGTTTGCTGACCGTCGCGGTGACCTCGCGCGCGCTGTTCGATCTGGAAGAAAGCCATGCGCTGTTCGAGAGCGATGGCGTGGCGGCCTATGCCGAATTCCAGCGCCAGCATGAGGACGACATCCTCGGCCCGGGCGTGGCCTTTCCGGTGGTGCGCAAGCTGCTGGCGCTGAACCAGGGCGCCAGCCCGGAGAACCCGCGGGTCGAGGTGATCCTGTTGTCGCGCAACTCGGCCGATACCGGCCTGCGCATTTTCAATTCGATCCAGCACTATGGCCTGGGCATCATCCGTGCAACTTTCACCGCCGGCGAGCCGACCTGGCCGTATGTGAAGCCGTTCGGTACCGACCTGTTCCTGTCGGCCAATCCGGAATCGGTGCGCAGCGCGCTGCGCCACGGCATCGCCGCAGCGACGATCCTGCCCAAGCCACCGGGTGAGACCGCGGCGGCGGCAGCCGACCAGATCGACATTGGCCGCCCGGCCGGCCAGCTGCGCATCGCCTTCGACGGCGACGCGGTGATCTTCGGCGATGAAAGCGAGCGCATCTCACGCGAGCAGGGCGTGGAAGCATTCGGCCGCCACGAGCGTGAGCGCGCCCGTGAGCCACTGAGCGGCGGTCCGTTCCGTGGTTTCCTGTCGGCCCTGCATACGCTGCAGGAAGTGTTCCCGGCCGGCGAAAGCGCACCGATCCGCACCGCGCTGGTCACCGCGCGTTCGGCGCCGGCGCACGAGCGGGTGATCCGCACGCTGCGTGAGTGGGGCGTGCGCCTGGATGAGGCGCTGTTCCTCGGTGGGCGCCACAAGGGACCGTTCCTGCAGGCCTTCGGTGCCGACATCTTCTTCGACGATTCACAGCACAACATCGACAGCGCGCGCGAACACGTGGCCGCCGGTCACGTCCCGCACGGTGTCGCCAACGAGGGGTGACCATCGCCGGGCCCTGCCCGGCGAGCGCAGGGCAGCGGGGCTACGGGCTGCCCGACATCCCCAACTGCAGGTCCACCACCTTCCAGCGCAGGCCCTGCGGTTCCAGCACGACCTTCAATGGCGGCTGGCCGGGGCCGCGATCGACGTCGATCACGAAGCGGTCCAGCGCTTCGAAATGGTGCTCGGCGTTCTTCAGTGGCCGAGCCGGTTCGGTCGGGCCGAAGGCGTCGCCGCCCTGCAGCTCATTGCGGCCGCGTTTCCACAGCACGTGGCCCTGCAGCATCGCACCGATCCCGGCCGGGGTGACCATGGTGTCCACGGCGGCACCACCCAGCTGGTCGCCCAGGCCGTAGAGGAGGGCGCCGAATGGGCTGGCCGCCACATCCGGACCGGCCTGGCGTACCAGGTAGTCGTTGAGCTGGGCGCGCAGGCTGCTGCGAACGCGCGGGAAGTCCACGTAGCGCTCAAGGCGCGCGGTGTCACGCTGCTCGATGGCTTTGGACAGGCCGTTGACGGCCACGTAGGGGCCGCCAAACCACCAGGCCGCCAGTGCCAGGACCAGCAGGATTGCGAGGGCAGTGAGCTTTTTCATGCCCCCAGACTGCCGCAACAGCGGCCGTGCCGGGTGAAGACTCAATGACTGGGGGAGCCGCGGCCATCTCCGAAGGCGTCCACCAGTTGCTGGCGCTCGGCAGCGCTCAGCGCCTCCGGCCGTGTGGCCAGCACTTCATCCAGGCTGCCGATGCGGGTGGTGCCGAGGATCCCGCTGGCCACGCCGGCGTGGCCCAGCGCGTAGGCGAAGGCGGTCTGCGCCGGGCGCTGGCTGTTGATCGCGGCCACGGCGCTGCGCATGCTGCGGGCGCTGTGCATCAGTTGCCGGCTGCTGGGTTTGAGCCAGGCACGCGCCAGGTACCAACCATCGGCCAGCCGCGGCAGGCGCGGGCGCGCGGGCAGCAGGTGGCCCTGTGCCAGCACCGTGCCTGCCAGCACGCCGATGCCGGCGGCGTGCAGCTGGTCGATCAGCGGTTCGCGGTCCTGCTGCAGGGCGTTGTAGTCCAGCAGCACCACATCGAAGGCGGTGGGGTGGGCGATCATCCAGCGCAAGGTCGATGCGGAGTGGGTGTTGATGCCGGTGTGCCGGATCAGCCCACGCTCGCGCAGGCGTTGCAGCGCGGCCAGCAGATCGTCGTTGATGTCGTGTTCGCTGGCGCCATGCAGCTGGTAGATGTCCAGATGGTCCAGGCCGAGGTTGCGCAGCGAGGCTTCGCAACTGGCGGTGATGGCCGCAGGCGAGAAGTTGCGCTGCTCGGCACCGCTGATGCCGGCCTGGCCGGTCAGCGTGCCGCCCTTGCTGGAGATCACCAGCGCATCGCGCGGGTAGTGCTTCAGCAGCGGGCGAAGAATGCGGCCCAGGCGCGGCTCGGCATGGAAGCCGGAGTAGTTGTGCCCGGTGTCCAGCAGGTTCACGCCATGGGCCAATGCATGCGCGACCACGGCTGCCGCCGACGCTTCGGGAAAGCGGCGATGGCCCCAGAACCCGGAGCAACCCAGGCCGACCGGTGAAACCGCCAGGCCTGTACGGCCCAGCACTCGCCGCTGGCGCGCCAGCGCAGGCTGCGGCGACATCAGAATTCCAGGTCCAATGCCGCGCACAGGTAGTCGACGAACGGGCCCAGCCCGGCCAGGTCCTTGCCCAGCGTGGACAACAGGCGCGGCCCGGTCATCGTGGCGTCGTCCAGCGAGCGCCACATCACCCAGTTGCGATGCTTGAGGTCGTCGATGAACTCGAAGTCGGCCGGGAAGCCGCGCGGCGGGCGCACCAGCTTCTCGCTTTCCTCGAAATCGAAGCGCTTGCGCAGGGCCGGTGCATGCGCGGCGGCCTTCCAGCTGCCCGGGTTGTCGAGGATGAAATGGCGCACGCGGCGCTGGGTCTCCGGCTCCGGGTGCCACAGGCCTGCGCCGACGAAGCTCTCGCCCGGCTGCAGATGCACGTAGAACGAGGGCGCGGCCACTTCGCGGCGGCGCTCATGGAACAGACGCGCGCCCTGCCAGGTCTTGTAGGGCGACTTGTCGTTGGAAAAACGTGCGTCGCGATGGATGCGGAACAGCGAGCCACCGACGCCACGGGTATCGGCGCGGAAGTGCTCGCTGACCTCGGCCAGCGCCGGTTGCAGATCGCCCAGCAGGCGCAGGAACGGCTGCCGCACGTGGTCTTCGTACTGCTGGCGGTGGTCGTTGAACCAGGCCTTGTCGTTGTGCCGCGCGAGGCTGCGCAGGAACCTGAAGCTGGCGTCCGAGAAATAGGTACTCACAACGTCTCCTGCAGATGTTGGCCCCAGTCACGCAGCGATTGCAGCAGGGCCTGGCGCCGCGCGTCGTCGGGCGCATCGGCGGCCAGTGCATCGAGCTGCTGCCGGTACTGGGGCAGGTTGAGTTCGCCCAGGCCGCTGTCTCCGAGCAGGCGCTGGCGGCGGTAATCCTGCCAGCGTTCGCGTTCAGCCGGCGCGAGGCTGCCAGGATGGTTGCGCGCGCGGTAGCGGAACAGCAGCTCGGGCAGGCGTGGGTCGCGGAAGCGGCCTTCCAGCGCGGCCAGCTGTTCCGGCGCGGTGGTGCGGGCCAGCGCGAGCAGCGGCTTGTCGCCGTTGCCGAGGAAACCGTCATACAGCGAGGCATCGACGTCGGCCACGGTGGCCGCGCGCGGCTGGTTGTAGACCTGGCGCGCCTTCTCGGCCAGCTGCGGGGCGAACGCGCGCAGGCGCTCGACCTTGGCCTCGATCGCCGCCACGTCCAGACCCAGCCGCGCATGGTCATCGGCACGCAGGTGGTTCCAGGCGATCAGTGCCGGCACCTTGTTCACATGCACTTCCTTCAGCGGCACCCGTGCCACGCCCTCGGGCAGTTCGCTGGCGCGCATGTACAGCCGCTGCGCGATCACCTCGGCGGGCAGTTCCAGCAGGTCGTCGATGTCGCCGTCCAGGTCGAACACGATCACCCGATTGTTGATGGTCGGGTGCACCGCCAGCGGCAGCACCGGCGCCGCGCACAGGCGGCTGGCCGGGTAGCGCATGGAGATATGCAGCACCGGCTTGAGCGCGGCCACATCCAGCAGGCTGCCGACGAAGCGCTTGTCGCGCAGTTTCAGTGCGTAGTCCCACAGGCGCGGTTGAGACTGCTTGAACAGGCGCGCCATGCCGATGGTGGCGCGCACGTCCGAAAGCGCTTCGTGCGCATCGCCTTCGCGCACGTGGTTGGCTTCGGCCAGATGCTCCAGCTTGAACGAGGTGGCGCCGTCCTCGCGCAGCGGCCACTGGATGCCATCGGGGCGCATCGCGCGCATCAGCCGCAGCATGTCCAGCAGGTCCCAGCGCGAATTGCCGTTGCGCCACTCGCGCTCGTACGGGTCGTGGAAGTTGCGGAACAGGCCGTAGCGGACGAACTCGTCATCGAAGCGCAGCGTGTTGTAGCCCAGTGCGCAGGTGCTGGGCCGCGACAGCATTTCATTGATGCGGTCGAACGCCTCGGCCTCGCTGATGCCTTCAGCCAGGGCCTGCTGCGGTGTGATGCCGGTGACCAGGGTGGCCATCGGCGAGGGCAGCAGGTCATCGGCCGGGCGCACGAAGAAGCTGACCGGGGTGTCGATCTCGTTGAGGTCGGCGTCGGTGCGGATCGCCGCGAACTGCGAGATGCGGGTGCGCCGTGGATCCTGACCGAAGGTTTCCAGGTCGTAGAACAGGAAGCTGTCAGCCATCAGTGCGCGCCCTCCAGCACCGGCAGCTGCGCATGGATCTGCGCTTCCAGGGCAGCCCAGTCGATGTTGTCCAGTGAATCGTGGCCGGCAGTGGCCGCCACCAGCATGTCGCGCTGCAGTTCGGTGCGGCGCAGTGCTTCGGCATACGGCGTGTGCAGGAAGGTGACCATGGTGTAGTGCGGCACGAAGCGGGTCGGCCAGCGCCGCTGCAGCTCCTGCTCCAGCTCGCGTTGCAGCAGGAACGCAGGATCGGCCACGCGGTCGCGCATTTCCAGATAGTTCTCCAGCGCCATCTGCTGGATGGCACGTGCGTTCGGCTTGCGCTCGCTCTCGAACGCCGCGAAGGCGCCTTCCAGGTCATCCGCTTCCATCAGATGGCGGGCCAGTGCCACGCAGTCCTCGAAGGCGCAGTTCATGCCTTGGCCGTGGAACGGCACCATGGCATGGGCGGCATCGCCGATCAGCACCGCGCGGCCCTGCTGGTGCCAGCGTTCCAGGGTGAGCGTGCCGAGCAGGCCCGGCGGGTGCTGTTCCCAGTCTGTGCGCAGGTTCGGGATCAGCGGCAGGGTATCGGCGAACTCGTGCGCGAACAGTGCTTCGGCCTGCGTTCCGGTGTTGACCGTGGCGAAGCTGGGATCCCCCTGGTTGGGCAGGAACAGGGTGACGGTGAAGGTGCCTTCGTGGTTGGGCAGGGCGATGCACATGTAGTGGCCGCGCGGCCAGATGTGCAGCGCATTGCGTTCGATACGGAAGCTGCCATCGGCGGCCGGCGGAATCTCCAGCTCCTTGTAGGAGTGGTCGAGGAAGGCGATGTCCTCGCCCAGCGGTGCGCGCCGGTTCATCGCCGCCCGCAGCGCCGAGCCGGCGCCGTCTGCACCGATCAGGGTGTCGAAGTGGATGTCATGTGGGCTGTCATCGCGGTCGTCGATGAAGCGTGCGTAGCCGGCATCGAAATCCACGGTATGCAGGCGGCGGTGGAAGTGTACGGTGGCACCGGCCTGTTCGGCCAGCTCCAGCAGCGTGGTGTTGAGGTCGCTGCGGTGGATCGACCAAATTACTTCGCTGTCATCGCGGCCATAGCGCTGCAGCTGCGGTTCGCCTTCGCGCGGGTGCACCATGCGCCCACGCATCATCACCGCGCGCGCCATCACCTCGTCCTCCACGCCGGCCTGGCGCAGTGCGTTGCGTCCGCGCTCGGCCAGGGCCAGGTTGATCGAACGGCCGCTCTCGTAATCGGCGATGCGCGGATCGCCGCGGCGTTCGTACAGGGTGATGCGCCAGCCCTGGCGTGACAGCAGGATGGCCAGCAGGGATCCGGCCAGGCCGGCGCCGATAATGCTCAACGAGCGGGAAGCGTGTGCGATCAACGAACTGTCCAGCAGTAGGGGAGGGGCCGGCTTACAGGCCGGCCCAGGCTTCCACTTCCTCGACGAAGTGGTGCACGTCCAGGTAGCGGTTGTAGAGCGGGGTGGGCGAGATGCGGATGACGTCCGGTTCGCGCCAGTCGCCGAGCACGCCGATGCCACGCAGGTGCTCGAACAGGGCACGGCCGCGCTCACGACCGCCGATCACGCGCAGCGACAGCTGGCAACCACGGCGCTGCGGATCGGCCGGAGTGATGATGTGCAGCACGCTGGACAGGCGCGCGCGTACCAGCGCTTCAAGCATGCCGGTCAGTGCCAGCGATTTGCTGCGCAGCGTCTCCATGCCGGCACGCTCGAACAGGTCCAGTGAGGCGCGCAGCGGGGCCAGGCCGAGGATCGGCGGATTGCTCAGCTGCCAGCCTTCGGCACCGATGGCCGGGGTGAACTGCGGCGCCATCTGGAAGCGGGTGCTCTCTTCGTGGCCCCACCAGCCGGCAAAGCGCGGCAGCGTGGTGTCGCGGTGGTGGCGCTCGTGCACGAACGCGCCGGCAACCGCGCCCGGGCCGCTGTTGAGGTACTTGTAGTGGCACCACACGGCGAAATCGGGGGCCACCTCATGCAGGCGCAGTGGCAGGTTGCCCACCGAATGCGCCAGGTCGAAGCCGATGCGCGCGCCCTGCAGTCGCGCCGCGCGGGTGATCGCGTCCAGGTCGAAGGCCTGGCCGGTGCGGTACTGCACGCCCGGCCACAGCACCAGCGCCAGGCGTGGGCCGTGCGCGGCGATGGCGCGTTCGATTGCCACCTGCGAGATCGTGCCATTGGGCTCATCCGGCTGTACCTCCACCAGGCACTCGGTGGGGTCGAAGCCGTGGAAGCGGATCTGTGCCTCAACGGCATGGCGATCGGTGGGGAACGCGCCGGCCTCCATCAGGATCACCGGGCGCTCGATCGTCGGCCTGTAGAAGCTGACCATCATCAGGTGCAGGTTCACGCTCAGCGTGTTCATCGCCACCACTTCGCTGGGCAGTGCGCCGACCACGTGGGCCAGCTGCGCGCTCACCAGGCGGTGGTAGGACAGCCACTGCGTGGGGCCGGTGAAGTGGCCTTCCACCGCCAGCTCGCCCCATTGCTTCATCACCTCCTGTACCGCGGCCTGCGCACCGCGCGGCTGCAGGCCCAGCGAGTTGCCGACGAAGTAGGTCTGTTCGCCGCCGCCATGGCGCGGAATCAGGAATTCGTTACGCAGCGGGCGCAGCGGATCGGCGGCGTCCAGGGCAATGGCGTGGGTGCGGCTGAGCAGGTCGGACATGGTTGGGCAACAGGCTGCAACGGGACGGCCAGTGTAGCGCTTGGGATGGCGCACCCGGTGGCAGGGATGCGTGCATGCCGCCGAACCTGTAGAGCCGAGCCCATGCTCGGCTGCGCGGGCCCACCGCCGAGCATGGGCTCGGCTCTACAGGGGCAGGAGATCAGCCCGCCACTGGCGCCGGTAACGGGTCCACGTGCCCGCACTGGCTGCAGGTGCGCAGTTCAAGGCTGGCCTGGTATCTGGCAAAGACCTTGGGCAGATCGGTCTCGATGTTCTGCAGCGTGAAGTACTCTTCGTAGAGCTTGTGGTTGCAGCGCTCGCAGTGCCAGATCACGCCGTCACGTTCATGCGGCAGGCGCTTGCGTTCGACCACCAGGCCGACACCGCCGGGCGGGCGCCGCGGCGAGTGAGGCACCCTGGCCGGCAGCAGGAAGATCTCGCCGGCGCGGATCGGAATGTCGCGTACCGCGCCGTCTTCCTGCACCTTCAGCACCATCTCGCCTTCGAGCTGGTAGAACCACTCCGGGCCTTCGTCGTAGTGGTAGTCGGTGCGCGAGTTCGGCCCACCCACCACCATCACGATGAAGTCGCCGTTGTCGATCATCTTGTTGCCCACCGGCGGTTTCAGCAGGTGGCGATGTTCTTCGATCCAGGCGTGCAGGTTGATCGGCGAGGCGAGCATGGTCGTGATCCGTAGTGAGGTCAGTCGCGCCGGCCCTGGCGCGGCACGTAGGACAGGGCCTTTTCGTAGGCCGGCTTGAGCTCTTCCGGTGCACCGACGTCGATGCCCATCTCGCTGACCCGGCCGTTCTTCAGGCTGTAGACCCAGCCGTGCACCATCAGCTTCTGGCCGCGCGCCCAGGCGTCCTCGACGATGGTCGAGCGGCACAGGTTGGCGACCTGCTCGATCACGTTCAGTTCGCACAGGCGTGCATGCTTCAGCTCGTCATCCTCGATCGCATCGAGGATGCCCTGGTGCTTCTGCACGACATCGCCGACGTGGCGCAGCCAGTTGTCGGCCAGTCCGACGCGGGTGTTGTGCAGGCAGGCATGCACGCCGCCGCAGCCGTAGTGGCCGACGATCAGGATGTGCTTCACCTTCAGCTGGTCCACCGCGTACTGCACCACGCTCAGGCAGTTCAGGTCGCTGTGTGCCACCACATTGGCGACGTTGCGATGCACGAAGACTTCACCCGGCGCCATGCCGATGATCTGGTTGGCCGGCACGCGCGAGTCGGAGCAGCCGATCCACAGATATTCCGGATGCTGCTGCTTGGCCAGCTGGTGGAAGAACTCCGGATCTTCCTGGGCGATGCGGTCGGCCCAGTCGCGGTTGTTCTGCAGCAGGCGATGGATGTCTTTCATGTGCGGTATCCCTGGCGTCGGGTGGGGGCTCGCCGCAGCCATCCGGCCGCAGCGTCGCGGGAACAGGGGCGATCAGTCGCTGCGGGCAGCCTGTTCGCGGTGCCAGCGCATCCATTGCGCCAGCTCCTGGTAAGAAGGGGTGGCCAGTGCCTCCAGCGCGGCGATCACCGCCTGCTGGTTGGCCTCCGGATGGTTCTGGCTGAGCTTGAGCTTCAACTGCACGTGCTCGACCTGGAAGCGGAAGCCGACGATCGCGCGCAGCTCAGGGCCATGCTCGGCGCGCGTGGCATCGAACTGCCAGGCCTGGCCGACGCTGGCTTCGAAACGGTCGCTGATCGCTCCGACCAGATCGGCCAGCGCAGCGGTATCGTCGAATGTCTGCAGCTGGCCACGCAGTTCGGCGGCGGCGTAGTTCCAGGTCGGCACCCGCGCGGCCGGTTCCTTGTCCGGATACCAGCTGGCAGACACATAGCCATGCGGGCCATCGACCAGCACCTTGGCCTCGCCGCGATAACGTGATTGCGGGTTGGCGCGGGCCCAGTGGCCGCGCAGTTCGATGCGGTCACCGTCACGCTGGTACAGCACCGGCATCCGGGTCAGTTCGGGTAGGCCATCGCTGCCGGGGGTGAGTACGGTGACGAACGGGTCGCGCGCCAGCAGTCGGTCCAGCCAGAGCAGGTCGGTCTCGGCGAAGGCGCGCGGGGTGAACATGTCCGGCTCAGGCGCGCCCGCCGAGCGACTGCACCATGCGGCCACGCAGGCCTTCGTCACTGTCGGCGTGCGGCGGCTGCACCTCGTGCAGGCTGAAGCCGCGCACAAGCGCGTCTTCCTCGTCCAGGCCGTCGAACTCGACGAATTCGGCGTCGAACAGCTGCGCGCGGGCGGTGTCCTCGCTGTCGTAGCTGAGAGTGTTGCCATCGCTGTCGAGCACTTCGGCGGTGCCGGCCGGACGCACGCGCAGGCGGGCCCAGATCAGGGTGTTGCCGAGGCTGGCCAGCCACCAGCTGTCGCGCGAGGCGGTGATGTCATTCATGAGCGTATTACCAGAGCGAGGCCAGCCAGAGCAGGGCGGCCATGCCCAGTCCAGCCAGCAGGGTCAGCAACGATACCCAGGCCGGTGTCGCCAGCCCGGACAGCGAGCGGTCCGGCTGCTGGCGATAGTCGCGGCGCAACAGCCAGCCCAGGGCGTCGGGCTTGAGGAAGGCGCCGCTGCCGAAGCGCGCGGCGAGCGCCGGATGGCGATCGCGCACGTGCACCAGGGTCAGCGGCCAGAAGATCACGAAGGCACTGAACCCGGCCACTGCAACGCCGACGAAACAGAGGGCGAAGAACAGGGTCATGGGGGCAGTACCTCCGTGCTCGTGTGGGTTTAGAAGTCCGCGCTGCCCGGGGCGCGCGGGTAGGGGATCGCATCGCGGATGTTGGACAGCCCGCAGACGTAGACCACCAGGCGTTCAAAGCCGAGGCCGAAGCCGGCGTGCGGCACCGAGCCATAGCGGCGGAAATCGCGGTACCAGCTGTAATGCTCGCGATCCAGACCGAACTGGGCCATGCGCGCATCCAGCACATCCAGGCGCTCTTCGCGCTGGCTGCCGCCGATGATCTCGCCGATGCCCGGGGCCAGCACGTCCATCGCGGCAACGGTCTTGCCGTCGTCGTTCAGGCGCATGTAGAAGGCCTTGATGTGCTCCGGATAGTTGGTCACCACCACCGGGCGGCCGACGTGTTCCTCGGTCAGCCAGCGCTCGTGTTCGGTCTGCAGGTCCAGGCCCCATTCGACCGGGAAGTCGAACTTCTTGCCGGACTTCTGCAGCAGGCTGACCGCATCGGTGTAGTCGATGCGCTCGAACGGTGCATTGATGAAGTCTTCCAGCTTGGTGATCGCGTTCTTGTCCACGCGCTCGGCGATGAAGGCCAGATCGTCGCCACGCTCGTTCAGCACCGCGCGGAACAGGTACTTCAGGAACTCTTCGGCCAGGCGCGCGTCTTCGGCCAGGTCGGCGAAGGCGATTTCCGGCTCGATCATCCAGAACTCCGCCAGGTGGCGGGTGGTGTGGCTGTTCTCGGCGCGGAAGGTCGGGCCGAAGGTGTAGACCTTGCTCAGCGCCAGGCAGTAGGCCTCGACGTTCAGCTGGCCGGACACGGTCAGGAAGGTTTCCTTGCCGAAGAAGTCGCGGCTGAAATCGATCGCGCCCTTCTCGTCGCGCGGCAGGTTCACCATGTCCAGGGTGGACACGCGGAACATCTGGCCGGCGCCTTCGGCGTCGGAGGTGGTGATGATCGGGGTGCTGATCCAGTTGAAGCCGTTCTCGTGGAAGAAACGGTGCACGGCCTGGGCCAGGCAGTTGCGGATGCGGGTGACCGCGCCGAACAGGTTGGTGCGCGGGCGCAGGTGCGCCACTTCGCGCAGGAACTCCGGCGACATCGGCTTGGGCTGGATCGGGTAGGTCAGCGGGTCTTCCACCCAGCCGACCACTTCCAGCGCACTGGCCTGGATCTCGAACGACTGGCCCTTGCCCTGCGACTTCACCAGGGTGCCGGTGGCGATGACCGAGCAGCCGCTGGTCAGGCGCTTGATCTCGTCGAAGTTGGCCAGGGTGTCGTTGGCCACGACCTGGATCGGGGCGAAGCAGGAGCCGTCGCTCACATTCACGAAGGCCAGATTCGCTGAACCGCGCACCGTGCGCACCCATCCGCGTACCGTGACTTCGCCGCCTTCCGGGATCTTCCCGGCAAGCGCATGTTCAACGCTGACCACCGTCATGACTTGAATCCTCTGCTGATCGACTCGATCTGTGAACACGGGAGTTTACCGGTTGCAGCGTTCCGCTTGCGAGGCATTTTTCGTGGCAACGGCTCCTTATAATGTCCCCGTACCTCTGGAGTAGCCCCATGGCTGTCAGCCTGACCCCCATTGCCTTCGAGCGCGTGCAGCGCTTTGTCGCCCAGACCCCCGGCGCGCTCGGCCTGCGCTTCGGCGTGACCAAGACCGGCTGTTCCGGCTGGGGCCACGTGACCGACCTGGCCCGCGACGAGCGCGAGGGCGACACCGTGTTCGACCAGGACGGCGTGAAGATCTATGTCGACGCCAAGAGCCTGGCGCTGGTGGACGGCACCGTGATCGACTTCGGCAAGCACGGGCTGAGCGAGACGTTCACGTTCAGCAACCCCAATGCCACGGCCGAGTGCGGTTGCGGCGAGAGCTTCACCACCGACGCCGACAAGGCCTGACGCACGGCCCGGCGCCCGCCTGGAAGGTGCCGACCTTGGTCGGCACGAAGGCCCCACGGATGGAGCGCCCGGTTTTCACCTATCACCCCAACGCCTACGCGACCGCCTTCGAAGCGGCCGATGGGTCTGAGGCGGCTGCGGCCAGCCGCGGACGCTGCGCTGCCGCGGGCCGTTCTACACCGCTGGCGAGGACCTGCTGCCCATCCGGGATCAGGTCCGGCCGGACGTGGCGGAGGTCAACCCGGGCGACGCCGACTGGGTGCTGGAACACCTGACCCGAGACGGTGAGATGGTCGGTTGCCTGTTCCAGTGGCTGGAGTGCGGCCAGCACCGCCTTCACGTCGATCTGGGCTGAATACGCTCGCCGGGCATGGCCCGGCGCTACCTGCCTAGGGTAGCTGCCGACCTTGGTCGGCACGGCGGCATGGGCCGCCTGGTTGCCTGCCACCCCCATCTGCGCCATAATGCGCGGCTTCCTGCCTCCCTGGCGGGAATCCTTGCCCCACCGCGGTCTCAACGGCGGGGGGCTGTCCGGCCGCAAGGCCACATCCGAAAGGTAGAAAAAACATGAGTCGTCATTACGAAATCGTGTTCATGGTCCACCCGGACCAGAGCGAGCAGGTCCCGGCCATGATCGAGCGCTACAAGTCGCTGGTCGAGAACGGCAACGGCACCATCCACCGTCTGGAAGACTGGGGCCGCCGCCAGCTGGCGTACCCGATCCAGAACCTGGTGAAGGCCCACTACGTGCTGATGAACATCGAAGCCGACCAGACCGTTCTGAACGAGCTGACCGAAAGCTTCCGCTTCAACGACGCCGTGCTGCGCAATCTGGTCATCAAGCGTGACGAGGCTGACACCGAGCAGTCGCTGATCATGAAGAGCAAGGACGAGAAGGGTGACAAGCCGGAGCGCGGTGAGCGCCGTCGTCGTGACGACGAAGAAGGCGAGTCCACCACCACCGCTGACAACGAAGCCGGCGACGACGCCGCTTCTGCCGCCTAAGGAGCCTTCCCATGTCCAAGTTCTTCCGTCGCCGCAAGTTCTGCAAGTTCACGGCTGAAGGTGTGAAGGAGATCGACTACAAGGATCTCAGCACCCTGCGCCAGTACCTGACCGAGAACGGCAAGATCGTGCCGAGCCGCGTCACCGGTACCAAGTCGAAGTACCAGCGCCAGCTGGCGACCGCCGTCAAGCGCGCTCGCTTCCTGGCCCTGATCCCGTACACCGACAACCACGACGTCTGATGCCGGCGGGGCGGCCCGGTGCCGCCCCCGCTGTGCCAGCTATTCGGACAGCCTTTGTTGCGGGGCATCGCCTCGCTAACGAATAACTCATCTGGAGCAATACCATGCAGCTGATCCTCCTGCAGAAAGTCACCAACCTCGGCAACCTGGGCGACCTGGTTGATGTGAAGCCGGGCTACGGCCGCAACTTCCTCGTGCCGCAGGGCAAGGCCGTGCCGGCCACCGAGAGCAACAAGGCCGAGTTCGAAGCCAAGCGCGCCGAATACGAAGCCAAGGCCCAGGCCATCCACGCCGACGCTGAGAGCCGCAAGGCCAAGCTGGAAGGCGCGAGCGTGACCATCGCCGCCAATGCTTCGACCGAAGGCAAGCTGTACGGCTCGGTCGGCCCGCGCGATATCGCCGAAGCCTTCACCGCTGCCGGCCTGCCGCTGGAAAAGAGCGAAGTGATCCTGGGCGAAGGTGCTTACCGCAACATCGGCGAGTACGACGTGCTGGTTCACCTGCACGCCGACGTCGAGACCACCGTCAAGGTCGTCATCGTCGCCGAAGCCTGATACCACGCCGCAAGGCCTGGCATCACCGCAGAACGGGCGCCCGCAAGGGTGCCCGTTTTGTTTTGTGGGCCCGGCCGCTGGCTGGAAGCGGGCCCGGACTCCACCCCCATTCGTAGAACACGGCCACATCGGTATACTCAAGGCGTCACACCTGTTCCACGGTCAGCGATCCCAGCAGGATCAATGACTTGGAGGGTAAATGCAGGCCGCTCGCCGGCCCCAGTCCGGAACCTCTATGCGTCTTTCCACGATCAAGCTGTCCGGCTTCAAGTCGTTCGTCGATCCGACCACCCTGCACCTGCCGACCAACATGACCGGCGTGGTGGGGCCCAATGGCTGCGGCAAGTCGAACATCATCGATGCCGTGCGCTGGGTCATGGGCGAGAGTTCGGCCAGCCGCCTGCGCGGCGACTCGCTGACCGACGTGATCTTCTCCGGTTCCAACGCCCGCAAGCCGGTCTCGCAGGCGACCGTCGAGCTGATCTTCGACAACTCGGATCACACGATTTCCGGCGAGTACGCCTCGTTCAACGAAATCTCGGTCAAGCGCACGGTCAGCCGCGACGGCACCAGCAACTACTACCTCAACGGCACCAAGTGCCGCCGCCGCGACATCACCGACCTGTTCCTCGGTACCGGCCTGGGCCCGCGCAGCTACTCGATCATCGAGCAGGGCATGATCAGCCAGATCATCGAGGCGCGCCCGGAAGACCTGCGCGTGTACCTGGAAGAGGCCGCCGGCATCTCCAAGTACAAGGAGCGCCGCAAGGAGACCGAGACCCGCATCCGCCACACCCGCGAGAACCTGGACCGGCTGGGTGACCTGCGCGACGAGATCAGCAAACAGCTGGAACACCTCAAGCGCCAGGCCAGGCAGGCCGAGCAGTACCAGGCGCTGCAGGAAGAGCGCCGGGTCAAGGATGCCGAGTGGAAGGCGCTTGAGTTCCGGGGCCTGGACGGTCGCCTGTCGAAGCTGCGCGAAGGGCTGTCGCAGGAAGAGACCAGGCTGCAGCAGCTGATTGCTGACCAGCGCGACGCCGAGGCCCGTATCGAGACCTCGCGCGTGCGCCGCGAAGAGGCTGCCGATGCGCTCAACACCGCACAGGCGGCGGTCTACCAGGTGGGCAGCACGCTGGCGCGCCTGGAGCAGCAGATCCAGCATCAGCGCGAGCTGTCGCAGCGCCTGCACAAGGCGCGCGATGAAACGCAGCAGGCGCTGGCCGAACTGGGCCAGCACATCAGCGGCGATGAGGCCAGGCTGGGCGTGCTGCGCGAGGCGGTGGAGGCCGCGAGTCCGCAGCTGGAAGCGCTGCAGGAAGAGAACGAGATCAAGCAGGAAAGCCTGCGCGAGGCCGAGGACCGTCTGGCCGGCTGGCAGCAGCGCTGGGAACAGCACACCTCGCAGAGTTCGGAAGCTTCGCGCGCTGGCGATGTCGAGCGCACCCGCGTGGACTACCTGGACAAGCAGATCCTCGACGCCGACCGGCGCCGCCAGGCGCTGGCCGCCGAGCGCGCCGGGCTGGACGTGGATGCGCTGGAAGAAGCCTTCGAGCAGCTGCACCTGCAGCACGACACGCAGAAGACCGCACTGGATGAGCTGACCGAGGAAGTCGAGCAGCGCAAGGAAGGTGTCGCCGCCGTGCAGGAACAGCAGCGCGCGGGCCAGAACGAACTGGCCGAGCTGCGCAAGCAGGCCAACGCCCTGCGCGGCAGGCTGGCATCGCTGGAAACCCTGCAGCAGGCTGCGCTTGGCCAGGAGCAGGGCGCGGCCGTCGCCTGGCTGAAGGCCCGCGGGCTGGATTCGGCGGCACGCGTCGGCGAGCGCCTGGAGGTCGATGCCGGCTGGGAAAACGCGGTGGAAAGCGCACTCGGCGAGCTGATCGAAGGCGTGCTGGTCGATGACCCGGGCCGCCTGGTCGACGCGCTGGGCGAACTGGGCGAGGGCCGCATCGCGCTGGTCGCCCATGACGATGCCGAGCTGAAGGTCGCGCCGACCTCGCTGGCCGCACGCGTGCGCGGCCCGGCGGCAATCCGCCGGCTGCTGGCGCCTCTGCATGGCGCCCGGGATCTGGCCGAGGCCAAGGCGTTGCAGTCCGGGCTGCCCGAGGGTGATTCGATCATCACCCAGGGCGGCGAACGCCTGGGCCGGGGCTGGCTGCGGGTGTCGCGCTCCGGTGCGGCCCAGCAGGGTGCACTGCTGCGCGAGCGCGAGATCAACGAACTGCGCGAGCAGATCGAGCAGCTGCAGGAGCGCGAGGCCGCGCTGGAAGAGCAGCTGTCGGGCTTCCGCGAGCAGTTGCTGGCGGCCGAGCAGCAGCGCGAGGACGCGCAGCGCACGCTGTACCAGGCGCATCGTGCGGTGTCCGAACTGGCTGGCCAGTTGCAGGGCCAGCAGGGCAAGGTCGAGGCCGCGCGCAGCCGCATCGATCGCATCGAAGGCGAACTGAAGCAGCTGCAGGAAACGCTGGAAGCCAACAGCGAGCAGGCGCGTGAAGCCCGTTCGCGGCTGGAGAACGCGGTCAGCAGCATGGGCGATCTGGAGTCGACCCGGCAGCGGCTGGAAGGCGAACGCCGCCAGCTGACCGAGGCCCGCGACCTCGCACGCGATGCCGCACGTGGGGTGCGCGAGCGCGCGCATTCGCTGGCCCTGACCCTGGAATCGCAGCGGGCGCAGCTGGCGTCACTCGGCCAGGCACTGGAGCGCATGGGCACCCAGCGTGGCCAGCTCGATTCGCGCCTGGGTGAGCTGCACCTGCAGCTGGATGAAGGTGATTCACCGGTCGAATCGCTGCAGGCCGAGCACCAGAATGCGCTGGAAGAACGCGTGCGCGCCGACCGCGTGCTGACCGAGGCGCGCACGCTGCTCGATGGCATCGACGCCGAGCTGCGCAATTACGAGCAGACCCGCCACCAGCGCGACGAACAGGCATTGGCGCAGCGCGAGCGCATTTCGCAGCGCAAGCTGGACCAGCAGGCCCTGGTGCTCAGTGCCGAGACCCTGCAGGGCGCTGTGGAGAAAGCCGGTTTCGTCATGCAGGACGTGCTCAACGCCCTGCCCGAGGACGCCCGCCTGGGCGACTGGGAGCAGGCCGTGCACCAGATCGATGGCCGCATGCGCCGGCTGGAGCCGGTCAACCTGGCCGCCATCCACGAGTACGGCGAGGCCTCGCAGCGCTCGGAGTACCTGGATGCCCAGCATGTGGATCTGACCACCGCGCTGGAAACGCTGGAAGATGCCATCCGCAAGATCGACCGCGAGACCCGTGGCCGCTTCAAGGACACCTTCGACCGCGTCAACGCCGGCGTGCAGGCGCTGTATCCGCGCCTGTTCGGTGGCGGCCATGCGTATCTGGAGCTGACCGGCGAGGACCTGCTCGATACCGGCGTGACCATCATGGCGCGGCCGCCGGGCAAGCGCGTGTCCAGCATCTCGCTGCTGTCCGGCGGCGAGAAGGCGATGACCGCGGTGGCGCTGGTGTTTGCCATCTTCCAGCTGAACCCGGCGCCGTTCTGTCTGCTGGACGAGGTGGACGCACCGCTGGACGAGGCCAACGTCGGTCGCCTGGCCAACATGGTCAAGGAAATGAGCGAAAAGGTGCAGTTCCTGTTCGTCAGCCACAACAAGGCGACGATGGAGGCCGCGCACCAGCTGTCGGGCGTGACCATGCGCGAGCCGGGTGTCAGCCGGCTGGTCAGTGTCGACCTGGAAGAGGCCGCACGATTGGCGGGCGCGGCCTGACGTGCCATCCTAACTACCTGAATGAACCAGCCGGAGAACCTATCGAATGTCCGACACGGCACTTTTGCGCATCGGCATCCTGGCCGCCGGCCTGCTGTTGATCGCCGCGATCTTCCTGTTTGGCCGCCCGAAGAAGAAGCCCCAGGGGCGCCGCGTGGAAGGCGCGGAACCGACCAGCGGCGAGCGTCGCGAGCCGGTCCTGGGTGAGGATGGCGTCGCCGTGGCCGGTGGCCGCCTCGAACCCGGCATGGGCGGAGAGGGCGAGCAGGCCGAACTGGGCCTGGCCGACACCGACGCAGGCGCAGCCAGCGACCTGGGCAAGCGCGCGACCCAGGATTTCGACAAGATCGTCTCGCTGTTCGTGGCCGCCCGCGCGGGCGAACAGCTGCGTGGCGAAGACATCGTGGTGGCAGCGGAGAAGACCGGCCTGGTGTTCGGCCACATGAACGTGTTCCACCGCCTGGTGGAAGGCCACCCCGAGCGCGGCCCGATCTTCTCCATGGCCAGCATCATGAAGCCGGGAAGCTTCGACATGGCCAACATCCGTGCCATGGAAACCCCGGCCATCGCTTTCTTCCTGACCCTGCCGGCGCCGCTGACCGCGCTGGACGCCTGGGAGAAGATGCTGCCGACCGTGCAGCGTATGGCCGAACTGCTTGACGGCGTGGTGCTGGATGATAGCCGCAATGCGCTCGGCCGCCAGCGCATCGCGCACATCCGTGACGAGCTGCGCGCCTACGACCGCCAGCACCAGGCGCCGCCGCTGACCAAGACGCCGCGCTGGTAATGCCTGACGTGCCGACCAACGGTCGGCACCCACCCCATCGGCAATCCCCGGTAGATCCACGCCATGCGTGGATGCGGTTTACGACGGGACGCCGGCCACCTTGGCGAACGCGCGGCGGAATGCCGCCATTTCTTCCTCGGTTCCCACGGTCACGCGCACGCGCTGCGGCCAGATCGGCCAGCTGCGCCCGATCACCACGCCGTTCTCTGCCATTGCCTTGGCAAACGCGGCGCCGTCGCGCTGCACGTCCACCACGAAGCAGTTCGCCTCCGAAGGCAGGCAGCTGAAACCGCGCTTGCCGAGCCAGGCAATGGTGGCCTGCCGGGCCTTGGCATTCTGCAGGCGGCGCTGCGCAACCAGTTGCCGATCCTGCAGGCTGGCCAAGCCTGCGGCCAACGCGGGCACCGGCAGCGGGTTGTCGCCCAGGCGGGCCAGTTCGCGCAGGCGGTCGGGGTGCGCGGCCGCCACGCCCAGGCGCAGCCCGGCCATGCCATACAGTTTGGAGAACGTGCGCAGCACGATCAGGTCATCGCGTTGCGCCACCTCGGCGATCAGGCTCGGTTGATCGCTGTACTGCAGGTAGGCCTCGTCCACCAGCACGCGGGTAGTGGTGGGCTTGTGCGCCAGCAGCCAGGCCAGTTCGGCCGGCGGGCTGATCGAGCCGGTCGGGTTGTTCGGGTTGCACACATACAGCAACCCGGTCGGTCGCGCATGCGCAGCAGCGACCATCGCGCGCAGGTCGTGTGCGCCGTCGGTTCGCAGCGGCACCTTCTGCACGTGCGCGCCGTGTGCGGCGGCGACCTCGCCCAGCGTCTCGAAGGTCGGGTCGGCCACTACCAGCCCGGCCTGCGGGCCGGTCCATACGACCGCTGCGCGATTGAGGGGTTCGCTGGAGCCGGGGTAGAGGCGGACATGGTCGGCCGGAATTCGCGCCTGCTCGATGAAGGCGTCGCGCACCTGGCCGGCCAGGGCGAAGCGGTAGCGGCCGCAACCGGCGATGCTGTCGCGCGCAGCCTGCTGGGCTGCAGGCGAGGGGCCATACGGGCACTCGTTGAAATTCAGCAGCACGGCGCCTTCGCCGGGTGCGGAGGGCACCGTTGCAGCCGCAGCGGGTTGAGCACCGGCAAGGCGGGGCAGGCTGGCGCCGGCCAGGGTGAGGCCGGCACCGGCCAATTGCAGGAAGTGGCGGCGGGAGGCAGGCAGGGTCACGGGCAGGGTTTCCGAAGGGCAGCCCGGGCACGCTAGCGCTGGTGGTGGCGCGCGGCAAGCTCGACGCTACAAGGGCGGCGGCGTTACAGGGCCTGACGGCCGGGCGAGGTAGAATCCCCGGCCATCCCAGAACCACCGGATCCCGATGAGCCCCAGCCCCGCCGAACGCGCCGAAGACCTTCGCCGGCAGATCGCCCAGGCCAACCGCGCCTATCACGAGCTGGATGCGCCGGAGATCCCCGACGTCGACTACGACCGCATGGTGCGCGAGCTGGAAGCGCTGGAGCGCGAGCATCCGGAACTGGCCCGTGCCGACAGCCCGACCCAGCAGGTCGGTGCGCGTCCGTCCGGTCGCTTCCCGGAAGTGCGCCACGCGGTGCCGATGTTGTCGCTGTCCAATGCCTTCAGCGACGAGGAAGTGGCCGATTTCGTGCGCCGCATCGACGAGCGGCTGGGCCGTCGCAGCCTGCAGTTCTCGGCCGAGCCGAAGATGGATGGGCTGGCGATCAGCCTGCGTTACGAGGAGGGTCATTTCGTACTCGGCGCGACCCGCGGCGATGGCAGCACCGGCGAGGACGTGACCGCCAACCTGCGTGAAATCGGCGACATTCCCAAGCGCCTGCATGGCAAGGACTGGCCGGACGTGCTGGAAGTGCGGGGCGAGGTCTACATGGCCCGCGCCGACTTCGAGGCCTACAACGAACGTGCGCGTCAGCAGGGCGGCAAGGTGCTGGCCAACCCGCGCAACGCCGCGGCTGGCTCGTTGCGCCAGCTCGACCCGAAGATCAGTGCACAGCGCCGGTTGAGCTTCTTCGCCTACGGCACCGGCGAGGTGCAGGGCGGTGAGTTGCCCGATACCCACTCGGCTACGCTGGCGCAGCTGGGCGCCTGGGGCTTCCCGGTCAGTGCACTGTGCAAGGTGGTGGAGGGCACCGACGGCCTGCTCGGCTATTACCGCGATATCGGCGAGCGCCGTGACGGCCTGCCGTTCGACATCGACGGCGTGGTCTACAAGCTCGATGATCGTGCCGGCCAGCAGGCCATGGGCTTCGTCTCGCGTGCACCGCGCTGGGCCATCGCGCACAAGTTTCCGGCGCAGGAGCAGAGCACCACGGTGGAGGCGATCGAGATCCAGATCGGCCGCACCGGTGCCGCAACACCGGTTGCACGGTTGGCGCCGGTAGCGGTGGCCGGGGTGATCGTATCCAACGCGACGCTGCACAACGCCGACCAGATCGCGCGCCTGGATGTGCGTGTCGGCGACAGCGTGATCGTGCGCCGCGCCGGCGACGTGATTCCCGAAGTGGTCAGCGTCATCCTCGACCGTCGGCCGCAGGGCACCGCGCCCTGGCAGATGCCGACGCGCTGCCCGGTGTGCGGGTCGGAGATCGTGCGCGAAGAAGGCGCGGCCGCATGGCGCTGCTCGGGTGAGCTGTCCTGCCCGGCACAGCGCAAGGAAGCCATTGCTCATTTCGCCTCTCGCCGCGCGATGGACATCGACGGCCTGGGCGACAAGTACATCGAAACCCTGGTCGATGCCGGCATCGTCAGGAGCGTGGCCGACCTGTACCGGCTCAGCCGCGATACGCTGCTGCACCTCAAGCTGGTGCTGGATGCGGAGGATCCGTCGGCACTGGCGGCGGCGCTGAAGCTGCATCTGCCCGCCGAGGGCAGTGGTGCGGTGCTCAACGCGGTGCTCAGACTGGACGGCAGCGATCCGGCGTGGCGCGCGCAGGCACTGGTACAGCCGGCCAGCTTCGAGTGGAACACGAAGAAGATCGCCACCAAGTGGGCCGACAACCTGATCGCGGCGATCGATGCCAGCCGTGCCGCCACGCTGGAACGGCTGCTGTTTGCGCTCGGCATCGAGCACGTCGGCGAGAGCACCGCCAAGGCGCTGGCGCAGTGGTTCGGTGATCTGGAACTGATCCGCCACCTGCCGTGGCCGCTGTTCAAGCGCGTGCCGGACATCGGCGGCGAAGTGGCTCGTTCGTTGGGTCATTTCTTCGAACAGCAGGGCAACCAGCAGGCCATCGATGACCTGCTGCAGGTCGGCCAGGTCCGCATCAGTGATGTGCATGCGCCCAGTGCCAAGCTGCGCGAGGGGCTGGATCTGGCCCAGCTGCTGGTCGAATCGGAGATTCCCGGCATCACCCGCCTGCGTGCGGAAAAGCTGGTGTCCGCGCTTCCCGGCGCGCAGGCCGTTCTCGACGCCGAGCATGGCCAGTTCGTCAACGCCGGGCTGCCCGATGACACCGCGCGTGGACTGGCCGAATGGCTGGATACGGACGGCCATGGTGCGATGCTGTTGGCTGCCGAGACGGCGATGCAGCAGATCCTGGCCAAGGCGCCGGCGCTGGCCGAGATCGTGGCCGGTCCGCTGGACGGGCAGACCGTCGTGCTGACCGGCACCCTGGCCCAGCTCACCCGCGATGCCGCCAAGGAACGCCTGGAGGCCCTCGGCGCCAAGGTCTCCGGCAGCGTGTCGAAGAAGACCAGCTTCGTGGTGGCCGGCACCGAGGCCGGCTCCAAACTGGACAAGGCGCAGTCACTGGGCGTGCCGGTGTGGGACGAAGACCGCCTGCTGGCCTACCTGGCCGAACACGAGTGATGACCCCGCCGGGCGTTTGCCGCCCGGCATGAAGCACAGAGGATGACCGATGCAGACCGCCCCGCTGGATTTCCGCCTGGCGACCCGTGCCGACGAAGAGCGGCTGATCGCGCTGATGCGCGAGTTCTACGCCGAAGACAGGATCGACTTTGACGACGCACGCGTACGCCGCGGCGTGGATGCGCTGCTGGCCGACCCGCGCAACGGCGAGGTGCTGCTGTGGCTGGACGAGGCCGGTGAGGTGGTCGGCTACGCGGTGATCGCGATGGGCTTCAGTCTGGAGCAGGGCGGCCATTTCATGCTGCTGGACGAGCTGTACCTGGCCCACCGCGCGCGCGGTCGTGGCCGCGGCAAGCAGGCGCTGGCCATCTGCGAACAGCGTGCGCGTGGCCGTGGCGTCAGCCGCCTGCGCCTGGAAGTGAACCACCACAACGAACTGGCCCGCCGCCTGTACCTGGCCAGCGGCTACATCGATGACACGCGCGACCTGCTGACGCTGCCGCTGGACCACCCGCGCCCGGAGGGCATCCTGTGAGCCAGGCCCTGCTGCATGCGCTGCGCCAGCGTGCTGCGCTCAACGCACTGGTGCGCCGCTTCTTCGCCGAGCGCGATGTGCTGGAAGTGGAAACGCCGATCCTGTCGGTGGCGGGCAATACCGAGCCGAACATCGACAGCTTCCACACCGATTTCAGTGGGCATGTCGATGCCGGTGGCCGCCGTCGCTGGTTGCGGACCTCGCCGGAGTATCCGCTCAAGCGGCTGCTGGCGGCCGGTGTCGGCGATTGCTACGAGCTGGGCCGGGTGTTCCGCAACGGCGAGGCCGGCGGCCGCCACAATCCCGAATTCACCATGCTGGAGTGGTACCGGGTGGGCTGGGATCACCATCGTCTGGTGCAGGAAACTGCCGAGCTGGTCAACCAGGCGCTGGCCCTGGTCGGCCGTACGGCGACGCTGCGTGTGTTGAGCTACCGGGAGCTGTTCCAGCACTACCTGGGCATCGACGCGTTCGATGCCGATGAATCGGCGCTGCGCGCCGCGCTGGGCGAGGTGCACATCGATCCGGTCGGCTTGACCCGAGACGATTGGTTGGACCTGCTGATGACCCATCGCATCCAGCCTGGCTTCGATGACAGCGTCATGACCGTGGTTCATGACTGGCCGGCCAGCCAGGCAGCGCTGGCGCGCATCCGCCCCGGTTCGCCGGCACTGGCCGAACGGTTCGAGCTGTACCTGGGCTCGGTCGAGCTGGCCAACGGATATCACGAGCTGAACGATGCCGACGAGCAGCGTGCACGCTTCCTGCGTGACCAGCAGCGGCGTCATGCACGCGGGCAGGTGCAGCCGGCGCTGGATGAGGCGTTGCTGGCCGCATTGCCGTCGATGCCGGCGTGCGCGGGGGTGGCGGTGGGCGTGGATCGCCTGCTGATGGCGATGGAGAGCACGCCGCGCATCGCCGATGTGCTGGCGTTCGATTTCGCCCATGCATGAACATCGTCTGCTGCCGGACATCGAAGACTGAACGGATTGCCGGATCCACGCGCTTGCTTCAGCAAGCAGGATGATGCTCTTATCACGGGCGATGCGGGACACTGGCATCGGAATTCGTCCACTCCTGTTGGGGAAGGCATTGGTCAAGTGGTTTGCGGTTGTTGCGGTACCGGTCTACTCCATCGCGCTCTGGGGTGCTTGGCTGCCGTTCTCCGCGTCCGCCCAGCAGCCGGGTTATGACGAGGAAGTGGTCACCTGCGAATCACGCGACATGGGCTGGGTGCACTGCGATATCGAGGTCGCCAATGGCGTCGACCTGATCCGGCAGCTGTCCAGCAACAGCTGTATCCGCGGCAGCGAATGGGGGACCGATCGCAGTGGCGTATGGGTCACCCTTGGCTGTCGCGCCGAGTTCCGTGCGCGCCGTGCGCCGGGGGCCGCGGCAGCGGCCGGCAGCGACGGCAAACGCCAGTTCCGCCGCGTGGTGCGCTGCGAGTCCAATGGTCGCCCGCAGAGTTGCCCGGTCCGCCTGGATGGGGCGCCGGTGCGCCTGCTGCGCCAGCTGTCCGTACTGCCGTGCCGCGAAGGGCAGGGCTGGGGCTACAAGCGCAACGAAGTGTGGACCAGCCGTGGCTGCCAGGGCGATTTCGAAGTGGCCGATGAGCAGGGCCGCTTCGTCGATATGCCGCGCCGGCTGACCTGCGAATCGAAATCGAAGAAGCGGCGCTTCTGCGGGGCGAGCATCTCCGTCGGCGCGGCGGTGTCCCAGCAGCTGTCCAGCACGCCCTGCGAGGAGGGCAGCACCTGGGGCTGGAGCCGCAACGGGATCTGGGTGGACGGCGGCTGCCGCGCCGAATTCTCGGTGAATTGAGCCCCGGCGGGCTCCAACCGCGCAGGACGTGGCCCTACAATGGGCCCATGAACACTGCCCCTGACATCGATTACGCCCGCTACGACCACATCCGCCCGATCCTCTGGACCGGCGATGCCCTGCAACTGCTGGACCAGCGCAAGCTGCCGTTCGTGGTCGAGCACGTGGTCTGCCATGACAGTGACGAGGTCGCCTCGGCCATCCACGCACTGACCGTGCGCGGCGCGCCGGCCATCGGTATTGCCGCGGCCTGGGGCGTGGTGCTGGCGGCACGCGGGGTGCAGGCCGCCGATGGCGCGCATGCCCTGCAGCAGCTGGAGCCGGCACTGCAACGCCTGAACGCCTCGCGCCCGACCGCGGTCAATCTGGCCTGGGCGCTGGCGCGCATGCGCCGTTGCCTGAGTGCCGCAGGCGCCGACTGGAAGATGTTGCTGGAGGCCGAAGCGCAGGCCATCGCCGAAGAGGATCTGGCCGCCAACCGCCACATGGGCGCGCTGGGTGCGGGCCTGATCGAGGCCGGCAGCGGCGTGCTGACCCACTGCAATACCGGTTCGCTGGCCACCGCCGGCTTCGGCACCGCGCTGGGCGTGATCCGAGCCGGCATGGCCCAGCACCGCATTGCCCGGGTGTTCGCCGGCGAGACCCGGCCGTGGTTGCAGGGCGCGCGCCTGACCGTGTGGGAGCTGCAGCAGGACGGCATCGACGCCACCCTGATCGCCGACTCGGCGGCCTCGCACCTGATGAAGACCGGCGCTGTGCAGTGGGTCATCGTCGGTGCCGACCGCATCTGCGCCAACGGCGATACCGCCAACAAGATCGGCACCTACCAGCTGGCCATCGCCGCCCGCCACCACGGCGTGAAGTTCATGGTCGTGGCGCCGTCCTCGACGGTGGACATGGACACCGTGGACGGTAGCCAGATCGAGATCGAGCAGCGTGACCCGGGCGAGCTGTATGGCGTGGGCGGCACCCGCACCGTGGCCGAAGGCATCGCCGCCTGGAACCCGGTGTTCGACGTCACCCCGGGCGAGCTGATCGACGCCATCGTGACCGAACGCGGGGTGATCCTGAACCCGACCGCCGAGAACATGCGCGCCGCCTTCGGCGGTTGAGGGGGGCAGGGGCGAGGATGCCTGTAGAGCCGGGCCCATGCTCGGCTCCGCCGGGGAATCCGCCGCAACCGAGCATGGGCCCGGCTCTACAGGGGCGGCTGAACCCCCTAAGTTCCTGATTTGTGCCGGTAAAATCCCCGTAAAAGGCGGCGGAAAACGGTCCGTTGTGGTAGTATCCACAGGTTGAATCGAGGTTCCGGCGCGACCCCCTCCCGCAGAGGGCTGCGCCGGACTGGACCGCTACCAGACAACGGAACCCGAATGGCAGAAACCGCCAAGGAAATCATCCAGGTCAACCTGGAAGACGAGATGCGCAAGAGCTACCTCGATTACGCCATGAGCGTGATCGTGGGCCGCGCGCTCCCGGATGCGCGCGACGGCCTCAAGCCGGTGCATCGCCGCGTGCTGTTTGCGATGAATGAACTCAACGCGCACAGCAACAAGCCCTACTTCAAGTCGGCGCGTATCGTCGGTGACGTCATCGGTAAGTACCACCCGCATGGCGATCAGTCGGTGTACGACACGCTGGTGCGCCTGGCACAGCCGTTCTCGCTGCGCTACATGCTGGTCGATGGCCAGGGTAACTTCGGTTCGATCGACGGCGACTCGGCGGCAGCGATGCGATACACCGAAGCGCGCATGTCGCGCCTCGCGCATGAGTTGATGGCCGACATCGACAAGGAAACCGTCGATTTCCAACCCAACTACGATGAAAAGGAACTGGAGCCGACGGTCATGCCGACCCGGTTCCCGAACCTGCTGGTCAATGGTTCGGCCGGTATCGCGGTGGGCATGGCGACCAACATCCCGCCGCACAACCTGAGCGAATCGATCAACGCCTGCATCGCGCTGATCGACAACCCGGACATCGATGTCGATGGCCTGATGGAGTACATCCCGGGCCCGGATTTCCCGACCGCCGGCATCATCAACGGCACCGCCGGCATCGTCGCCGGCTACCGCACCGGCCGTGGCCGCGTGCGCATCCGTGCCAAGGCCGATATCGAAGTGGCCGACAACGGCCGCGAATCGATCATCGTCACTGAAATTCCTTACCAGGTGAACAAGGCGCGTCTGATCGAAAAGATCGCCGAGCTGGTCAAGGAAAAGAAGATCGAAGGCATCAGCGAGCTGCGCGATGAGTCCGACAAGGACGGCATGCGCATCTACATCGAGATCAAGCGCGGTGAATCTGCCGAGGTTGTGCTGAACAACCTGTACCAGCAGACGCAGATGGAATCGGTGTTCGGCATCAACATGGTGGCGCTGGTCGATGGCCGCCCGCAGTTGATGAACCTCAAGCAGATGCTGGAGGCGTTCGTACGCCACCGCCGCGAAGTGGTCACCCGCCGCACCGTGTTCGAGCTGCGCAAGGCGCGCGCCCGTGCCCACGTGCTGGAAGGCCTGACTGTCGCGCTGGCCAACATCGACGAGATGATCGAACTCATCAAGACCTCGCCGAACCCGAACGAAGCCCGCGAGCGCATGCTGGCACGCGTGTGGGAGCCGGGCCTGGTCGGTGCGATGCTGGGCGCCGCCGGTGCCGAAGCGTCGCGTCCGGAAGATCTGCCCAAGGGCGTGGGCCTGATCGAGGGCGGCTACCAGCTGACCGAGATCCAGGCCACCCAGATCCTGGAAATGCGCCTGCACCGCCTGACCGGGCTGGAGCAGGACCGCCTGACCGACGAGTACAAGCAGCTGCTGGAAGTGATCGCCGGGCTGATCCACATCCTGGAAGATCCCGACCGCCTGCTGCAGGTGATCCGCGAAGAGCTGGTCAGCGTCAAGGCCGAGTTCGGCGACGAGCGTCGTACCGAGATCCGCCACAGCGAAGAAGACCTGGACATCCTCGACCTGATCGCGCCGGAAGACGTGGTGGTCACCGTGTCGCACGCCGGCTACGTCAAGCGCCAGCCGGTGAGCGTGTACCGCGCGCAGCGCCGCGGTGGCCGTGGCCGCAGTGCGGCGGCGACCAAGGAAGAGGATTTCATCGAACAGCTGTGGCTGGTCAACACGCATGACACGCTGCTGACCTTCACCAGTTCGGGCAAGGTGTTCTGGCTGCCGGTCTACCAGCTGCCGGAAGCGGGTTCCAACGCCCGTGGCCGCCCGATCATCAACTGGATCCCGCTGGAACCGGGCGAACGCGTGCAGGCCGTGCTGCCGGTGCGCGAGTACGCCGATGGCCAGTTCGTGTTCTTCGCTACGAAGAACGGTACGGTGAAGAAGACCCCGCTGGGCGAGTTCGCCTTCCGTCTGGCCCGCGGCAAGATCGCGATCAACCTCGACGAGGGCGATGCGCTGGTCGGCGTCGGCCTGACCGACGGTGAGCGCGACATCCTGCTGTTCGCCTCCAACGGCAAGACCGTGCGCTTCGGCGAGGACAAGGTCCGCTCGATGGGCCGTACCGCCACCGGCGTGCGCGGCATCAAGATGCCGGCCGGCGAGGAAGTGGTCAGCTTGATCGTGGCCGAAAGTGCCGGTGGCATCGAGGACGAGAACGAGGACGACAACGGTGTCGAGGAAGCCGCTGCCAATGGCGATGCGGTGATCGACGGCGCCGACGACGCCAGCGTTCAGTACATCCTGACCGCCACCGAGAACGGCTACGGCAAGCGCACCCCGCTGCCGGATTACCCGCGCAAGGGCCGTGGCACGCAGGGCGTGATCGGCATCCAGACCACCGAGCGCAACGGCAAGCTGGTGGCCGCGGTGCTGATGGGCTCCAGCGACGAGGTCCTGCTGATCTCCGACGGCGGCACCCTGGTGCGTACCCGCGGCTCGGAAATCAGCCGCGTCGGCCGCAACACCCAGGGCGTCACCCTGATCCGCCTGTCCAAGGACGAGAAGCTGCAGGCGGTGGAGCGCATGGATGCCTCGATCGACGAGGACGAGGACGAGGTGGTTGCCGCCGCCCCGGCCGAAGCCCCCGCGCCGGGCGAGGACGCGCCGCAGGCGTAAGCCCGCCTCGCCACGCCACCTCAACAACGCCGGCCTCGTGCCGGCGTTGTTGTATCCGGCGCTCACCGCACGCGCACTTCACAGCGACGGTGGGATAACAGGCCATGCTGCCCCGGAGATCGACGATGTCCGCCACGCCGCAGTCCGCCACGCCGCAGTCCGCCGCCCCCGTTGTATCCCGCCATCCGCTGGTGACCGTGCTGTCGCTGCTGCTGGTCGTGCTTGGCCTGGTCATCGGCGGCCTCGGCGCGTGGCTGCTCTGCCTGGGAGGTTCGGCGTACTACACCATCGCCGGCGCCGGACTGCTGGCCAGCGGTATTCTGCTGTTCGGCAACCGGCGCAGTGGCGCGTCGCTGTACGCGCTGGTGTTCATCGGAACGCTGCTGTGGACCGGGTGGGAATCGGGCAGCGACTACTGGCGATGGGTGCCGCGGCTGGGTCTGGTGACCGCACTGGGCATCGTGCTGGCGCTGCTGGCGCCGACCCTGCGTACGCCGGTTTCCAGGCGGCTCTCGCGTGCGGTGGCCGCTGTGCTGCTGCTGGTGTTCGTGGCCGCCTTCGGTCTGGCGTTTGCGCCGAAGGGTGAGGTGGATGGGCATCAGCCGTTCCCGGAAGGCGCGGTCAGCGCCGGCCTGGAACCGACCCGTGACACCACCGGGCTGCAGCCGGCCGACCAGCCTGCCGACGGCGACTGGCCAGCCTGGGGCCGCAGCAACGCCGCCACCCGTTACTCGCCGCTGCAGCAGATCACGCCGGCCAACGTCGGCACGCTGCAGCTGGCCTGGCAGTTCCGAACCGGTGATCTGCCGAAGAAGCGCTGGGGCGCGGAAACCACGCCGCTGAAGATTGGCGACCGCATGTACCTGTGCACCGCGCGCAACCGCCTGATCGCCCTCGATGCCGGCAGCGGCAAGGAGCTGTGGCGGTTCGATCCGAAGGTCAGGGACGCTTCGATTCCCTATACCGCCGCCTGCCGTGGCGTGAGCTACTACGAACAACCCAGCACGCCGACCATCGCCGATACGGTGCTGGCCGACGTGGCCGCCGATCTGGCGCTGCCCGAGCCACCGCCCACCGTCACCCGCAATGCCGCACCCGGCAGCCATCCGGCCTGCTGGGCGCGCATCATCGAGGGCACCCTGGACGGCCGCATCATCGCGGTGGATGCGGACAGCGGCCGCCCCTGCGCCAGCTTCGGCAACAACGGCCAGGTCGACATCACCCTGGGCATGGGCGAGGTGCCGCCGGGCTATGTGTCGATCACCTCGCCGCCGGCCATCGTGCGCGGGGTGATCGTCACCGGCCACCAGGTGCTCGATGGCCAGCGCCGGGATGCGCCGTCGGGGGTGATCCAGGCCTACGACGCGATCAGCGGCAAGCTGCGCTGGGCCTGGGACATGGACCAGCCCGAGCGCAACGGCCTGCCGCCACGCGAACAGACCTACACGCGCGGTACGCCCAACATGTGGACCACCGCCACCGGTGATGAGGCATTGGGCCTGGTCTATCTGCCGCTGGGCAATGCCGCCGGCGATTACTGGAGCGGCTCGCGCAGCGAAGCGCAGAACCGTTATTCCACCTCGCTGGTGGCCCTCGATGTGGCCACCGGCAAACCGGTCTGGCATTTCCAGGCCGTGCGCAAGGATGTATGGGATTACGACCTGGGTTCGCAGGCCAGCCTGATCGATTACCCGACCGCGGCCGGCAATGTGCCGGCGATCCTGCTGCCGACCAAGCAGGGCGACCTGTACATCCTTGATCGCCGCAACGGTCAGCTGCTCAGCGCCGCCGAAGAGCGCAAGGTTCCAGTTGGCGGTGTCGAACCGCAACAGCGTTCGCCCACCCAGCTGTTCTCGCTGTACCACACGCTACGGCGCGAGCATGACCTGACCGAGCGCGACATGTGGGGACTGACCCCGATCGACCAGCTGGTCTGCCGCATCCAGTTCCGCAAGGCCTACTACGAAGGCTTCTACACGCCGCCGAGCAGCGACCGCCATTCCATCGAGTATCCCGGCTACAACGGTGGTTCGGACTGGGGCAGCGTCTCCATCGATACGCGGCGTGGCGTGATCGTGGCCAACTACAACGACATGCCCAACTACAACCGGCTGGTACCGCGTGCGGAGGCCGACCGGCGGGGCTGGCTGCCGCGCGAGAAGATCCGCGCCGACAAGGGCGGTGGCGAGGGCGCCGGTGATCCGCAGGTGGGCACGCCGTATGCCATCCAGGTCAACGCCGGCTGGCGGGTGCCGTTCACCGGCCTGCTGTGCAAGCAACCACCCTATGGCGGCATCCGCGCCATCGACCTGCGTACCGGCAAGCTGCTGTGGGATCGCCCGTTCGGCAGTGCACGCGGCAATGGGCCGTTCGGCATCCGCTCCGGCCTGCCGATCGAAATCGGTACGCCGAACAATGGCGGTTCGGTGATCACCGCCAGCGGCCTGATCTTCATCGCCGCCGCCACCGATGATCTGCTGCGCGCGATTGATCTGAAGACCGGCAAGGAGCTGTGGCACGCCAAGCTGCCGGCCGGTGGCCAGGCCAACCCGATGGTGTACGAACAGGGCGGCCGCCAGTATGTGGTGATCATGGCCGGCGGACACCATTTCATGGAAACCCCGAAGGGCGATTACGTGATGGCATTTGCGTTGCCGGCAGGGCAGAAATAGAGGCGGCCATCGGCCGCCCCCATTGCATGGCGTCGGATCACACCGTCACCACCACCTTGCCGATCTGCTCGTTCGATTCCAGATAGCGGTGTGCTTCCTGGATCTGCGCGAACGGGAACACCTTTGCGATCATCGGCACCAGCATGCCCTTGTCCAGTCCGTCGACGATGAAGGCCTTGGCCCGCGCCAGCGCGGCATCATCAGCGACGATTTCCGAGTACAGGTAGCCCTTCAGCGTGAGTGATTTGCCCAGCACGTTGAACAACGGGAACGGCGTCGGTTCGCTGCTCAGCGCGCCGTACTCCAGCAGGATGCCGCCGCGCGCCATTGCATCGGTCAGTGCATTGAACTGCGGGCCGCCGATCGGATCGAACACCACGCGGGCACCGACGCCGTCGGTGATGCGCGCCACTTCGGCAGCCAGGTCCCTATCCTGGGTGGCGATGACATGGGCGGCGCCGGCGTCGAGCAGGGCCTGGCGCTTGCCTGCGCCGCGGGTCACCGCAATCGGCGTGGCACCTACGGCGTTGGCGATCTGGATGGCGGCCAGGCCGACGCTGCTGCTGGCCGCGGTGATGATGACGAAATCCCCGGCGGTCAGATGCGCCTGCTCCAGCAGCGCGCCCCAGGCGGTGACGTACTGCATCCACACGGCGGCCGCGGTTTCAAAATCCAGTGCCTGCGGATGCTTGACCACCAGCCGCGCCGGCACATTGGCCAGCTCGCCGTAGGTGCCCCAGCGGGCGATATCCAGAGGTGGCACCACACTGACCGCATCGCCAACGGCGAAGCCGTTCACTGCACTGCCGAGCGCTTCGACCACGCCGGCCGCTTCGTAGCCCAGGCGGCTGGGGAACTGTGCCTGCTGCAGATAAGCGCCGTTGCGGAACATCACCTCGGCGCGGTTCAGGCCGATCGCCTTGACCCGGATCTGCACCTCGTCGGCGGCGGGGGCGGGAACGTCGACCTCGTCGATGCGCAGCACATCGGCATTGCCATATTCGTGGATGCGGACAACCTGACTCATGGGGGCTCCTGGGAAGGGCCGGCGCGCGGGCCGGCGGGGGCGTGGCGGCCACTATGCGCGTGGTCTGCATCCAGAATAAGGGGTAATCTGGCGTTTCATTGGAAAACATCCGTTTGCAATGGACCTGATCGTTCCGCTCCGGACCTTCGCCAAGGTGGCCGAGGTCGGCTCGTTCGCCGCTGCCGCCGACGCGCTGGACCTGTCGCCGCAGCTGGTCGGCAAGCACATCCAGGCGCTGGAGCAGCACCTGGGCGTTCGCCTGCTCAACCGCACTACGCGAAAGCAGAGCCTGACCGACTTCGGCCAGGCCTATCTGGCGCGGGCGCGGGTGATCCTGGAGGAAGTGGAGGGCGCCGAACAGCTGGCCGAAGTGGCGCGCGGGCGGCCGATGGGGCGCCTGCGCATCAGCGCGCCGGTCACCTTCGGCGTGCATGCGCTGGGCCCGGCGGTGGTGGCCTACATGCAGGCCTACCCAGACGTGCAGGTTGATCTGAATCTGTCCAACAGCCTGGTCAACATCGTCGAAGACGGCTACGACCTGGTGTTCCGCACCGGTGATCTGGCCGACAGCGGACTGGTGGCGAGGCGGCTGGGTCCGTATCCGCTGGTGCTGTGTGCGGCACCGGGGTATCTGGCCTCGCGTCCACCCATCACCCACCCGAGCGACCTGAGCCGGCACGAATGCCTGGGCTTCGCGCATTCGATCATCCGCACCCGCTGGAGCTTCCTCGATGCCGACGGCGGTGTGCTGACCGTGCCGGTGTCCAGCCGCTTCATGGTCAACCAGGCCGAGCCGTTGCTGACCGCTGCGGTGGGTGGGTTGGGGCTGATCCTGCAGCCGCACGAGATGCTGGCCGCCGCACTCGCGCGCGGTGAACTGGTGGAAGTGCTGCCCGGCTTCGTGCCGGTGTCGACCTCGATCAACCTGGTGTACCCGCGCGATCGCCAGCTGACGCCCAAGCTGCGCAGCTTCCTGGATTTCTGCGTGGCGCGGTTCAATGAGCAGAGCATGGCGCGGCGATAGCGCAGGCATCAGGTAGCATTCCGGCGCCCCTCTGCGAAGAATCGCCCCGTGACGTCCATTCCGCCATTCCATCCTGCCCTCGGCGTGCTGCTGCTGGCGTCGTTGTCCGGCAGCCACGCGCCTGCGCAGGTGCAGGCCGAGTGGGAGGCACGTGGGCGTGCCGATGGATTGGCGCGACCGGACACCCCATGCCAGGATTTCCTGCAGGCGATGGGGCGGAAGCCGGCAGGGCTGGAATACCTGGGCTGCAGTCAGGACGACGTGTCCTACATCAAGCCCATGCAGGCCCACTACCGCGTTGCCGGCGCACGCGCCGAGCAGGTCGAAGCGTATCTGCATGAGACGTTCGGAATGCCGATGTTGCGTTACACCTGCTGTGGCTGGAGCAATGGCGGGCCCTACAGCTGGCGCGAAGGTGCAGACACGGTGAGGTACCGGATCGGGATGGGCGTGGAGTCGCTGCCGCATCCGCGCAGCGAGTGGCGCCGCATCGAAGCATTCAACGTCACGGTGGAGGTGCTGCGGCAGAGTCCGTAGCGTGGATGCGGCAGGCGCATGCTTGCTCTAGGATGCGTGCAGGGATTCCTGCAAAGGAACTGCGATGAAGGCTGTTGGACGTCTGCTGCTGTGCGCTGCGCTGGCTTGTCCGCTTCTGACGGCCGCGCCGGTATTTCCTGCGATTGGCGCAACCACCTCCGAACCTGCACATCCGCATGCGCAGGACGCCATCGATGACTGGCTTGCGGCTTTCAACGCAGGCAGCCTCGATGCGTTGCATGCTTTCGCCGACAAGTATGCGAAGAAGGAAGGCAGTGGCCCCGGGGACTATCTCGAGTTCCGCGGGAGTACCGGCCCGCTGCGCGTGCTGGAAACGCGCGAGGGCGCGCCTGGTCACGCGAAGCTGCTGGTGATGGGCCAGCTGAACGAGCGTGCGATGTGGGTGACGGCGGAGATGGACGCGGACCATCCAGCACACCTGAAGCTGTTCCAGATCGAAGGCACCGGAATACCGGACAAGTACAAGCCGGAGCGCGTTGCGTTGCCGGCCCTGATGGCTGACGCCAGGACGAAGCTGGACGCGCTGCGCGCACAGGACGCGCTGTCGGGAGCGCTGCTGGTGGCGCGCAACGGCCAGGTGCTGCTGGATTGGCGGGGCGGCCAGGCGGATCGCGAAGGCGGTATTCCGGTGCGGGCGGATACGCGCTTCCGGCTGGCGTCGTCCAACAAGATGTTCACCTCGGTGGCCATCCTGCAGCTGGTGCAGGCCGGCAAGCTGGGGCTTGACGATACGATCGGCAAGCACCTGCCGGACTACCCGAACAAGGCCGTCGCCGCTGAGGTGACCGTCCGCCAGTTGTTGACCCACACCAGTGGCCTTGGCGACTTTTTCGGCGATGACTTCGAACAGTACTCGGCCTCGCTGAAGACGCTGGACGACTACGTGCAGCGCTTCGCCAAGGATGCACCGCAGTTCACGCCCGGCAGCCAGGACAGCTACTCCAACTATGGCTTCATCGTGCTTGGGCGCCTCATCGAGACCGTTTCAGGACAGTCGTACCATGCCTATGTGGAGCAGCACATCCTGCGACCGGCTGGCATGACCGGCACCGGCTTCGAACCGGAAACGGTGAAGGTGCCACAGCGTGCCGTCGCCTACACGAAGAAGGACGGGCAATGGGTGCGTGAAACGAAGTCGCTGCCATGGCGAGGCATGTCCGCCGGCGGTGGTTACAGCACGGCCACCGACATGCTGAAGTTCGCCGAGGCATTGCGCGGCGGGAAGCTGGTCCCGCCGGCACTGCTGCAGCAGGCCACCACGGCGCAGAATCACAAGCGCTGGTATGGCTTTGGCTTCGTGGTGCAGGGCGAGGGCAGGGAACACCAGTACGGCCATGAAGGCGGTGCGCCGGGATCGAACAGTGCCATCGTGGTGCTGCCCGCGCAGGGCTATGTGATCGTCGGTCTGGCCAATGTCGATCCGGATGCGATCGGCAATGTGGTCAACTACATCGCGCGGCGGTTGCCGTTGCAGTGAACGTGAGGCAATGGATGTAGAGTCGACCGTTGGTCGACTCTCGCGCGAAGCGCGGGCGCTTCGATCCCTTCGCGGACGGCAGTCGACTAACAGTCGACTCTACCCAGTGGACGTCACCCGGTCGACGTCATCCGATCGGGGGCCGGTATCCGCACCATCTTCGTCATCAGGTGCTCCACCACACCCGCCGGATCGGCGGTTCGGCCTACGTGCGTGCTCGACATCTGCACGATCGAACTGCGCTTGGCGGTGAGGAAGTGGAAACGTGCACGCGCCGGCAGCTGCGCGATCGGCCCAGCGCCGGCATCGCCGCGGCAGATCGCCACGATCGCATCCAGCCACGGCTGCAGCGCCTCCTGGTCCAGCGTTGGCGCGAACGCGTGCAGGCGTGCGGGATCAATCTCGATGGCCGCTTCCAGGTGCCGTGCACCGGGGCAGGACACGATCACCCCGACGTTGATGAATTCTTCGCGTTCCACCCGCGGTACCACGCGGATGACCGCATAGTCATACGTGTGCAGCGTGGGCACGGATGGCCTCCTGCACGAACACCGCACGCACTTTCAGGCGATGCTTGAGATAGTCGATGTAGCCTTGCCGATAGGCCTGCGGGCTGTCGAAGGCCGGCTCGTTCACCAGCCAGCTGTCGGGCACCAGGTCGACGATGCGCTCGATCTCGGCATCGGTCAGGCGTGCAGCCAGTTCGGTATCCACCTCGGCGATGCGGCTGGCGAATGACAGCAGTACATGGTCACGGATCAGCACGAACGGTTTCTCGCAGGCATCGCCGGCATTGGCCCAGTCGTGGTGGAAGTACATCGCCGCACCGTGGTCGATCAGGTACAGCTGGCGGTGCCACACCATCAGATTGGGATTGCGCGTGGTGCGATCGACATTGCTGGTGAATGCATCGAACCAGACGATACGCGACGCCAGGTCAGAGTCCACCGGCATCGCGGCCGGGTCGTAGTTGATCGCGCCGGGCAGGTAATCCAGTCCCAGGTTCAGGCCCTCGCTGGCACGGATCAGCTCCTGGATCTCCGGATCCGGCTCGGTGCGGGCGAACTCGCGGTCCAGTTCGACAAACAGGATCTCCGGAATCGGCAGGCCCAGCGTGCGCGCCATCTCGCCGGCAATCAGCTCGGCGATCAGCGCCTTCGGGCCCTGGCCGGCACCGCGGAACTTCAGTACGGCCATGCCGTCGTCGTCGGTCTCGACCACGGCGGGCAGGGAGCCGCCTTCCCGCAGCGGGGTAATGTAACGGAGGGCATGTACGGTGCGCATGGGCGCATTCTAGCGTGGCGCCCGGGCCGTCGCGCCGGGGCCGAGCAGGGCCCATGCTTAACGAACAGGTAGCGCGCGAAACATCGTGTAGCGGCCGCCTGCAATCTTCACTTCTTCGTTCCGGGCCGGGTGGCAGCATTCGTCTCAACGGAGCAACACGCCCGCGTGTGACCTTCAGCAGGAGGCCGTCATGCCGCTAAAGTGCAGCTGTCATGCTTCACCCTGTATGCAACGCAACGCATGGTGTTGACCTTGACCTGACACGGTCACGCCCCCGGCACGGATGGCCGTTTCCCCGCAGTTTCAGATACTTTTCACACATCGCGACCCCGGCATGGCCCGGCCGGTCCTGCGATCCACGCACTTGCGCCCCGAGATGGACCCCTGCGTCGCCGTCGGCATTGGCAACGCGGGAGAGTGCCGAATCCACGATGTCCCCACAGGCTTTGGAGGTGCACCGATGAGCGACCCATTCACTCCCATGCTGCCGCCCCTGGACGATGCCAAGGCCGAGGAAATGATCGGCAAGGTGGTGCTGGTCGGCGTCACTCGCTATGGCGGCGACGGCCAGGTGCAGGGTCTGGAACAGTACGCCGGCACCGTGCTGCGCATCAGCGCCGATGAGGGCGTGGTGCTGGCCGACGAAGATGATGGTCATGAGCACTACCTGCCGCCCATGCTTGACCAGTACCAGCGGGCCGCGCCCGGCGAATACCGCATGCGCAACAGCGGCATGATCGTGGTCGACCCCGACTACCTGACCGCCTGGGATCTGCACGCCCAGCAGTGATGACGGCCCACGCCTGGCAGATGCCGGCCCGCTGCCGGCCTCGCCGGGTGTGTTCGACTTTGCTGCATCCGGCCACTAGCCCTTCCGGCCCATTCCCCCCACCTGCTGCGGTGCTAGATTCGGGCTCTTGCCCGTCCTCGGGCTCCATTCACACTGCAGGGGATAAGGATGCTGATCCGTCGAACCTCGCTGGCGGCGGCGGTTGCCGTTGCCACTGCCGGCCTGCTGGCCGCTGGCCCGGCGCTTGCCGATTACGCAAAGCCGCCGGAGCACCTGCTCAGGGTGCTGAAGGCACCGCCGCCGCCTGCGCCGAACGTGGCCCCGGGTGGCCAGCGCCTGCTGCTGACCACCGCGCAGACCTATCCGTCGATCAGCCGCGTCGCCCAGCCGTACCTGAAGCTGGCCGGCGTGCGCCTGGAGCCGAAGAACCGCAGCCGCCATGACACCCCAGGTGGCTACGGCATCCCGGCGTGCGTGGCCGACTTCACCCTGGTTGATATCGGCAGCGGCAAGGAAACCAAGGTCAACCTGCCGCAGGGCTGCGCCACCGGCGCGCTGTGGTCGGCCGATGGAAGCCATTTCGCCTTCCAGAATGCGGTCGATACCAGCGTGCAGCTGTGGGTGGGCGATGCCAGCACGGGGCAGGTGAAGCAGATCCCGAACGTGCAGCTGAACCCGATCTTCGGCAACACCGTGCAGTGGCTGGGCGGCAGCCAGAAGCTGCTGGTGAAGCTGGTGCCGGCCAACCAGGGCCCGGCGCCGTCCGACGGTGGCGTGCCGACCGGCCCGGATGCGCAGGAATCGCTGGGCAGCAGCGGCGAGAGCAGCACCTATGAGGCGCGCGATACGCTGACCAGCGTGCATGACGAGAAGCTGTTCGCCTACTACGGTGCCTCGCAGCTGGCCGTGGTCGATACCGCCGCCGGCAGCGTGCGTCCGGTCGGGCAGCCGGCGTTGTTCAACGACGTCAGCGCCGCGCCCGACGGCGTGCATGTGCTGACCGAATCGATAAAGGCCCCGTACTCGCATGCGGTGACCTACCAGCGCTTTGCCAACGACGTGGCCGTGCTGGACATCACCAGCGGCAAGGCCACGCCGATTGCCAGCCTGCCGCTGGCCGACCGCGTGCCGGTGCACGGCGTGCCGGAAGGCCCGCGTGGTTTCGACTGGCGCGCCACCGATCCGGCCACCCTGGTCTATGCCGAAGCGCTGGACAAGGGTGACTGGAAGGTCAGCGTGCCGCACCGCGACCGCGTGCTGATGCTGAAGGCACCGTTCAACGGCAAGCCGGTGGAAATCGCCCGCACCGCGCAGCGCTTCGAAGGCTACGCATGGACTGCCGATCCGGCGGTGGCGTTCCAGTACGAGAATGACGAGAACCGCCACTGGGTGCAGACCCGCATCGTCGATGTGGACCAGCCGAAGAAGGAAGGCCGCCTGCTGTGGGACATGTCCAGTGATGAGCTGTACGGCGACCCCGGCAACCTGGTCTTCACCCGCCTGCCCACCGGTGCACAGGTCGTGCGCCAGGACGGCAATCATGTATTCCTCAGCGGGCGCGGCGCCTCGCCGCAGGGTGACCGCCCGTTCCTGGACCGCCTGGATCTGGGCTCGCTGAAGAGCGAACGCCTGTTCCGCAGCAGCGCCGATGCCTACGAGCAGTTCCTCGGCTTCAGCAACACGCCGGGCCGTTACCTGACCTGGCACCAGTCGGTGATCGATCCGCCCAATGCCTTCATCCGCCAGCAGGGTGATGCTGTGGCTGATGCGAAGGCCGGCGAGGCCCAGTTCGCGTCCAGTGCTACTGCGCTGACCAAGCTGGCCGACCCGACCCCGGAAGTGCGCCAGATCAAGAAGCAGCTGGTGACCTACAAGCGTGCCGACGGCGTGGACCTGTCGTTCACCCTGTACACGCCGCCGGGCTACAAGGAAGGCCAGCGCGTGCCGGCAATCCTGTACGCGTACCCGGCCGACTTCGCCAACGCGGCACAGGCGGGGCAGGTGTCCGGTTCGCAGCAGACCTTCACCCGTCTGCAGCCGTACCGCCTGATGCTGCTGGCCGGCTACGCGATCATCGACAACGCCTCCTTCCCGATCGTGGGCGACCCGAAGAACGCCTACGACACCTACCTGGAGCAGCTGGAAGCCGACGCCAAGGCGGCGGTGGACAAGGCGGTGGAGATGGGCGTGGTCGACCGCAACCGCATCGGCGTGACCGGTCACAGCCATGGCGGCCTGATGACCGCCAACCTGATCGCGCACACCAACCTGTTCAAGGCCGGCGTGGCAACCAGTGGCTCGTACAACAAGACCTTCACCCCGTTCGGCTTCCAGAACGAACGTCGTTCGGTGTGGCAGGCGCAGGACGTGTACCTGAAGGCGTCGCCGTTCTTCTATGCCGACAAGATCAAGCTGCCGCTGCTGCTGGTCCACGGCGAGGACGATGCCAACCCGGGCACCGAGCCGTTCCAGTCGCGCAAGTTGTACCAGGCTATTCGCGGTAACGGCGGCACCACCCGCCTGGTGATGCTGCCCAACGAGCCGCACTGGTACACCGCGCTGGAATCGAACGAGCAGCTTGTGGCGGAAATGTTGAACTGGTTCGACACCTACGTGAAGAACGCCAAGTAGCGTCGAGCTTGCTCTACAAGAACGCCAGGTAGCGTCGAGCTTGCTCGACGGCGCAGCACAGGGCCGCCTGCGGGCGGCCCTGTGCTGTCAGCCCCACGGCAGGGATGGGGTGTAGCCGGCGCAGTGGGAGCGTTGGTCAGGTGCACATCACGCGGTCTTGACATCCGCGGGAGGCCCATCCGATGATCGGGCCGGGGAAAACGCATTCAGGGATGACATGCACCAGGGGACGGTAGCCAGTCCGGGCGTCGCACGCGAGCGCGTGCTTCACGCCCAGCCGGATCTGGCATTGCGGGGGTTGGTACTGCTTGCGCAGTTCCATGGCATCGCTGCGGATGCGGAACAGCTTGCGCATGCGCATGGGCGCAACGGCGAAGCTTTTGACGAGACGGCCCTGCTGCTGGCCGCCAGCCGGCTTGGCCTCAAGGCGAGGATCTCTGCAACGCCGCTGCGGCGCCTTTCCCGGGTCACGCTGCCGGCGCTGGCGTTGGCAGGCGCACACCCTTTCATCATTGCACGGGTCGACGCCGGTCAGGTACTCATCCACGACCTGGCCGAAAAGCGGCCGCGAACACTCACGCTGGACGAACTGGCGCAGCGCTATGCAGGGCGCCTGCTGCAGGTGACCTCGCGTGCCTCGGTGCTGGGCGAACTGGCAAAGTTCGATTTCAGCTGGTTCATCCCTGCGGTGATCAAGTACCGGCGCCTGCTGGTGGAAGTGCTGATCGTCTCGTTCTTCATCCAGATGTTTGCTCTTGTTACACCCCTGTTCTACCAGGTGGTGATGGACAAGGTGCTGGTGCACCGCGGGCTCACCACGCTGGATGTGATTGCCATCGGCCTGGTGTCGATGGCGGTGTTCGACGTGGTGTTGTCAGGCCTGCGCACCTACGTCTTCTCACACACCAGCAGCAAGATCGATGTCGAACTCGGCGCGCGTCTGTTCCGGCACGTGCTGGCGCTTCCGCTGGCGTACTTCGAATCGCGACGGGTGGGCGACACCATCGCCCGCGTGCGGGAACTGGAGAACATCCGCAGCTTCCTCACCGGGCAGGCGTTGACCTCAGTGCTGGACCTGTTCTTCACGGTTGTCTTCCTTGCCGTGATGTTCCATTACAGCGGCTGGCTTACGCTGATCGTGGCATTGTCGCTGCCGCTGTACGCGCTCATTTCGGCGCTGGTGACACCTGTGCTTCGCAGGCGTCTGAATGACAAGTTCCAGCGAGGCGCGGACAACCAGGCCTTCCTGGTGGAGACCGTCAGCGGGATCGGAACGGTCAAGGCCATGGCAGTGGACCCGAGGGTGACCCGCACCTGGGACAGCCAGCTGGCCGGGTATGTCAGTGCAGGCTTCAACGTCACCAAGATCGCCACACTCGGCCAACAGAGCGTACAGCTGGTGCAGAAGTTGGTGGCCGTTGCGATCCTGTTCTGGGGTGCGAAGCTGGTCATCGATGGCAAGTTGACTCTGGGTCAGCTGATTGCCTTCAACATGCTGTCCGGCCAGGTGGCAGCGCCCATCATCCGTCTGGCGCAGTTGTGGCAGGACTTCCAGCAGGTCGGGATCTCGGTCGAACGGCTGGGCGATATCCTCAATACGCGCACCGAGCTGCCGGGAAGCCGGATGGCATTGCCGCCAATCCAGGGCCGGATCACGTTCGAGCGCGTTGGGTTCCGTTATCGTCCCGACGCCGCCGCCGTGCTCAATGACATCGAGCTGGATGTTCGACCGGGCGAGGTGATCGGCATCGTCGGCCGCTCAGGTTCGGGCAAGAGCACGCTGACCAAGCTGGTGCAGCGCCTCTATTCGCCTGAGCATGGCAGGGTACTGATCGATGGCCACGATCTGGCACTGGCTGATCCGGCGTGGTTGCGTCGTCAGCTCGGCGTAGTCCTGCAGGAGAATTTCCTGTTCAACCGCTCGGTGCGCGAGAACATCGCGCTGGGCGAACCCGGCATGCCGCTGGAACGGGTGATCCAGGCCGCCATGCTTGCCGGCGCGCATGAGTTCATCGTCGAGCTGCCCGAGGGCTATGACACCAAGGTGGGTGAACACGGTGCAGGACTCTCCGGTGGCCAACGCCAGCGCATCGCCATCGCCCGGGCGCTGATCACCGATCCGCGCATCCTGATCTTCGACGAGGCAACCAGTGCACTGGACTACGAGTCCGAGCATGCGGTGATGTCCAACATGCGCGCGATATGCAAGGGCCGCACGGTGCTTATCATCGCGCACAGGCTGTCTACGGTGCGCCATGCGAACCGCATCGTGGTGGTGGAGAAGGGGCGGATCGTCGAGGCCGGCGCTCATGAGGAACTGATGCGCCTGCCCGATGGTTTCTATGCCCACCTGCAGCGGTTGCAGGCGGGGGCCGCATGAAGCATCGATTCCAGGCCGCAGGCGATTTTCTGGGTCGATACGCAAGGGTGGCGAGTGCGGCGTGGAAGGCCCGTGCGCAGATGGAATCGCCGCAGCGAACAGCCGATGAGCGCGATTTCCTGCCTGCCCACCTGGAGCTGATCGAGACGCCGGTTTCGCCAACGTCGCGCTGGAGCATGCGGATCATCATCGCGTTGTTCTGCGTGGCACTGCTTTGGGCATGCATCGGCCAGCTCGACATCGTAGCGGTGGCGCCCGGCAAGACCGTCGTCAACTCGCGTACCAAGGTGGTGCAGCCAGCCGAGACCGCTGTGGTCCGCCGCATCCTGGTGCGCGACGGGCAGGCGGTCAAAGCCGGTGAGCTGCTGATCGAGCTGGAGGGGGCGGGCGCCGGGGCAGAGCTCGCCCAGGCCGGCGAAGCCTTGACCAACGCCCGGCTGGCGGCACTGAGACTGGATGCTCTGCTGGTGGCCTTCGACACGGGCAGCCAGCCGCAGTTGCCATTGGACAGCGGCCTTCCCGCGCAGCGGCTGGCGGACGAGCAGGTGCTCGTGCGCAGTCAGTTCGACGCTTTCCGGGCACGGCGCAATGGCCTGCAGGCCGGCATCCAGCAGCGCCAGGCAGAGCTTCACACCACCGAGGGCTTGATTCAGCCGTTGAGTGATTCGGCGCAGATCGCGCGCACCCGCGCGGCGGACTATGCTCGCCTGGTGGAAGGCAACTACGTTGGGCGCCACGACTATCTGTTGCGCGAACAGGAACGCATCGCCGCCGAGCGCGACCTGGCCACGCAGCGCAATCGGGTGCAGGAGCTGCGCTCGGCGCTGCTGGCGGCACGGGAAGAACTGCGCGTGCTGCTCACCGACACCCGGCAACAGGCCCTTGATGAACTGCGCAAGGCACAGGAGCAGATCGGGCAGATGGGGCCGGAAGTGGCCAAGACCGGTCAGCGCAATCGACAGATGACGTTGCGCGCGCCGGTGGACGGGACCGTGCAGCAGCTGGCCGTGCACACCGTGGGCGGCGTGGTGACGCCGGCACAACCGCTGCTGGTGGTGGTGCCCAGTGGCGATGGCATGGAAGTGGAAGCGACGCTGCTCAACAAGGACATCGGCTTCGTGCGGCCGGGCCAGGCGGTCACGATCAAGATCGACAGTTTCCCCTACACCCGCTATGGCTATCTCACCGGTACCGTCGTGAGCGTCTCCCATGATGCCGCACAGGATGAGCAGCTGGGCCTGGTGTTTCCGGCACGGATCCGCCTGGACCGTCCCGAGCTGGACATCGGCGGCGTCAAGGTGAGGATGAGTGCTGGCATGAGCTTGTCCGCAGAGATCAAGACGGGGCGACGACGGGTCATCGACTATCTGCTCAGCCCTCTGCAGCAGCACGCGCAGGAGGCGCTGCGTGAACGCTGAGGCCGATCCAGCGGCGGCTGGCAGATGGTTGGCGAGCGTGTGCCGGCTGCGGTTCGACGTGATGCTGTGGTTGTCGTTGTCATTCGTGCTGGTGGGATGCGGGTCCGACAGGAAAGGACCAGAAGCTGCACGACTGCAGGGGCGCATCGGTGGTGTCGCGCTGGAGGTGCCCAGGCAGGATGTGTGGATATGGGAGACGGATCGGGACGCGCAGGCCGAGCCCGCGTCCACCTGCGGCGCGACATTGCGCAGTGTTTCCATCCAGCTGCGTTGGCCGGAGATGGCGCCGCGCAATGCGCGGACCCGACAGGACTACGACCGGCATGACTCGGTGGGGAACGGCGATTCGAACTGGATCGACATCGGCCTGAACCAGGCCGGCGAGGGCGAGAACATCACGCTGCAGCAGATACGGGACTGGGGACTGTATCGCCTGCACCATCAGGAACTGCCCGCCGTGGTCACATTCGATTTCGGTCGTGACGCAGCGCTTGGACTGGAGATGGCCCGACCGGCGCTGTCGGAGCGCCGAAGCTTCAACTGGAACCGGATCACCTATACCGACAGCCTGGACCCAGCACGCGCACCCACTGTCCTGATCCGCTGCATGACCGGGCCGCAATACGCACCTCCGCAGTGGACGCCCCTGTGCGAGGCCTCGCTTGAGCAGCCTGGGCTGCGGAATGTACGCACCACCATTGTTTACCGTCAGAACCTGCTGCCGCATTGGCGGGAGATCCAGGCCGATGTCCAGGCCTATCTGCAACGCATCAGGTCCCATTGCCCTACACACCGGAACGTGAAGGAGATTGAACGTGGTTGAAACGATGACAGCCGAACAGCGTGCACTGGCGCGGGCGATGCTCGACAGCGGCAAGATCGAGGAGGTGTACCAGTTCATCGCCGGTTTCGGGCATCGCTATGCCCGGTTGGCCAGTGGCGTGGCCGTGGGCAACATGTTCTCCGGTCTGACTGCACTGGAGTTTCTGGAGGAAACCGCAAAGGATCATGGCGTTCCCGTGGACGATGCGAAGATCCAGGCGGTGCGCGCGGGCATGGCCCGGGGCCTCCTGGACATGCTCGACCAGATCGCAGATGCGGCGGGCGACGTTGTTCGTGAGATCACCGCCGACGAAGCCTGGACCTTCCATAACCGCATTTTCACCGAGCTGAACCTGCCGGTTGATTCCTGGACGTTGAATACGCCCTTCAGACTTCTGGACCAGCAGCAACGCGATGCCATCTGGGACTCGATGCTCAACAGCAACGGTCGTCTGCCGTGGGATACCAAGGCCGGCATCGAACTGCTGGTCAAGGTGGTCAAGAACGCAGAGAACGATCCCATGGGGGCCGGTTCATGGTTCTGGCGTCTGGGTATGAACGATGACGTGTACTCGGCATGGCTGGCACGGCTGAGCACCGAAATGCTGGAGGACGGTACCGGAGGGGCTGCCCGCCCGTTGGATCCCTTCCTGTTCTTCACCGGCGCGCTGATGCTGGATGCCCAGGACGGAGAGTTCAACAAGGACCAGATCCGCGAGTTCCTCAATGCCCTGCCGGACGTGCTGAAGCTGTCGGTGAAGCCAGGGAGCGGACTGACCGCCTATGGCTCGCTGCAGGGCGATGCCATCGACGGTACCGATGAAGCCGACGTCATCTTCGGCCAGGAAGGCGCGGACGTGCTGTCTGGTCTGGCCGGCAACGATGTGATCGACGGCGGTAGCGGCAACGACACCCTGAACGGCGGCGCCGGCAATGACGCGCTGTTCGGTGGCGCCGGCAACGATACGCTCGACGGCGGCATCGGCAGCGACACGTTGCGCGGCGGGATGGGCTTTGACACCTACACCATCGGCACGGGCCTGGCCGGCGATCTGGATACGATCGTTGACACCGACGGCAACGGTACCGTGGTCATCAATGGCAACGGGGCCTGGGCCAACGGGCTCATCGCAACGTCGGCCACCACCTGGGAGAGCGCCGATGGCCAGATCAAGGTCAGCCACTCGATCGCCAATGGGTCGAAGCTGATCATCCGCAGTGGCACCGACACCGGCAGTGTGATGGTCGACGGCTGGAGCCAGGGCCATCTGGGCATCACGCTTCCGGAGTTCAAGCCGGGCCAGGCAGGCACGGGCGGAACCGGGCTGGCCGACTTCCTCAATCCCTTCGTGAACAGCGCGCCCAGTGGTGCGGTCAACCTGTCCGGTGGCAATGGCCGCGACATGATCTGGGGAACCGCGTTCGGCAGCGGTGACACCTTGGATGGCGGTGAAGGCAGTGACATCATCAATGGTCGCGGTGGCGCCGACATCATCACCGGCGGTGTTGGCGACGACTTCATCTCTGGCCTGGGATCGGAGACGATCGCGCATGGCGGAGAGGGCAATGATGTCCTGAATGCGCAGTGGAACTTCGGCTTTGATGTGCGCACGAATTCACGCGTGCCGATCACCGAATCCGGCATCTGGCGCGACGTGGAGGCCTTCTTCAGCTGGACTGCAATGCAGCGTCTGGGGCGCCGCGATGATGGCAGCCTGGCCATCGGCTTCAACTATGGCCTGTCGGGGATGTTCGATTTCAGTGGCGCCTCGGTGGCGCCGGGCTGGACGTTCAGATTCCGTCGTCTGGACAATGATACCTACACCCTTGTCTATAGCAGCGCCACCGAGCCGGATGGCATTGCGCTGGGCCAGGGACGGATCACCACGGAGGAGGGCTCGGGTATCACCTACACCAGCGGTGTGAGCCTGTTTGGCGAAGACGGCAACGACCAGCTCGGTGGCAGCAGTGCAGCCGACTACCTCGATGGTGGGGATGGCAACGATGCGATCAGTGGTGAAGGCGGTCACGATGTGATCCTCGCCGGGGCCGGCAACGACCAGGTGGCAGGCGGAGACGGCAACGACAGCATTGACGGCGGCGCCGGCGCCGGCGACGACGAGATGTGGGGTGAAGGTGGAAATGATCTGATCGACGGCGGAGACGGTGACGATCTGATCTGGGGGGACTATTACCCGCAGTCTGGAATCGTCGGGGGCGGCAATGACATCCTGCGTGGTGGCGCCGGCAACGACCAGCTGTCCGGTCAGGCCGGCGATGATCTGCTGTCGGGCGGTATCGGAAACGATCTTCTGGTTGGCGGCACCGGCAACGATCGCCTCATGGGCGAAGACGGTGACGACGAGCTGCAGGGCGAAGATGGCGACGACACTCTCGACGGCGGCAATGGCACCGACCGGCTGTTCGGGCAGGATGGCAATGATGTTCTGCTGGGCGGCGAGGGCGCCGATCATCTGGAAGGTGGCGATGGCAACGATCATCTTGATGGCGGCGCCGGCAAGGACGTGCTGATCGGCGGCGAAGGCGATGACACGCTCATGGGCGGCCAGGGCGACGACGAACTGTGGGGTGGGTCCGGCAAGGACACACTGTCCGGTGGTGAGGGGGCCGACACCCTGCGTGGCGAAGCGGGTGACGATGTGCTTGCCGGTGGTGCGGGCAACGACCTGTTGATGGGAGGTGATGGGCGCGACACCCTCGACGGCGGCGATGGCGACGACGAGCTGCAGGGCGGTGCCGGCAATGATTCCTTGAACGGGGGCAGCGGCGCCGACCGTCTGTTTGGTGAGGATGGCAACGACAGTCTGTATGGCGGCGCCGGTGATGACGTCCTGGCTGGCGATGGCGGCGCGGGCAGTTCCGGTGCGGCTGGGAATGATTATCTCGACGGCGGTGCCGGCAACGACGTGCTGTTCGGGCAGGGCGGGCACGACGAGCTCAATGGTGGTGCCGGCGATGACAGGCTGTACGGTGATGAAGACAATGGCCCGGGTGGCAACGATACGCTGCGCGGTGGCGCAGGCAATGATCTGCTGTCCGGTGGTGCCGGCGATGACCTCCTCGATGGCGGCAGCGGCAATGACCTGCTCTACGGTGGCACCGGCAACAACCAGTACCACTTCGAAGCGGGGTTTGGTATCGATCATGTCTACCTGCAGGAGGGCAATCCGGGCAGTGATCGCATCACCTTCGGTACCAGCATCAATCAGACCGATCTGCACTACGAGGCGTACGGGCTGGATCTGATCATTCGCCACCGCGACGGTACTGATACCGTGGTGGTGCACAACTATTTTGCATCCTCTGGTTCCGGTGGCATTGCGGTGGGCGGTATTGATGTCACCGATCGCGAACGCCTGGAGGAACAACTGGAGGTGCCGACGCTTGTCTTCGGTACAGGCGGTGATGACAGCATGCTGGGCACCAGCGGTGACGACAGTCTGTATGGCGCTGACGGCAACGATACGTTGATGGGCCTGGAGGGCAACGACCGGCTGTTCGGTGGCGCCGGCGATGACCTGCTGATCGGCGGTCTTGGCCACGACGTGCTCGACGGCGGCGCCGGCAATGACATCTATCACTACGATTTTGGTCATGGTTATGACCGCATCATCAACCTGGGAAGCGCCGCTGCCGGCACGGACATCATCCGTATCGGCCCTGGACTGACACGGGCGATGATCAACAACATCCAGGTCTCCGGCGATGACCTGATGCTCGCCTTCTTCACCGGTGCCGGGTTCCAGTCTCTGAGCCTGGATGGATTCCTTGCCGGGAGCAACCGCAGCCACATCATCCAGTTCGACGACGGCACGTGGATGAGCGCCGAGGACTTTGTCGAGACGGCGCGAAGCTGGACTGGTACCGACGCTGACGATACGTACACAGCGACCGACGAAGGCAACAACCTGCGCGCCGGTGCCGGCAACGATATCGTCCATGGAAAGGGGGGCAACGATCGAATCTTCGGTGGCGAAGGCGATGACCAGCTCTTCGGCGGTGATGGCAATGATGTGATCTACGGCGATGGCGGTGCGGACCTGCTTGATGGCGGTGCCGGCGATGACATGCTGTATGCGAACGAATTCAGTGATGGCAGCCCGGACATCCTGCGGGGCGGTGCTGGCAATGATCGCTACTACATCAGCACCGGCTACCAGTACGCCTCTTCCCCGGACACGGTCATCGAACTGGAAGGCGAAGGCGTGGACACCGTCTTTGCCGAGTCCTTCTCATACACCCTGACGGCCAATGTCGAGAATCTGGTGGGCGTCTTCAACAGCAACACCTGGCATTGGCAGAACCCGTCCTATCCTGGCTGGATCGTGCACATTCCCCGCACCCTGGTCGGCAACGACCTGGACAACATCATCCAGTTTGGCAAGCCGTCCTATATGGGCAGCCATAGTGGACGCTACTACGTGCTTGATGGTGGCGCCGGCAATGACACGCTGATCGGAACCCAGGCCAACGAAACCTATGTTGTCGACAGCCTCGGCGATGTGATCATCGAGGGTGACTGGGGCTGGGACAACCGCTTCTCCATCGACACGGTGCGTGCCAGCCTGTCCTACTCGATCGCCAACCTGGTCAACATCGAGAACCTGGAACTGGTCGGAAGCGGCGACTGGTCGGGCTGGGGCAATGCGGGCGACAACACGCTCAACGGCCGCACGTCGACCGGCGCCAACCATCTGTACGGTGGTATGGGAGATGATCGCTACATCATCAGTGCCAACGACACAGTGGTGGAGTTGGCCGGGGAAGGCAACGATACCGTGGTGATCGACGCTCTCGAAGATGGCGCGCCCCAGAACCAGTGGTTCGAGGTGGCAGACTTCGCAAATGTCGAGAACCTGGAGCTGGGCAACAACCTGGTGCCTGACGGACGCGGCGCGGGCACCATCAACGGGGGCGCGTTCCACGCCAACCTGCGCGGCGATGCCGGTGACAACGTCCTGACCGGAAACGGATTCAGCAACGAAATCCGCGGCGGCGGAGGCAACGATACCCTCAAGGGCGGCGATCGCGAGCCGAACACGGTCTACAAGGCCAGCCGGGACTACCTCTATGGTGAAGAGGGTAATGATCAGCTGATCGCAGGCCAGGGCGGTGCGGACCTGCATGGCGGTACCGGCGATGACATGCTCAGGGGCGGTTATGGCGACGACGACTTCCACTACGGAATCGGCGATGGCCGCGATACGGTGGATTCGCAGCCGGGTGCCGGGCGCGACCGTGTGGTGTTTGGCGCAGGCATCGACCCGGACGACGTCACCTTCAGCCGCAGTGGGCTGGACCTGATCGTGCAGGTCGGCAGCGATCAGAATGATCAGCTCACGGTCAGCAACTACTGGTATGAGGAAAGCGGCAGTCTGGTGGTGCGTGGGGTGGTCGACCACTTCCTGTTCGCCGATGGCACCGTGCGTCGCGGCGATCTTCACCAGCTGCCGTACACCAACAAGCCTCCGATCACGCTGATCCCGTTCGTCGAGTTCGAGGCCATTGGTGATGCGGCCTTCTCGGCACAGATTCCCTCGGGCATGTTCCAGGACGAGGCCCAGGACACGCTGACCTATTCACTGAGTGCGAATGCGCCGGCCTGGCTGGTCATCGACCCGCTTACCGGGCAGCTGACGGGCACACCGCCCAATGGCGGTGCGGATCTTTCGCTGGAGATCATTGCTGCCGACAGCTGGGGGCAGCGCACCACGGCCTGGCTGACGGTGAATGTGCGCAACGTGCTGCGGGGTACCGATGGCGCGGATGTGCTTGCCGGCACCCAGTTCCGTGACGATCTGCATGGCGGCGCAGGTAATGACGTGTTGAATGGCGCTGGCGCCGGTGATCGCCTGTATGGCGGCGAGGGCGACGACATCTATGTGGTGAATGATCCGAGCCAGCAGGTGATCGAACTGGCCGGCGGAGGCGACGACACCGTCCGCAGTGGCAGTCATCGCTACGTGCTGGGCGATCACGTCGAGCGGCTCGAGCTGCTCGACGGTGCATACGAAGGCATCGGCAACCAGGGCAACAACACGCTGGTAGGCAACCAGGGCGACAACAGGCTTGATGGCGCGGCCGGCGAAGATCGCCTTGTCGGCGGTGCCGGCGATGATACCTACGTGGTCGACAGCGCCGGCGATGTTGTCATCGAGGTGGCCGGCGAAGGCGTCGATACGGTCGAGGCGGCGCTGGACTGGCAGCTGGGCGACCATCTGGAGAATCTGGTGCTGACCGGCTCCGGCCACCTGAGCGGAGTTGGCAACAGCCTGGACAACGAGCTGTATGGCAACGATGGCAACAACCGGCTCGAGGGCGGCCTCGGTGCCGATCGTCTGTACGGTGGCCTGGGCGACGATCTGTACATCATCGAATCGGCCCAGGACCGTGTGTTCGAGGACGAAGACGGCGGTCTGGATACCATCGAGCGTCGCTTCGAGACCAACCTGATCCTGGCCGACAATGTCGAGAACCTGATCCTGGCCAACGGCATCGTGTCCGGCAACGGCAACGCGTTGGACAATGTCATCAATGGCAACGCTGCGGCAAACAAGCTGAGCGGCATGGACGGCAACGACACCCTTGTCGGCGGCGACGGCGATGACCAGCTCTGGGGTGGCAGCGGTGACGATGTCCTGCGCGGTGACAATGGTGCGGACTATCTTGATGGCGGCAGCGGTGCCGATCAGATGAGTGGTGGCGCAGGCAATGACATCTACATCGTGGACAACACGGCGGACACGATCATCGAGCTTGCCGGCGGGGGCACGGACCAGGTGCAGTCTTCGGCCTCCTACACGCTGTCGGCGGATCTGGAGAACCTGTTCCTGACCGGAAGTGCCGACATCAACGGGACCGGCAATGCGTTGGCCAACTACCTGGCGGGCAACAGTGGCAGCAACACGCTCAATGGGGGAGGCGGCAACGACACGCTCAGTGGTGGGGCGGGCAACGATACCCTGCTGGGCGGCGCGGGCAACGACGCCTATCTGGTCGATGCGAACTCAGGCAGTGATGTCGTAGACAACACCGGAGGCGGCAACGATACGGTGTTCTTCCAGAACGGGGTCACCCGGGAACGGCTGAGCTTCTCCCGCGACGGGGATGACCTGTTGATCCGGATCGACCAGGGAGCTACGCCGGCGGTACGCGTGCGTAATCACTTCCTCGGTGGGGACTGGGCCATCGATCAGGTTCAGCCTGATGGAGGCAGTTCACTCAGCGCAGCCCAGATCAACCAGCTGGTCAGCGGCGGCAGTGGGGGCGGGTTCGACAAGACCGTTACCGGGACGTCGGCAGGAGAGCAGCTGGTGGGCACCGCGGGCAAGGACCTGATCGAGGGTCTGGGCGGCGATGACACGCTGTTCGGTATGGCAGGCGACGACACGCTGCGCGGAGGCGATGGCAATGATCAGCTTGCGGGCGGCAATGGCAGCGCTGCGGGCTCGGGCAATGACCGGCTTGAGGGAGGCGCAGGCAACGATACTCTGCGCGGCCAGGACGGTAACAACGTGCTTCTGGGTGGCAGCGGCGATGACCAGTACATCCATGGCGGCGGGAACGATGTGATCGACAACACAGGGGGAGGCGTCGACTGGTTGTTCTTCCAGAACGGCATTACCACCGGACAGCTGGCTTTCACCCGCGAAGGTGACAACCTGGTGATCGTTGTGAACGGAAATGCCAACCAACGCGTCACGGTGACCAATCACTTCCTGGGCGGTGACTGGGCGCTCGACTATCTGCAGGCTGCCACCGGCAATGCGCTCAACACGGCGGCCATCAATGCGCTGGTCAGCAATGGCGGTGGCGACGGCGGAGGTACGCCGGGGACCGGAAACGATGCCGATTACCCCTCCAAGATCAACGGTACGGCGAACGCCGAGCAGTTGGTTGGTACCAGTGGGCGTGACCTGATCAAGGGTCTTGCCGGCGACGACAAGTTGTTTGGCATGGGGGGCGATGACAAGCTGGAAGGCGGTGATGGCAACGATTACCTGTCCGGTGGCAACGGCAGCTTCAGCGGGTCCGGCAAGGACATCCTGATCGGTGGCGCCGGCGACGACCAACTGGTAGGCGAAGATGGCGATGACATGCTCATCGGCGGAGTGGGCAACGACACGTACTTCTACCGGGCCGGGTCGGGCGCCGATACGGTGGACAACACCGGCGGTGGTACCGACTGGTTGTACTTCGATGGCATCGATCGCAGCCGCCTGAGCTATCACCGTGATGGCGATGATCTGGTCGTCAGGGTGGATGGCAGCGCCGGGCAGCAGATGCGTGTGCTCCGCCATTTCCAGGGTGGACAGTACGCCATTGCCTTCGTGCAGCCTGGCGATGGTGGCTACGCCATCACTGCAGATCAGATTGCCAGTCAGTTGACGCCGATGACCGCGCTGCGCACCAGCATGACCTCCGCCGCCGCGTCCGCGCCGGAGGCCATGTCACTGGAGGCGGAACTTCAGCATCTGGTGGGGGCCATGGGCGCGTTCCAGGCGGGTGCTGACACGGGGCTCGCTGGCGATGCGCCTGCGCAGCTGGGCGGTGTCGATCCATCCCTGTGGGCGGGGGCACTGCACCGCCAGGAGGCGCGCGCCACGCTCGTGCCGGGCTGATCCGGCCTGCGCGTGAGGCGGCTTGCCCGCAACGGTTCCGGCAGCAGGGGCCGTTGCGGGCGCGCTGGGGCGATGGGCTTCGGCCGGGAGAGCATTGACCGAACGGTAACGCCAGGTATCGGCCTGCCTGGATTGCGTAACAGGGGGTGATCCATGCGCCGACAGCGGCCGCCACTGGGCTACCCTGTAGCTCCAACGCACGTTGTGGGGCGCACCGATGAAGGTTGTGGTTCTTGCTGCATTACTGATGGTGGCGCAGGCTCCTGCTCACGCCCAGCCGCTGCCCGCCGAACTGGCGCAGCTGGGCATCATCGCCGGCATGCCCTATGCCAAGGCCAAGCGCCTGCTGGATGCTGCCGGGTGGCAGCCAGCCGCGGTGGCGGGCGCTGCCGAACCGCTGGAAGGCTTTCCGGAGGTTCGATGCCAGAAAGGCGGCACGCAGTGCGCGACGACCTTCGAAAAGAGCGGCCAGCAGATTGCGGTGCGGGTGGGCATGACCCTGGCCGGGCAGCCGTTCGTGCAGGGTGCCGACTGAGCCTGCGCCGCCGTCATGCCAGCGGCAGGCGGTCCTGCGCGTGCGACAGCCGGTCGTGCAGTTCGCGCACATGTTCGGCCTTGGCATGCACCCGCGTGGTATCGCCGAAGCTGCGCAGATAGGCGCAGGCCGCGAAGCCGGCGCTCTTCTTCTCGTACTCGGCGATCCAGGCCAGGCGGTCGAGGTTGCTGGCCTGCTCGGCGGACCAGGCCGCCACCGGCGGCCGGATGCGGTACTTCAAGCCGACCCGCCATGGCTTGGGGGTCAGCCGCGCACGGAAGCAGTGCTGCAGCCGGCACATGCGTGCGTACAGTGCATCGGTGCCGAGGGCCTTGAACAACCCCTGCAGCTGCTCGTCTTCGGGCAGGAATGTCGCGTGCATCGCCAGCAGACGCAGGCCGGCCGGGGTGCGGTAGGCGCGCAGGTGCCAGTCCGGGTGCCGTTCGCTGAAGGCCGCCACCCGCTGCAGTGCGATGCCTTCGGCACCGCCGGCGGCGGCGAGGCGTTGCCGCCGGCGTGCCAGCACTGCCGCGTTGGCCAGCAGCAGTGCCACCACGCCCAGCACCAGCCCGACCAGCCAATGCCAGAGCAGGGTGCCGGTGATGGCGCCGGCCAGCAGCACCGCGGCGGCGATCAGGGCCGGCATCACGCAACCGCCCGGCGCAGGCGCGTGGTCGATGTCGGCGAACAACACATCCGGACTGTTCAGGCACAGCGCGCCGTAGCTGTTGCGGGTGATCACCACGTCGCCATCGCGCTGCACGATCTGTTCGCGGATCGGCACGCCTTCCACGCCGTAATTGCTGCGCACCTCGCGGCGCGGCAGCGGCTGCCCGGCAACGATGGCGTTGAGTGCCTCGTTGGCGCGGGCATCGGCATGTGCCTGGGCTTCGGCGGGGCCCTCATCGGACCAGCCGAAGCGGCGCACGACCAGCGCGCGGCCACGGAAGCGGGCCTGTACGCGGGCTTCGGCCCAGTAGGCGGGAACGATCATCATGGTGCGTGCTCCGTCATCCGTGGCTGGCTGCCCAGGGGGAGTCTGGCATAGCCCAGGGGGCGCCGCATCCACCTGCTGCGGCGGCCCGGGCAGAGTGGTAAATTGCGCGCCTTGCATGCACACCACCAAGGACGGAGCGATGCACATGATCCTGCGCGGCCTGCTGGCCCTGGCCTGTGCCGGGGCGGTGGGCGTGGCCGCCGCCGCACCGACGGGGCCGCAGATCCTCACCGAGGATGTCGGCCGTTTCTACGCGATTTACGACAGTGCGGATGGCAAGCCCAGCGTGGCCCAATTGCGCGACTACCTGGCCGAGGGCTCTACCGGCCTGGCCGAGCTGGCCCAGGCGCGCCGGGTCACCGCTGAACGCATCGCCGAGGCCATCGCCAACCAGCCGGCGCTGTACGCGCAGGGACGAAACTGCCTGGCCGAGCTGCCGGCGGTGAAGCAGCGCCTGGTGCAGGTGTTCGCCAACCTGCAGGCGATCTACCCGCAGACCACATTCCCTCCGGTGACCATCGCGGTGGGCCGCGGCCGGCCGGTCGGCCTGACCTCGAAAAGTGGCGTGATCATCGGCCTGGAAGCGCTGTGTGCGGCCGATTTCATGAATGCCAACGTGCAGGATCGCTTCGTGCACGTGATCGCGCACGAGTACGTGCACATCCAGCAGACCGGCCTGATCGATGTCGAACCGGGTGATCCACGCGCGACGGTGCTGCGCATTTCGCTGGGCGAAGGGATCGCCGAGTTCATCACCGAACTGATCTCCGGCAACGTCGGCAATGGGCGCCACGCCGCGTGGACGCGCGGCCGCGAAGTGCATATCGAAAGCGCATTCGCACTCGACCTGGACAGCACCGACCTGTCACCGTGGCTGTACAACTACACGCCCGGTTCGCAGGAACCCTACGACCTGGGTTACTGGGTGGGTTACCGCATCGCCAAGGCGTACTACCTGCAGGCCAGGGACAAGCGCGAGGCGGTGCGTGCGCTGGTCCAGCAGGATGACCCGAAGGCGATCCTGGCCGCCAGCGGCTGGACGCCGGGCATGTGGATGCCGGCCAAGGTGACCGGCGTGGCGGCGCGCTCGGCTTCGCGATGAAGCGGGCAGGCAGCGCTAGACTGCGGGTCTGGTTTCCTGGAGAACCCGCATGCGTGGATCCATGCTGCTTGCCGCTGCCATCACCGTTGCCATGGCGCTGAGCGCCCCGCTGAAGGCGGCCGAACCTGCGGCGGTCAATCCGCTGCTGCTGAAGCCGGTCGAGCAGCTGCGCCCGGACGAGGTGCGCTTCATGCAGCAGCAGCTCGCCGATTGGCCGCAGCTGCAGCGCTATCGCGACGCCAACGCTGCGCTGCCTGCCGCTGTGCCCGGCCAGCCACGCGTGGTGTTCTACGGCGATTCCATCACCGAAGGCTGGGGCAGGGAAGGCAGCGCCTCGTTCTTTGCCGGCAAGGGCTGGCTCAACCGCGGCATCAGTGGCCAGACCACGGCGCAGATGCTGCTGCGTTTCCCGCAGGACGTGCTGGCGCTGAAGCCGCAGGTGGTGGTGATCCTGGCCGGCACCAACGATGTCGCCGGCAACACCGGTCCCTCCACGCAGGCGATGATCGAAGACAACCTGCATGCGATGGTGGATCTGGCGCGCACGCACGGCATCGGCGTGGTACTGGCCTCGGTGCTGCCGGTCAGCGAGTACCCGTGGATGCCGGGCATCACGCCGGCGCCGAAAGTGCGTGCGCTGAACGATGCATTGAAGCGCTACGCCGAGGCGAAGCAGCTGGTCTATCTGGACTACTACACGCCGATGGCCAATGCAGTCGGCGGCCTCGATCCGCAGCTGGCCGAGGACGGTGTGCATCCGACGGCGCAGGGCTATGCGCGCATGGCGCCGTTGGCAGAAGCGGCCGTCAGCCGCGCACTGAAGCAGAAGTAGAAGCGGACAGGCTGGCCTGCAACCACGCGCAGAAGCCGATCACCAGCGGTTCGGCGGCGCTGTCCTCATGCACCAGCCAGCTCCAGCGCGGGCCGCGCACGCGTGCGTCGTCCAGCGCGTGCAGCTGTCCCTGTTGGCAGGCCCGTGCCGCCAGCAGCTCGCTCACCAGGGCAATGCCCAGCCCCTGGCAGGCGGCGTCCAGCAGCTGCCCGGGCTCGGAAAAGTTCATGCCGTCGCGGCGCTGGCCAACGTCGGCGCCGCCCTGCACCTGCCATTGGCTCCAGTCCATCTCGCGCTCGCCGTGCAGGGTGAGGCGCTCATGCACTGGCGTGGCCAGCAGCGCCGGGTGGCAGGCCGGATAGAGGCGATCCTGCAGCAGCACGCGGTGCTGGCAGTGCGCCTGTGAATCGAGGTCATCGCGTACGGCGATGTCCAGGGTCTGCGTGGTCATGTCCGGCGCTTCTTCGCTGGTCAGCAGCCACAGGTCGGCATCGGGATGCAGGCGATGGAACTCTGCCAGGCGCGGCACCAGCCAATGCCGGGCAAAGGCCGGGCTGGTGTTGACGATCAATTGATTGGGCTTGCGGTACTGATCAAGCCGGCGGATGCCACTGGCCAGCTGCCGCAGCAGGGACTGGGTGGTTTCCAGCAGGTCGATGCCGGCGTCGGTCAGCGTGACGCTACGGCCCTGACGGAAGAACAGTGGCTGCTGCAACGAGGCCTCCAGGCCGCGGATCTGCTGGCTGATCGCCGACTGGGTCAGGTGCAGTTCCTCGGCCGCGGCCTGGAAACTGCCCAGCCGCGCGGCGGCTTCGAAGCCGCGCAGGGCGTTCAGCGTGGGCCAGTGCTTGAGCATTTCAGATAAGCAGAACTGTTCAATTGATGGCTGAATCTATCGTTTGTTCTTATGGATCGGCAAGCGCAGCATGGTCTGACCCCCAACCCCGTGGAGCCCGTCATGTCTACCCGTCGTCACTTCCTTACCCAGCTGGCCGGTGCGGCCGGGCTTGGCGGCCTGGCGGCACTGGGCCTGGCCGGCCTGCCGGGGCGCGTTGCAGCCGCGGGCCCAGGCGCGGGCGCCTGGCGCATGCCCGACGAGCACGGCCCGCAGGAACGCGTTTTTCTCGCGTTTGCCGCGCAGCAGCGGGTGTGGGGCGCGCAGGCCGATGCGGTGAACAGCGCCGTGGCCCGGCTCGCGCGCACCATCGCCCGCCACCAGCCGGTCAGCGTGCTGTGCCGCCCGGCGCAGCGGAAGCAGGCGCAGGACCGCTGCGGTCGCGACAACATCGAATTCCTGGAGGTGCCGCTGGATGACATCTGGGTGCGCGACTACGGCGGGTGTTTCGTCACCGACGGCCGGGGCGGACTGGGCCTGGTCGATTTCAACTTCAACGGTTGGGGCGGCAAGCAGAGCGCGCGCAACGATGGCGCGGTGGCGCCGTGGCTGGCGCAGGTGACCGGTGCGACGCTGTTGGAAAGCGATCTGGTCGGCGAGGGCGGTGGCATCGAAGTCGACGGCCACGGCACGGCCATTCTCACCGAGAGCTGCTGGGTGAACCGCAACCGCAATCCGGAGTTGTCGCGCGCGGATATCGAGGCCGAGCTGAAGCATCACCTGGGCCTGCGCAAGGTGATCTGGTTGCCCGGCATCGCCGGCGAGGACATCACCGATGCGCACGTGGATTTCTATGCGCGCTTCGTGCGCCCGGGCGTGGTGATCGCCAACCTCGACAATGATCCGGAGTCCTACGACTACGATCTGACCCGCGAGCATCTTGAGATACTGCGCGATGCGACCGACGCCGATGGCCGGCGCCTGCAGGTGCACACGCTGCCGCCGCCGCTGGACGGGCGCGACAACGTGCATACCCGTGACAACGACGATCTGGCGATGGGCTACATCAACTATCTACCGATCAACGGCGCGGTGGTGGCGCCGCAGTTCGGTGACGATGCGGCCGATGGCTACTGCCGTGAACTGCTGGAGGATCTGTACCCCGGCCGCGTGATCGAGCAGGTGGATATCGACGCGATTGCCGGCGGCGGTGGCGGCATCCACTGCGTGACCAAGAACATGCCCAGGGTCTGATGCGGCTCAGGCGTCATCCCGCTTCAGCGCCGCATCGGCTGCCAGCAGCGCTTCGGCGGCGGCACTGAGCGGCGGTGACGGCGGCGCGACCACGCCGATGGCTTCCATCATCGTCGGCATGCCCAGGAACCGGCGCGCGCGGCGGTCGTAGATGCCGGTGACCAGCAGTGCACGGGTGGCGATCTTCTGCTCGGGGCCGATCAGCACGCGCTGCTCCATGATGCCGCGCGAGCCGACCCAGCCGACCAGGCGTGTTTCCAGGGTGAAGCGCTGGAACGGCTTCAGTTCGCGGCGGAACTGGATGGTGCCGGCGCCGACGATCGGTGCCCACTTCTCACGCAGCGCCACCCGGCCCAGGCCCATGCGCAGGATCAGGTCCAGCCGGCCCAGATCGAAGATGTTCCAGTAGCGGCCGTTGGTCATGTGCAGGTTGCTGTCCAGGTCGTTGGGCAGCACCCGGAACTGCAGCCGCGAGACCCCGAACGGGGCTTCCAGCTTCGGCCGGAACAGGCTGCACAGCAGCAGGTGGAGCAGGCGGAACCATAGATTCATGTTTATGACGACTGTTATAGAACGGTCGGTACGCTAATCTATGACAACTGTCCTGGCAAGGAACCCCGCCGTGAGCCCGCGACCCTCTGACGCCCCGCAACGGGTGATTGATGCTGCGGCACAGATGCTGGCGCGGGTCGGCCTCAACGCGACCAGCATCCGCGAGGTGACCAAGCTGGCCGACGCACCTCTGGGCTCCACCTACCATCATTTCCCGGGCGGCAAGCAGGAACTGCTGGCACGCGCCACGCACATGGCCGGCGACAAGGTGGAGGCGCTGCTGGTGGAGTTGCTGAAGGGCGGCGCGGCACAGGGCCTGCAGCAGTTCCTGGCGATGTGGCGCGAACGCCTGCTGCGCACGCAGTTCCGTGCCGGTTGCCCGGTGCTGGCGGCCGCAGTGGAAGAGCCGATGGATGCCGCACCGAGCCAGCCACGCGTGGCCGCCGCCGAGGTGTTCGTGCGCTGGCAGGGGCACCTGGCAGCTGCCTTCGTCGCCGATGGCCACGACGCGACTGCCGCGGCCGGCCTGGCCAGCCTGGTGATTGCCGGCGTGGAAGGCGCGGTGGCGATGAGCCGCGCGCTGCAGGATATCGCCCCGTTCGACCAGGTGGCCGCGCAGCTGCTGAAAGCCGCTACGCCGCCTTGATCCGGCCGTATCCGGTAGATCCACGTCACGCGTGGATGAGCGCGTAACGCCCGGTGCTGCCTGATCAATGAAGCTGTGCGCGCTCTGGACGCGGCGCCGCGTGGCGATAGAATCCAGCCATCACCGCCTACGCGTGCCCGGCAAGGACGTCCGCATGCAGCATCAGGTTTCCGAGGTCGCTGACCGCGTTGCCTCCCGCCTACGAGGGGCGGCATGAAGAACCCGCGCCATTCTTCCACCAGTGCATTGAAGCTGCGCAGGAGCCGTGGCAGCGAAGTCGTGCGTGCGCGGCGGCACCTGCAGCAGCGTGGTTGGCCGCGGCTGCAGATGGCCCTGATCGTTGCGCTGACCGGCGCCGCCGGGTTCCTCGTCTCACATCTGCTGCGGCTGGCCGGTGTAGAGGCCATGCTGCTGCGCTACCCGCTGGCGGTACTGCTGGCCTACGGCGTGTTCCTGCTGCTGATGTGGGTCTGGATCCGTTGGCGCTGGGACAACGTGCTCGATGCGCTGTCGTCGGAGGTGGGCGGAGGCACCCCATCGGCACACGGCAGCGCCGCGCAATCGCCGTGGAGTGATGTCGGCGGGCGTTCCGGTGGTGGCGGTGCGTCTGCCTCGTGGAACGAGTCGGCAGCGCAGAGCGGGGTTGAGGTGAGCGAGGTGCCGCTGGCCGGACTGGCCGAAGACGAAGCCGGGCTGCCATTGCTGGCCGTCCTCGGCATCGTCGCGGTGGGCGCAGCGGTCGTGCTGGTCAGCGCATGGGTGGTATGGTCAGCGCCGCTGCTGATGGCAGAACTGCTGGTGGATGCGGCCATCGCCGGTGGCCTGTACCGGCGCATGCAAGGCATGCAGGAGCAGGGCTGGTGGCGGGTATGCGTGACGCACACGATCTGGCCGCTGCTGGGCCTGCTGTTGTTCTTTGCGATCGTGGGCTGGCTGGCCCAGCAGCTGGTACCGGGCGCGGCCAGCCTGCTGGAAGTTTTCCGCGGGGTGTGATCGCGCCGTGGCGTGGCTCAATCGAAACGCCAACGCACACCCGCATAGACGCCACGGCCTTCGCCCGGCGTCGAGCGCGCCACATCCTTGCCCGCATCGTCATAGCCCGGCGTGACCGTGGCGGCGTAGTGACGGTTGCCGAGGTTGCGCATCTCCGCCCACGCCTGCCAGCGGCCATCGGGTGCGTCGTAGCCGATGCGGCTGCCGAAGATCACATGGCTGTCGGCCCAGTAGCTGTTGGCATAGTCCACCGCGATGCGTGAGGCGTATTCGGTGTTCAGCGAGGCATACAGACCGGACGCGTGATCGAAGCGCAGCTCGGCCTGGTAGCTGTGGCGCGGCAGGCCCGGCAGGCGGTTGGTGCCAAAGCGTGCATCGTGGCGGTAACGGAAATCGCTGAAGGTGTACGCCTGACGCAGCGACAAGCGTCCCGGCGCGGCCTGCCACAGCGTGCTGTCCAAGCCGGCTTCGATGCCACGGTGCACGGTGGGGCTGGCGTTGTTCTCTGCGATGAACAGGTTCGGCACCGGCTGCAGCTCCACGCTCAGCAGTTCGTGGTTCACATGCGCGTAGTAGCCGGTCAGTTCCCACCGACCGACCGCAGCGTCGCCACGTGCACCCAGTTCCAGCGTGGTGGCGGTCTGGTTCTGCATCGGCACCGGCGTGCGCTGGCGGCCCGTGGATGGGCCATTGCCCGGCCCGAAATACTGGTTCGAACCCCAGATCATCGACCACGGATGCGGCGCTTCCACCGAGCGGCTGAGGTTGCCGAACCACTGTGTCTGCGCGCTGTGCTGCCAGGTGAAGCCCAGTCGCGGCGCATAGTCCCAGTCATGATCGCGCAGGCGGCCGCCGCTGCTGGGCCAGGTCACCTGTACGTCGCGGCGAGTGTTGATCAGTGCCAGCCCGGTCTGCATGCGCAGGCGGTCATTGAAGGTGAGGGTATTGCTGACGTGCAGCGTGCTGTCGGTGCCGTGGTGGCGGAAGTCACGCGTGCGCGTGCCGGCGGCATAGCCGTTGCTGGCAAAGCGCAGCGACTCGCGCACGTCGGCGTCGAGGTCATGGGTGACGCGCAGGCCGATCGTGGTGTCGCTGTCCAGCCCGAACAGCGTGTGGTGATGGCGGTAATCGAGCGTGGCGTTGAGGTTGGCGTAGTCCAGCTGCTGGCGGTACAGGCTTTCGTTCAGGTCCATCGGATATTTGTGATAGACCAGCCCGGCCTGCAGCGACGAATCCTCATCGATCTGCAGCGTGGTGACATTGCCCAGCCAGGTGCTGCCCGGCTGCGGGCGGCGCGCATCGATGGCCAGGTTGGCCGGATTCGCCGCATGCGGATCGTTGCGGATCTGGTCGCGGGTCAGGCGCCCGGGTGTTTCGTGGTTGGTTTCGCGATAGCGCACGAAGAAGCGCGTCTGCAGGCCGGGCGTGATCTGCCATCCGATGTTCGCCATCGCGCCCTTGCCATCGCCGCTTGCGTGGCGCTGGTAGCCGTCGAATTCGGTATCGGTGTAGGCCAGGAAATAGTCGACATCACCGCTGACGCCGCCCCAGCTCAGGCCACGCTTCTGGTAGCCACGGCTGCCGGCCTCGTAATGCAACTGCACGCCCGCCGAATCACGGCCGCTGCGGCTGACGTAATCGATGGCGCCGCCGAGCGCCAGCGCGCCGCGTTCGAAACCGTTGGCCCCGCGCAGTACCTCCACGCGCGACAGCCACAGCGGTTCCAGCAGTTCGTACGGCGTGCCACCCGGACCGGTCAGCGGCAAGCCGTCGATCGACACTGCAATGCCCGAGGCATGCGCACCCGGGCCGCGATTGATGCCCGAGCCGCGGATCGAGACCTTGGTGCCCTCGTTGCCTGGCGACTGCGCGCTGATGCCGGGCTGGTAGGCCAGCACATCGGCGCTGCTGGACAGGCGGCCGTCGGCCTTGGCCACGTCGATGACATTGCTGGCGCCCGACACGCGCTTCAGTTCCGCGCGTGCCTGCGCACTGGCATCGGCGGCGGTGACCTGTACGGCATCGAGGGTGGTGGCCTGCGGGGCGGCCTGGGCAGTGACGGGCAGGCTGAAGGAAACGGCCAGGAACAGCAGCGACGGGGTGGGGCGGTGAGGCGAGAGCGACATGCGAAATGCTGTAAACCACAAAAGTGGCGCGCAAGTTAACAGGTCGGGCGCGCCACGTCACCCATCGGCAGCGTATGGCCGCCCACGGCATCCATGTAGAGCCGAGCCCATGCTCGGCTGTCGCGCGCAGCGTGGGTCTTCTGCTGTTGCAATGAAGAGCAGCCGAGCATGGGCTCGGCTCTACAGCAGGGTTACGGCGAAGGCTTCGCCAGCGCCTTCGACTTCGCGTAGAGCCGCTCTGCCGTTTCCTTGTCACCCAGCGCGGCATGGCACTCGGCCAGACTGTCCCAGACATTGGCCGACTGCGGATACAGCTCGGTGTTGAGCGTGAATACCTTCAGCGCCCTGCGCGCGCCGAGGCTCGCGAGGATGGCGTAGCCGTCGCTGTTGATCGCCCGCTCCAGTTCGCTGGCCGCGATGCCGCTGCTGTCGCGCAACCACGCGCGCAGGGCGTGCGCAGCGCCTGCATCATCATCCAGCGCATAAGCGATCAATCGCTCGGACAGCACCGCATGCGGGAATTCCCCCGGTGCGGCCACCGCCATCGTGCTTTCCACCAACGTGCTCGACCACACATTGCGCGCACTGCCGTTGGTCAGGTACACGAACACCCAGTAGCCGTCGGCCAGCGTGCCCTTGTAGGCCAGCCGCGCACGCACACGGGTGCCGCCATCGTGGCCGACCTGGGTGTAGCCATCGCTGCGGGTGGTGTCCCAGCCGGTGGAGAAGAAATTGCTGCCGCCGCCGCTCAGCGTCTGTGGCCGCCAGAGCGTTTCCAGCGTGGCCGTGCGCAGCAGCTTGCCGGCGGCCAGTGCCTGCAGGAAACGGTTCATGTCGCCCACGGTGGTCTGCAGGTCGGCATGGCCCCAACCGTAGCTCGGCCACGGGTCTTCATTGGCGGGCTGCAATGCGCCGTCCTTGCCGATGTACGGCACCGCCGCGCGCTGGGCCGGCACGCTGGCCACGCCCCACGAGGTGCTGGTCATCTTCAGCGGCTGCAGGATGCGCTCGCGCGCGATGGCCGGATAGGGTTTGCGGTAATGCGCTTCCAGCAACGCCGTCAGCACCAGGTAGTTGGCCTGGGTGTACTGCACGCGGCTGCCGGTGGCGAACTGCATCGGCGCGGCGGCCGCCACCTTCAGCGCGGCCGCAAGATCTGGCGCGACGCCACTGTAGCCCTTGCTCACCCAGCGATTGTCGACCCGGTCGTAGTACTCGGCGACGCCCGAACTGTGGTTGAGGAGGTCACGCACCCTGATCGTTCGCCAGGCGGCCGGCAGGTCCGGCACGTAGCGGCTGGCCGGTGCATCCAGATCCACCTTGCCC